>CAMCHR010000050.1 GCA_945874755.1 Chitinophaga pinensis
TAAATGTACATGACTGGTTAAGAGACTTGCCTGTGGATGACACAGCGAGTCAATGTAGGGTAGTAGAAGTAAGCTTCAAACAAGGAAGCCGAAAAGATTTTTTTAGAAACCCTACTTTCCAAATTTTTGAAAAAGGAGATTATGTGACAGTGGAAGGCGTGAACGGCTTCGACCTCGGAGAAATTTCTTTGACTGGAGAGCTTGTTCGTATGCAATTGAAAAAAAGCGGAACGGATGAATTTCATCCTGAGATTAAGAAAATCCTTAGAGCAAGTACGGATAAAGATATTGAGAGCTTTAAAATAAGTAAGGGTAGAGAATCAGACATGTTGGCTAAAAGTAGGGCACATGCAAGAGAATTGAAATTACAGATGAAATTAAGCGAGATCGAATTACAGGCGGATGGCAAGAAAGGTACTTTTTTCTACACAGCAGATGATCGTATTGACTTTAGAGAACTCATCCGAATTTTTGCAAATGAGTTTAAAGTAAAAGTCGAAATGCGCCAAATAGGTATTCGTCAAGAAGCCGCAAAAGTTGGAGGTATTGGAAGTTGTGGTCGTGAACTTTGTTGTAGTACTTGGTTACACGATTTCAAAAGTGTCAACACCACTGCTGCACGTTATCAAAATTTATCCATCAACCAAACAAAATTAAGTGGCCAATGTGGTCGTTTAAAATGTTGCTTGAATTTTGAATTAGATACTTATTTAGATGCATTGCAAGCCTTTCCTGATTACGCAGACAATTTACAAACTCAAATGGGGACTGCATTTTTAATCAAGAAAGATATTTTTAAGAATTTAATGTGGTATACCCTTCCTAACAATACCAAGCATTTCCCATTAACAATTGAGCGCGTTAAGGAAATTAAAAAACTGAATCAACAAGGTATTGCGGTAGAAGAATTAGAAGCTGTAGAAATCACAAGTAAGAATAAAGAAGTAGAACCTGAATTTGTAGAGTTAGTGGGTCAGATAAGTTTACGTTCATTAGAAAAGAACGATCGACGCAGAAGAGATCAAGAAAGAAATTATAGAGCACCACAAGGACAGAATCCAAATGGACCGAGACCTCAAGGGAATAGACCTCAGGGGCCAAATCAAAATGGACCTCGTCCAAATAACGGTCCACGTCCACAAGGACCAAACCAAAGCGGACCAAATGGGCCTCGTCCTAATAATGGGCCAAGACCTGAAGGACCTAGTTCAGAAAATGGAAACAACGCATAAAAAAAAGACCTCGAAGATTCGAGGTCTTTTTTTTATGCGTCCATAGAAGCAATTAATGGTATAATTTTTCAAGTGCTTGGTTGGTGAATTCCATCAAATTTTTAACATACTCAGGAGAGAAATTAAATTCCAAGCCTGCAGTTTGATACAATTCAGGTAAGGTCTTAGTGCCACCTAATGCTAAAGCATTCATGTAGTTTTCTAATGCTTGTGTAGGATTTTTTTGATACTGCATCCACATGCCTATCGCCCCCAATTGTGCAATCCCATATTCGATATAATAAAATGGCACTTCAAATAAATGCAATTGTCTTTGCCATCCTATCGCTCTAAATTCTTTTAAACCAGATTGATTCAAAGTCTTGCATGAAAATTCTTTTACAATATTTTGCCACTCATTGGTTCTTTGCTCAATCGTATGCGCAGGATGCGTATACACCCAATGTTGGAATTTATCAATGATGGCAATCCATGGGAAAATGGTGATTGTTCTTTCTAATTGATGCTCTATCGCTCTTTTTAAGTCTGCTTCTTTTTCAAAAAAGGGTTGCCAGTGCTGCATGCTAAATAATTCCATGGACATACTTGCTACTTCTGCAATTTCCATTGGATACTCTTTGAAAGCACTCAATGACAATTGATGTGATAAAAAAGAATGGATTGCATGTCCGCCCTCATGGACCATTGTTGTCACGTCGCTCATCTGCCCAGCTGCATTCATGAAAATAAATGGCGCCCCTGATTCTGCTAAAGGACAATTGTATCCACCCGGCGCTTTGCTTTTTCTACTTTCAAGATCAAAATGTTTAAGCTCATTCATTTTTCGTAAACAGTCTGCAAAGAAAGGATCCAATTGTTCAAAGCAGGCAACAGATTTTTCATACAAATCTTTTCCGTCCATAAATGGGCGCAAAGGTTTGGTGCCAGCAGGTTCTGCTTCTAAATCCCAAGGCTTAAGCATGTCTACTCCTAGCTTTTCTTTTTTACGCGTATAAATTTTTTCGATCAAAGGCATCACATGCAGCTTAACCGCCTCATGAAATTGAAAACAATCTTCTTTGGTGTAATCAAAACGTCCAAGTTCTGCGAATTTATAATCACGATAATTTTCAAATCCAGCATTCAAAGCTACTTGATGTCTTTTTTGTATTAAGCTTGTAAACAAGTCGTGCATCGCTTCCTGGTCTTGTAGTCTTCTTGTCTGAATTTTTCGATAGACATCTTCTCTAAATGCACGGTCTTCGTTTTCTAAAAATTGAGCGGCTTGTTGTAAAGTATATTCTTTGCCACCTACATCGATGGTCATCTTGCCAGCAATAACACCATATTGTTGTTGTAAAACACTTAACTCGGCTTGAATAGGAATATTCTCTGTTCTAAATAATTCAATACTTTTTTTGACTGACCTTAAATAAGTATGGTATTTTGCTTGATCTAACCCTGCAGTAAAAGGGCATTGAATCAATTTTTTATTCAATGCATCTGCATAGGGTTGCATCTTGGGTTGAATTTCCATACAGAAAAAAGTAAATGCATCTTCTAAGCTTTTATCTGTCGTATCGCAGGTCATTTTGATTTGTCTCCAACAAGCATCTTCACTGATACATGCTTCCAATTCACTCAAATCTGTCAACCATGCCTCTAGATCTTCTACAGAAAGGATAGGTCGGTCATTTAATTCTTTGAAAAAAGGCTCCAAACAAGCCCAATCCGTTATCAGGAAGTCGGCTGGAAGGTATTTATGGCTTAATTTTTGGATGTCCGCTGTTCTCTGCATAAGGTTCGTTATTAAGACTCAAATTTACTACTTTTACACACTTTAAAATAGTTAAATAAGTGGCCGAAACAATTCATTTACTACCAGATCATATTGCCAATCAAATTGCGGCAGGCGAAGTCATACAAAGACCAGCCAGTGCTGTCAAGGAATTATTGGAAAATGCGGTAGATGCAGAAGCTACGGAAATTCGACTGATTATTAACGAGGCAGGCAAATCCTTGATTCAGGTGATTGACAATGGCAAGGGCATGTCTGAAAAAGATGCTCAAAATGCATTTGCGAGGCATGCGACTAGTAAGATATCTGTGATCGAAGATTTATTTCAAATACGCACGATGGGATTCCGAGGCGAGGCCTTGGCATCTATTGCTGCGGTGGCACAAGTGCAATTAAAAACAAAAAGACCAGAAGATGAAGTTGGTACGGAAGTCTCTATTGAAAATAGTAAAGTGATTTCGACTGCTCCAGTTGCAACACCTGTTGGAACGAGTATCAGTATGAAAAATTTATTTTTCAATGTGCCAGCAAGAAGAAATTTTTTGAAAAGCAATTCCGCAGAACTTAAACATATACTAGAGGAATTTACAAGGGTGGCATTGGCTTTTCCTGAGATCTATTTTAATTTAAATAACAATGGTCAAGAAGTCTACCATTGGGATGGAGGCAGCTTTAAACAAAGAGCCATTCAAGTGCTAGGCAATCATTATCAAAGCAAATTGGTGACAGTTGGAGAACATACAGACTACTTGACTATATCCGGTTTTGTTGGTAAGCCAGAGACTGCAAAAAAAACAAGAAGCGACCAATACTTTTTTGTCAATAGAAGATTCATTAAAAGCGCTTACTTGCACCATGCCATCGCCAATGCATTTGATGGTTTAATCGCAAAAGATAGTTTTCCAAGTTACATTTTATACATCGATGTAGATCCATCGAAAGTAGATATCAATGTGCATCCTACAAAACAAGAAATTAAATTCGAAGACGATAAGATCATCTATGCATTTGTTCAAGCAGCTGTAAAACATGCTTTGGCGCAGTTTAGCATTGCCCCTTCTTTGGATTTTTCTTTAGACGCCAATATTCAACAATTGGATGCCATTCAAAAACCTTTTTCGGAAAATCAAGTGCAAGAGACATCTAGGAAGTCATTGTATGAAGGGTTTACACAAAAAAATCAAGCACATTTTATTCCAAAAACAGGGCAAGCAGGACAGCAGAATTGGAAAGATTTTTTTACTGAACTACCCACTGCAAACCAGGAATTCATTGTCAAGCCTTCTTCGATGGGTTTATACAAAGAGGACGCTTCCTTGTCTGTTCCTGAAGATGCCTTTTTAATGCAGCTGCATCAAACCTATATCATTGCACCAACCAAGAGTGGAATCATTATCATCCACCAGCAATTAGCACATGAAAGGGTCTTGTACGAAAAGTATCAAAAAGCAAGTGCACAACCCCATGCCACACAAAAAAGTTTATTCCCAGTTGTATTGGAATTAAGTGCGAGTGACGCTGTATTGCTCGAAGAGATGGTGGAAGATCTAGCCAATATTGGATATGAAATAGAAGCATTTGGCCAAAATAGTTTTATCATTCAAGGTATCCCAGCAGATGTACTTGCTGGTAACGAAAAAAATGCGATCGAACTTTTATTAGAACAGTTTAAACATTTTAGTGCCGATTTAAAATTCAGTAAAAGAGAAAAATTAATTCGATGTATGGCACGTCAAATGGCCATTAAAACTGGACAGAATTTAGGACAAAAGGAAATGCATGGATTAATTGAATCACTAAGCGAATGTGATATCCCAAATAACACTGCTTCGGGGGCACCTACCTTCATTGAATTCAATGAAGACTATTTAGATCGATTATTTAGCAAGTAAAGTAAATAGAATTGTCCTATGAAGTATATCCTACCAATAGGTTAAGGAAAAACTTGAAATCAATTTTTCTTACATCCCTTTAGTAACCTTAGTTAAGTAAGCCTCAACAGCTCTTCTAACTTGCGTACTTGATGGACTCATGTGGTTCGCTACCAATACGGAAAAATATAATTTCTGCTGCTTAGGCGTATAGATGAATCCACTCAATGCCACTTGGCCTCCCAAAGTGCCTGTCTTAGCATACATGGTTCCTGGGAAATTTTTATAGTAGGCAGAGATGGTACCTTCTCCACCCTTTTCAAAAATATTTTTAACACGCGCTTCTCCAAACTTAGCTTGCATCTGTTGTAAAATAGCAATATAATTTTCTGGCGTGTTTAAATTGTATCGACTTAATCCACTTCCATCTACCCAGCGCATACGCTGAGGTAAATTTGTAAAGAATGTTTTAGAAACGGTATCTATCAATGCTGCATCATCCATCTTACCCAATAATTTTTCACTTGCCATCAATACGATTTGATCTGCATAAAAATTATCACTGCGCAGCATCATTATTTTTAGCAAACTATCTGTTGGCACAGTTTTAATAGTTTTGAAAGCATTTATTGGTCTTGGAATATAATTCTGAAATTTGATATTTTTACCTAAAGTGTCACTCAATAAGTCAACCGCTAAAAGCATTGGTGCAACTTCTTGGCTAAAAGGGACTTGAAAATATTTGCTTTTATTATTTTCATTCGTCGTGAAAAAGCGGTTTCCCAACCTATTTCTTGACCAGTTTTTTTCTACTACTTTGTCTAAATCTACATTGTCTCTAAAAAAATAGAAAGGCTTAATGGAAGTGATTTTTTGATTGCTTTGGTAAAAATGTACTACGTTGCCATAAATCGGCATCCTGCTTCTTTCTGGTTGATAATCTTGGTCATAATCACCCCAGGACCAGCCTCTCCCAAATACTTCAAAATGATCTTGTTGATTACCGACCACTACAATTTGCTTTTTTGTGTTTTTGATTAAATCTACTACTGGTTGAAAACTAAATTCAGGGTGCATAAAACTAGGATCCCCAAGTGGCATTAAAAATAAAGTGTCAGCATTTTCTGCCATTTTCCATCCTGGTAAGGAATCTCCAAGAAATTGTAAGCCTAAGTATGTAGCTAATATTTTTGTATTACTTGCTGGTGTAAAAAAATGATCGCTCTGGTATTTGGTCAGCCACTGTCCCTTTGTATCATTGTAAATAGCGATTCCAATATGTGCGCCCTTCACCCCTTCAGCACTTAGTAATGTTTTTTGCGATACTGAACAGGCACTTAAAATCATTACTGTTGCTACTGCAATGAATAATAATTTTAATAAATTTTCAAACTTAAATGGGTTTACTCTCTTTCTAATGCTCTTAGCCATCTTTCTGGAATTTCGTTATTAGAAGCTATTAAATAATCCTTGTAACTACAAGGCATCCATTCTCCACTGTGTAATTTCATCCACCATCTCCCTGTGCTTTTACTTTGTAAAAACTGTGTATCAATATCTGAAAAAGCAATTTGAAATTCTTTGAAGCGATCTAAGGAAGTCAATGGCGCTTCTTTTTTACCACGATGCACGCCATCTATAATATACCAAATCATTTGCGCCATCTGAATCGCTGTCAATCCATGGTGATCTAGTTCTGCCTGGTATCCAAATAAACCAATAGAACTAGTTTTCCAACTCATCCCTGCATATTGCATCAACACACAGGCTTCTTCTCCATTAAAACCATTGGATGTAATGATATTTGCAGGTGCTTGTGCATGTTGGATGGCACTAATATCAAAACTCATCATGTGACTATCTCTAATGACTGGCTCCATCTCTTCGATACTTTCACGGACCACACCCAATCTAAAACAATCAAACCTTAGCTTATCAATTGTTTCAAGCATATGCGGATGCATAAAATAACTTTGAAAACCAATATGTGCATAATGGTTTAAATGATTCGGCAGTCCTGTAAATAATTCTTCTAAAAAATGATCCGATGGCAACCTAGCTTCTAAATCTAGATCAATTTTAGCATCTGCCACCACCGCATTCACTAAGGTAGGAATCGCAGTATAGGCATGGTACTGAGGCAAGGTTAGATCATGAGATCCACCCATAATAACCACTTTTTTATTTTGCAGAATCAATTCTGCAATCACTGTTCTTAATGCAGCATAACTATCTTGAATAGTCTGCCCAAGTTTTACATTCCCGATATCTGCAATCGTCACCTGCGCATGCCAATAATATAAATTGTACAAAGCCGCTCTAACTGCATTGGCAGCTTCAAAACCATTCAATGCAAATCCAGCGCCCCTGCACTCCCCAGCACCAATCAATACGATATCCGCATCCTTGATATCAGGCAGTTGATTTTCATAAGATTTAATATGCTTGCCGAGCTGGGTATCCCGATAACCTTCATCCTTTGATAAGAAAGATAGGTTTATAGGTTCTACAAAGTCTTGGATAGAGGTCAATGACATGGGCTAAAATTATCTATAAATACTAACGAAAATTTTGCCCAAACATTGCGTTAAGGGGGATTAATCTTGGAATTTATAGCCTACCCCTCGCATGGAAATAAAGTGTTTTGGGTGCTTTGGGTCTATTTCGAAGTACTTTCTAAAATTAAGAATGAAATTATCAATCGTTCTGGTGTTTGGGAAGACTTGGTAGCCCCAGACCAATTGCAGGATCTTTTCCCTTGTGACTACATTCTGTTTATGCTCAATGAGCAATTTTAATAATAACAATTCTCTTTTAGTAAGGGTGATTTTTTTGCCAGAAGCAAGCAATACCTCTGAAGCGTTGAAATCGATGGTATGTCCTTTAAATTGGTAGCTATCCATCTGCGGGGAAGCATTGGTTTGTTGCGCGTTTTTTTGAATCAGTTTTGCTACCCTTAAAATCAATTCTTCTAAATTAAATGGCTTGGTTAAATAATCGTCCGCACCCAATTTTAATCCTTGAACCCTATTAGCACTTGTATTTTTTGCACTTAATATTAATATGGGTGTTTGGTTATTATTCAATCGCATACGTTCTGTGATGCTAAAGCCATCCAGAGTAGGCAACATAATATCCAAAATCAGTAGATCATAATGAGCAGATTGGATTTTCTTTAAAGCATCCCCACCATCAAATGCAGAATCCACCTCATACCCCTCCATTTCTAAATTCAGCTTCAAGGCCTCATGAAGATGTTCTTCGTCTTCCACCAATAAGATACTATGTTTTTGCATGATTAATCTGCCTTGAGTTGGACTACAAAAATACTTCCTTTGGGTTGATTTGGCTTGACGAAAATAGCGCCATCGTGGAATGTGACAATTTTTTTACATAAATACAATCCCAATCCAGTACCCTTGGTTGTTCTGGTTTGTTCTGCACCCACTCTATAAAATTTTTCAAATACTTTTGATCTTTCCTCTAATGCAATTCCAATTCCCTGGTCTTTGATAGTCAACTCAATGCTTGTTCCAACTGCATGCAAGTCAATACAAATAGGTGTCTCAGGAGCTGCATATTTATTGGCGTTGTCCAATAAATTATTAATCATTAATTGTAATAATAAAGGTTCGCCTTGAAGCTGAATAGATGCATCAATTGAAGGAATACAGTTTCTATTTGAGTATCGTTCTTCAAAAGATTGTATACATTGAACAGTAATGTCAGAAAGATCCACCATTTGTTTATTATTTTGATATTGCCCCATTTCGAATTGTGAAGCCAATAAAATATTATTACACAAAGCGTCTAATCGTTTTGTTTCTTTAAGCGTATTCTGAATTAAATGTTGTTGTTGCTCTGGCTGTAAATCTCTTTTTACAATTGTCTCTAAATTTAATTGCGTAACTGCTATCGGCGTCTTGAGTTCATGCGTGACCGCCATCATAAAATTTTGTTGTAAAGTCGAGTATTTTAATTGCTTCAATAATGAACGGTATACGTAGATGGCCCCCAATAGAAATAGCAATAAAAATGTCAAACCTTCTCCAATATATTGTTTCGTTTTCCGAGTAGCAAAGGCTTCGATGGATGCAATTTGTGCTTGATCTACTGCACCTCTTACAGTAAGGGTTTCAATTTTTGTTGCAGTCAGTAAATCATTTTGCTTAACTAGGGCCACATACCACCAAATAAACGCAGCGACCATGTAGGTTAGAAATAGCCAATAAATAATTCTAACCCATACTAATTTTGATATGGAAAAACGCATATTCATTTTATAAAGTAGCTTTTTCTATTCGTATGCCTGTAGATAAAATATTTTGAAGCGGATCCTCACGCATCGTATGCTTGATGGTGAAGGAATGCATGCCATACTTTAATTTAATTGGCTTTGAATACAATGGAATACGTTGATCAAAGATGTCATCCATCCCAGTGCCTAGCCAACCTTTTTGATCATTTGCCAAATTCAAATTGAATATTGCTGTTTTCGCTGGCTCATTTGCACTAGTATGACTTAGCTCAATCCAGATATTTTTATAATGATACGCATTGTGATGCCTGATGACAAAAATAATTTTATACAATTGATTGGTATCGGTGATATTGAACAAATATTTTTCTGGCTTTGCGCTATTCCATTGATGGTCTGGATGAATTGTATTTTGTTCAGATAAGGGTATTGTTTGACAAGCAGCTATGCTGATTAAAAAACAGATGCCACAAACTATACGATTATACTTCCCCATTTATAACACATTTAAGATTTGTTCTTTCGCTTTTTCTAATTCATCTTTCATGACAATGACTGCTTTTTGAATGTCCACATCATTGGCCTTAGACCCGGTTGTGTTAATTTCTCTACCCATTTCTTGCAAAACAAAAGATAATTTTTTTCCTTTGTTTGGATCTTTTTCGGCAAGGATCGATTTAAAATAAGCACAGTGGTTTGTTAAACGAACACGTTCTTCTGAGATATCGATTTTTTCGATATAGTAAATCAACTCTTGCTCCAAACGGTTGTTATCATACTTATCTGGTCCTACATGCTGTTCTAATAATTTTATCAAGCTGTCTTTA
Source organism: Chitinophaga pinensis (assembly GCA_945874755.1). Lineage (GTDB taxonomy): Bacteria > Bacteroidota > Bacteroidia > Chitinophagales > Chitinophagaceae > Sediminibacterium > Sediminibacterium pinensis_B. The sequence continues at coordinate 9,966 of CAMCHR010000050.1, forward strand.
ATCTTAGTTCTTCTATTTGGCTCAAGTACTGCAATTGCAGCCTGTTGCGCTTCAATACCAGCAATTCGTTCTAATAAATCCAATTCAATAGATTTCCCTTCCTCTTGTCTGTGCAAATTTAGTAAGTCAATGGCTTGTTTTAATAAATTAAAAATGGCTTGTTTTTCATCATCTGATAAAACTTCGTTGGTAGAGGATACTACATCTGGCATTTTCAATAATGTACTCAAAATATTTTCCTTGCCAATGCCTAGTTCATCTGCTAGTTCAACAATGGGTTGGTAATAGGATTTTGCTAACTCTTTATTAATATTGACAGGCTTTGAAGCACCATTGGATCTAACAAAAATGGAACACTCAACACTGCCTCTAAATAAGTGTTCATTTAATGTATTTCTGATTTCAACTTCGATTGGTTTTAAGATGGAAGGAATGTTTAAACGAACGTCAAATTGCTTTCCGTTTAAAGACTTGACTTCCACTAAAAGTGTTTTGTCGTTAAATGTCATTTCTGCCCTTCCGTAACCCGTCATTGAATACAACATAAGTATACCATTATTTAGTACATAAAGGTATCAAATAATGAGCTTGCAAGCGCTAAAGTTTGTACTTTAGCGAAGATTTTCGCCCATGTACGATAAAGCACAAATACAAGCATTACAACAAACAACAAAGCAGTTTTTAACAGCTCCTTTAAGTATTGATTTAATAACTTTAAAAAAGGTATTACAGTTTCATGAATACCAATATTATGTTGCCAACGAACCCTTGATTAGCGATTATGAATATGACCAGCTTTATCAAGCCTTATTGTCTATAGAAGCCACAGACTCTTCTTTAATTACCCCTGACTCACCAAGTCAAAGAGTGGGCAATAGTTTGAATACTAATTTTGAAACGGCACCACATTTGGTTCCGATGTTAAGCTTAGAGAATAGCTATAATGCAGAGGACCTCCATGATTTTGACCGTAAAGCAAGAGAAAGTGCTGGCCTCGATGCCATTACTTATTGTGTTGAGCCAAAATTTGACGGCGCTAGTATTTCATTAATTTATGAAAACGACCTTTTGGTGCGCGCCTGTACCAGAGGGGATGGTGTTGAAGGAGAAGACATTACCAACAACATCAAACAAATTAGATCCATTCCTTTACAAATTCCACTTGCAGAAAATGGCATTCAACAAATTGAAATTCGTGGCGAAGTCATCATGACTAAAAAAGCATTTGACAATTTTAATGATAAATTAAAATTAAAGCAACAGTCACCTCTTGCCAATCCAAGAAATGCTGCATCGGGCAGTTTGAGAATGAAAGATCCAAAGGAAGTGGCAGAAAGAAATTTAGATGCGTTCATCTATCATGTCAGTTATACCTTGCCCATCCCTGGAAAAACGGTGAACCCAATTTTAAAAACCCATAGTGGAACCCTGGAATTTTTATGGAATATGGGTTTTAGATCACCTGAAAAAGAAAAACAAATTGTAAACAAAATACAAGATGTCATTGATTACTGTGCAATTGCGGAATCTGGAAGAGACCAATTGCCCTATGAAATTGACGGCTTAGTAGTTAAAGTAAACGATCTAGCATTGCAAGAAAAATTAGGCATGACATCGCACCATCCAAGATGGGCCATTGCCTATAAATTTAAAGCAAGACAAGCCACCACAGTTTTGGAAAATGTAGAATTTCAAGTAGGCAGAACTGGCGCTGTCACACCCGTAGCAAAATTAAAACCAGTGGCCATTGGAGGTGTTACTGTTTCGAGTATTTCAATTCACAACGAAGAGTATATTATTGAAAAGGATTTGCTTTTAGGCGACACAGTCATTATTGAACGTGCTGGGGATGTAATACCACAAATTGTACATTCCATTGCAAGTCTAAGAGCAGGCATCGAAAAAAAGATTCAATTCCCAACCCATTGTCCTGTTTGTGCTACCGCCTTAGTGAAAGAAAGTACAGAAGCTGTTTGGAGGTGTAATAATATCAACTGTAGCGCACAAATTGTAGAACGCATTGCACATTTTGTGAGTAAGGATGCAATGGATATTAAAAATTTAGGCGAGGCCAATATTAAAAAATTCTTTGAACTTGGTTTGCTAAAAGACATTCCTGGAATCTATACTTTAAACTTTGAGCAGATTGGGCAAATGGAAGGATTTGGGAAAAAAAGTGTAGATAACCTAACAACTTCAATCGAAGCCTCTAAACAACAGCCATTGCATAGATTTATTTATGCTTTAGGTATCCGATTTGTGGGAGAAACGACTGCTAAAACAATTGCAAGCAAAATCAACCATATACTTGATTTGACGCGCATCACCGAAGCACAATTATTGGAGTTCGAAGATATAGGTGTTAAAGTGGCAAGTAGTATTGTTCAGTTTTTTCACGATCCAATTCAACTCCATATGATTGATTCTCTAATACAATTAGGATTGAATGTGGAACAAACCAATCATCAAACAACGGATGGGTCACTTAAAGGATTAAACTTTTTATTTACAGGAACCTTGATGCAGCTAAAGCGTTCGGATGCAGAAGCTATGGTAGAATCTAAAGGCGGACATATCCTTAGCGGGGTGAGTAGTAAATTAAATTATTTAATCGTTGGAGAAGATGCTGGAAGTAAATTAGAAAAAGCTAAAAAAATAGCCTCGATAAAAATAATTACCGAAGCTGAATTCATTGAATTGATAAATAGCAATTCGAAATCCTAATTTTTCTAAATAATTCCCTTTGACAACAAATATTCTGCTATCTGAACTGCATTGGTAGCAGCACCTTTACGTAGGTTGTCACTTACAATCCACATATTTAAAGTCTTCGCTTGCGTTTCGTCTCTTCGTAATCTGCCCACAAATACATCATCTTTCTCATGTGCCCATAATGGCATTGGATAAATTTGTGTAGCATCATCTTGTTGCACTACTATGCCAGGTGCTTGAGCCAATAAAGCGGTCAATTCGTTTAAATCAAATTCGTTTTCAAATTCAACATTCAAACTTTCACTATGTCCACCAACTACTGGAATACGCACCGTAGTAGCGGTTACTTTAATTGTATCGTCTTGCATAATTTTGCAAGTCTCTTTTACCATTTTCATTTCTTCTTTTGTATATCCATTTTCCAAGAAGACATCAATCTGAGGAATCACATTTAAATCGATTGGATATTTATAGGCCATTTGGCTTGATGTTAATTTTTCACCTTTACGCTCGCTGAATAATTGATCCACAGCTTGTTTCCCGGTTCCAGTCACACTTTGATAGGTGCTTACAACAACTCTTTTGATTTTGTATTTTTCATGTAAAGGTTGCAATGCAACCACCATTTGTATGGTCGAACAATTAGGATTCGCAATGATAAAATCAGCTGCAGTTAATACAGAAGCGTTCACCTCTGGCACTACTAATTTTTTTGTTGGGTCCATTCTCCATGCCGAAGAATTATCAATGACACGAATGCCAGCAGCAGCAAATATAGGCGCCCACTCTAATGATGTAGATCCACCTGCAGAAAAAATTGCTATAACAGGTTTTGCTGCAATAGCATCTTCCATACCCACAACTTTAATGTAATTATTCTTAAAGCTAACTTCCTTGCCTACAGAACCTGCAGATGCAACTGGTATTAAATCAGTTACAGGGAAATTACGCTCTGCAAGTATTTGTAATATTTTAGTGCCTACTAAACCCGTGGCACCGACTACTGCAACTTTCATATTCTTAATTAAAAAAAATAATTTTAAACCAACTCAATATCAAAGTTCACCAACTGAACAAAAGATGCAACACGTTCTTTGATATCCTTTACACTAATCTCTGTCAAACGCTCTGTACCAAACTTCTCTACACAAAAACTTGCCATGGCGCTTCCTAGAATAATTGCAGTCTTCATATTTTCAAATGAAATGTCTTTTGTTTTTGCCAAATGCGCCACAAAGCCGCCTGCAAAGGTATCACCTGCTCCAGTTGGATCAAATACTTCTTCTAATGGTAATGCAGGTGCAAAAAAGACTTCGTTTTGATGGAATAATAAAGCACCGTGTTCACCTTTTTTGATGATCACATATTTTGGACCCATCTCCATGATTTTTTTTGCAGCTTTGACCAAGCTATACTCACCACTTAATTGTCTCGCTTCACTATCGTTTACCATTAAAACATCTACTAAACTAATCGTATGCTTCAAGTCATCCATCATAATTTCCATCCAAAAATTCATCGTATCCATCACGATTAATTTTGGTCTATTTCTCATTTGTTTGATGACACTACTTTGTACAGCAGGTACCAAATTTCCTAACATTAAAATTTCGCAATCCTGATAACTTTCTGGCACAACTGGTTGGAAATTTTCCAATACATTTAATTGTGTTTCCAGAGTATCACGCGTATTCATATCTAAATGATATTTACCGCTCCAGAAAAAAGTTTTTTCATCTTTTTTAATTTGTACGCCTTCCAA
>CAMCHR010000051.1 GCA_945874755.1 Chitinophaga pinensis
AAAAATATTATCCTAATTAGAATATTCTAAAAGCTGTCATTTTAAGCATTTTTAAATTATTGGCACGCGGTGCGAAGTTTGATAAGATTTATTTACAATCAATGTTGGTTGTAAATAAATTAATTCACAATGGCATTCAGAAAAAGAAAGAGCTCGAGAGCTCAAACTAGAAAGAAAACAAAAAATACGATTAAGTTTATCGTAAAAGTAAAAAACGACTTTAGTAAGTTTTTTATCCGTGAAATTAGCAGGGAAAACTTACTTGGTGCTTGTAGGATGGAAGACGGACGAATTACAACTCAAGAAGAAAAAGATGATGTCTTAAATGGTCTGAAGTGTCATTTTAAAGGCATCCCATTTATTACAAATGGACGAATTGCTACAATGGAAGATATTGGTTATGCCGCTTTTTTTTACATCACAGCTTCTCCGCTTGTTAGGAAGTGGGCAGAAGGATATATTCACCCCTTTGGGATTTCATTAGAACTTGACTTGGAACTGCATACGACTAACATCGTATGCTCCTCCATTGATGATTGGTTGAGAATTAATCGCCTATTCCCAATTTAAGAATGAATAAATGTTAGTTAAAGTACCAGCATCAATAAATGTTGCAGGGTTGGTTGATGCCTTAAAAGCATCGCCAACCCGAGCAGCAAACCTGAAGCACAAAATTTACTACTTCCTATCCCTTATCACTTACACAAACGACAACTACCGCCTAAACATTAACAACAGCGGATACCACAAGCTGTGCTCATCTGAACTAAAAAAGGTGCTCGGAAGCAAGGATTTTTACGTCATCCGTGATTTATTAATGAACCCAGCCGACCCCATTATTGAAACCGATAACTCATGGCACAATCCCAATGGCGGAAATTCCAGCGGCTACTGTCAAGGTTATAGGATTACACCTAAATACAATACAGGTGAAGTTGTGTTCAAAACCGTACCAAATAAATTATCAATATTGATTGTCAAACACGCAGATAAAGACACCTCTGCTAATGATGCAGCGCCAGATTACAAATTCCTTTTAGACCAATTCGAATCCAACGCCCTGTCATTTGACCCAAAGGTATACGAGTTCATATCCAATTTTAGCCAGCAGTTACTAATTCGGATACAAAACAACAACCCATACCAGATCAAGCTAGTTCAGAACTTAGTTGGTAGGTGGATCTACTATATTGAACAAATAGAAGAAAGTAAATCATGGTATAAGGTGTCATCCAAAAATCATCGATTGAATTCATCAATTACAAACTTGCCAAGATTACTGCGGCCATTCTTATTGTTCAATGGTAAAGCATTGACTTGTGTAGATGTAACGTCATCTCAACCCTACATCTTATCATCCATCATGCAAGCTAAATTCTATAATGAGAGTACAGTTGGATATAATCTTAAAACCATTTACCCAGAACTATACAATGAGTTAATTAAGAATGATAGTATTGATACTAGTAATACAGGTGTAATATACTATTCTAGTAATACTGGTTATACTAGTTCCTTTATTTCTAACCTAAGTAACTCTTCTTCATTTATGTGGTGTAATTTTTTTACAGCTCCAGATATAGATAGTATTACCAATTATACTCAAGCACCGTTCTACCTTGATTTTTACACAGACCTCTTGAATAGGTATTACACCTATAATAATATACCTAAAAGAGTGGCAAAGAAGGACGACAGAGAGAAATTAAAGGGTACAATGATGTACGTATTATTTGATGAGAACAAAGGTCACAGAAATAATAACCTTCAGATTCAGATGTTCCAAACAGTATATCCAGGGGTAGAAAAGTGGCTAAATCAAATTCACAGTTTGATTGGCAAGAAGCGATTCTCTTATTTACTTCAGCGTGCTGAAAGTTACTTGCTCCTAAATGTCATTTGCAGGGAGTTTAATGAACTACACCCTACTGCTCCGCTAATAACAATTCACGACGGCTTATTCACTACCAAAGATTATGTCAGGAATCTAAATGGGTTCGTATTAAGACGACTCCGTGAGATAACAGGCATAATTGCTGGCTGCAAGACTAAAGCGTCCCAGATTGATCCTAATCCCCAAATACAAGATGTCGAAAATGAATGGGCTAAAATTGAACCTATCAATACTGAGGAAAAGTATCTGAAAAATATCAAAGGTGTGTTTTCATCAAATATTAACAGGGGTTCAGAATTTCTGGAAAATTTTGGCAGGAATTTTTTGAATGGCATTGACGACCAAATTTGACTGTCGGTATTTTCTATACTAAGGGGGGATACCCTCCCTATTTAAAGGGAGGGAGGGGGACAGGAGGCAGGGGTATTACCCCACATGCTCCGCGTGGAACAAGCATACACTTGCTAGTTAACTTTTTTTCGTTGCGATTTTTATTTACAATAATTTTTCGTTAGAATTTATAAAGTAACGAACCACCTCCTATTAAAACATTAAAATCAGAGATAATAAAAATGAAAGACTTTTCAAGAATATCAATAATGGAAGCTGGTAGAATCATCAGAAAAAAAGACAGAGACGCTATTGTTTCTTGGTTAAAAGAGAATGATGTAAAAATCCACACAGAAAAGTACCATTATGTGTTTCAGTTAGAGGTTCAAATGCAGTATCTAAAGCCATTGGTACTTGACTGTAAAAAAAGGTACCCGCACTTATGGAAGGACAAACTTAAAATCCTTTGTGACGGCAATACCCAACTACGCGAGCTATTCCTAATTGAAATGGATAACGAGCATTCAATTTCTGCGCCAACCACAAGAATTAAACCCAAGAACAAACAACAAGAAGAACTATTAAAACGATTAAACTCGTGATGAAACTTAAATTACCAAAGAATCAGCGCAACGGACTAAAAGTCTGGTGCAGGCAGTGTAGAAAGAATAATTGCGGCTGTAAGAATTATGAGAACCACTCCTACCGGATGAACTTGATAGATCCTATAACTTTCAAACACAGCAGTAAAATTCTCAAATCAAAAAATTATGATGACGCCATAGCAGAAGCGCTGACTTTTAAAAAAGATGTAAAAAACAATACCATCAAAAAAGTAGAACCTATGGTTGAGGTTGGCAATGATTATACACTGGCCGAAGCAATCCTTAAATATGATGACTACTTAAAGGGGGAAAGCATATACAACCACCTCAAGAAAAAAGTGAGCAGCAAACACAAAACAGAGGTACTTAACTACCTAACCCAATTTCACGACAGCGTCAAAAAGAATAGGAAGGTAAAGTGGATTAAACCTAATATGATTGGACGCGCTGATGTCTCCTATTTCTATGGCCTAATTACCAACAGGTACAAACCTAAGACCATCAATAAAATCATTCAAACCCTTACTACTTTCTTTAATTTTTTAATTGATATAGAAGACATAGTCATGAAAAACTACTTTAAAGAGTGTATCAAGATGAGTGTCCCAAAGTCCCAAATTAACATCATTACCAAAAATGAATTTGATAGTATTTTGGACGCAATAGACACTTGCACCCCACTCTACCAAACTACCAAAGCGGGAAGGTTTGATAAGATGAATATGTCGGGTCTAAAGAATATCTTTAAGTTGTTCCTATTCATCGGCGGAAGAAGAGAAGAGGTTTTGAGTTTGAAATGGAACGATATATTTGTAAGTGATTACGGTACCAAGTTCTTTATGATTAGGAACCTAAAAGTAGAGAGGATTACCAACGAGGTAGATGTAAGCGCTAAATTAGTTCCCATCAATAGTGATCTTGAGGACTTGCTCTACCAAATGGGTTGGGATCAAAAGAAGGATACCGATTGTAATATCATTGAGGAAGCAGACTATTTCACACTTGGAACTTTAATGGAGAAGGTTAGTGATGCATTTACCCATTACAGAAAATGTGCTGGTATAACCAAAGACATTACCCTCAAACACCTTCGCAAAACTTACCTTACATGGACTTACCAGGCAATGGGTGAGAATACAGGAAGGATTACTTCTCATTCGGGCATCAAAGTCCTACGCGACCACTACCTTGACCCACAAGTATTAAGTACTGTAGAAACTGCTGCTTTAAGTGTTAAAATATTTGGTTAAATATCTAGCACAGAATTCTAGCACAGACACAAAAAAACCACTTGGTTTTTATTCAAATGGTTTAATATCAATAAGTTATACTAATTATTTTTTCCTTTAATCAACCTTATGAGCCCGACGAGCTACCGCTGCTCTACCTCGCGATGTTTGGACGGCAAAGATAGGCGTTTATTGCTTCTTGACCAAGTTTATAGTAGTTAAATTGAAACTGGCGCAGAACGGGGGTTTTTGATGAACATTCATAATTGCGCTTAAAAAGTTGAAAATAGAGTTACACAAATCAGAGGAATTTTTTGCAAGCATAAACCACCAAAATGATTTAAATTGAAATAGCTAATTTTTAATCAAAACATATCTTATGAAAAAGTATCAATTACTCTTATTTGTCTACCTATTACCCCTTATTTTACTGGCACAAAAAAATTGGAGCCCAGAACAAGTATTAAAAATTAAAAATGTAAGTAGTGCGCAAGTTTCTGGTGATGGAACCAAGGTAGTGTATACCATTAGAGAAGCTATGATGACAGATGATAGAAGCGAATATATCAATCAAATATGGATAAGCGCTATTGATGGATCTAATGCTAAACAATTAACAACTGGAGATAAAAACAATTCAAACCCTAAATGGAGCCCCGATAATAAATCTATTGCCTTTACTTCCTCTCGCGATGGAAAAAATAATGTTTACATTTTGCCAGTGGCAGGTGGAGAAGCAGAAAAAATTACAGATGCTAAAGGAGGCGTAAGTGATTTTGAATGGAGCAATGATGGAAATAAAATTGCTGTCATAGTAGCAGACGCTGCAACAGATAAAGAAGAAAAAAATAAAAAAGCAAGAAACGATTGGTATATCTGGGACACAGAATTAAAGCAAAACCGATTACAAGTTTATTGGATCCATCACAAAGATTCTTCTCAAAAATATATGCAAAAATTATTGACGAAAGAAAATATTGCTGTGTATGCATTTGATTGGAATGCTGATGGAACAAGCATTGTATACAGTTATGGTAAGTCTACCAAGGCCAATGACAATAGCTATAGCGATATAGCATTAATCAATATCGAAACTGGTGTCATTAAAAATATTGCCAATACCCCTGCTGGAGAATCTGCTCCTCAGTTTAGTCCAGATGGAACTTTGATTAGTTATTATTGTACTGAAAACCCGAATGATTGGCCGGGTGCAAAACATGCAAAAATTTATGCTGTAGCAGATGGAAAAACATGGCGATTAAAAGCAACGCCGAATGAAGATGGAAGTATTTTGGGTTGGACAGCAGATGGAAAAAATATTCTATGGTCAGAATCCAATAAAACAATGACTAGTATTTATACATTAAGTGTGGATGGGAAAAATATTACTGAATTAAGTAAGGGTGAAAAAAATTATATCGGGGCTGCTAAAATAAATGCATCGCATACTTATATGTCATTCACTTTACAAAACACATCACAGTTTCCTGAGTTATATGTAAGTAAATTAAACGAGTATGCTCCCCTAAAAATTACTTCTATTAATGCAAACAATACTTCATTGCCAATAGGTAGAACCGAAATTATTAAATGGAAGGGTGCCGATGGTTTAGAGATAGAAGGTTTATTAACTTATCCCTTGAATTATACAGCTGGTAAAAAAGTACCCTTAATTTTAAATATACATGGCGGCCCTGCTGGCAATTTTGGTCAAACGTGTATTGCCACTAATCAGGGTACTTATCCATTAGCCGCTTTAAGCGAAGACGGATATGCTATTTTGAGACCAAACCCAAGAGGATCAAGTGGTTATGGAAGTAGTTTTAGAATGGCGAACAGGCAGGATTGGGGTGGTAAAGATTATATTGACTTAATGAATGGTGTTGATCAGGTAATTAAAATGGGTGTTACAGATGAGACTATGCTAGGTGTAATGGGATGGAGTTATGGGGGGTTTATGAGTAGTTGGATTGTTGGACATACCAATCGTTTTAAAGCAGCTTCTATTGGAGCGCCTGTTGTAGATCTTAGTTTTCAAAATTTGACCGATGATATTGAAGGATTTTTACCTTCTTATTTTAAATCAGATCCATGGAATAATTGGTCAATGTATAGCGAGCATTCACCATTAAGATATGTTCAAAATGTACAAACACCTGTGATGTTACAACATGGAGAAGCAGACCAAAGAGTTCCTTTGGGTAATTCAATTATGTTTTACAATGCATTAAGAAGAAGGAATATTCCTGTGAAGCTTTTGGTTTTACCTAGACAACCACATGGACCAAGTGAACCAAGAATGGTTTTAAAAACAATGCAAACCAATGTGGAGTGGTTTGCAAGTTTACTTAAGCCATAGATTCTATAAAACTATATCCATTAGCGCTGAACTTGAAAAGGTGCTAATGGATATAAAACCTATGCTCTAATCCCTATGCCTCACACTCGAAGCTCCTGAGCTTTGCATGTCTTTGATAGTGGCTGCACCTTTATAATCTATACTACTTGCGCCAGTGGCATTTAATTTAAGTATATCTGAAACATTTACTTTTACACTGCTTGCACCAGAAGCTTGCACAGAAGCACCTTTAACTAAATAATCATACATTTTCACGCTAGAAGCACCTGATACATTTAGAATCAAATCGTCCCCTGAACCGGATACTTCAAAAGCACAAGCACCTGTAGCTTTTACTGATAATGAATTGGCTTGAACTGTTGCTTTTAAACTAGAAGCGCCTGACAAATCCGCGATTAAAATGCCTGCTTTAATATCCCCTTTTAAATCACTCGCTCCATCAAGATGGATCTTTAATTTCTCCGAGCTTACACCATTTACTATTTTAATATTGGTTGCACCAGATCCTGTTAAGGCGTACAAATCTTTTACACTTACATAAGCTTTGATTCTGTAATCTTCATTTCCCCATTTCCACCACCTACTATAATTATCTGCCATTCTAATAATTAGAGTACCTCCTACTACTTCTGTGATGATTCTATTTCTGTACTCATCTGATTTTGCACTTACTGCAACTTCTGTCTTATCAGACTGGCTAATATATAATTCAATGGCATTGGATACACGAATAGATGTGAAATTAGGCAGTTTTCTTAGTTCGACATTTTCATCATAAATCACGCCCATTTTATTTTGAGCTTGTGTGGCAAAGGCCATAAAAAGACAGGCAAATAAGGCTATTTTTTTCATAAGAAGTGTTATTTATATCGTATAACGAAAGGCTTAGACTAAAGTTACAGTTGTTCATTTAAAAAAACACACTATTTTTGCTCCGTCCTCGGGGTGCTGTAAAAAGCTGAGATAAAACCCGTTGAACCTGAACAGGATAATGCCTGCGAAGGGAAGGTCACCGCAATTTCTGCGCCTCTTCTCATAGCTATTTCCTGTTCCCATTATTAAACTAACAATTAGCTATGACCAAGTTATTGGGCACATTGGTATCGATTATATTTTTTGTTCCTTTGATGGCGCAACAACCTGCAAAGTTTGTTGTTAGAAAGGATAGTAGTAATAAATATACAGACAGTATTAGAAGTCTACCGCCATTGGAGATTAGATCCATACGCGTGAGTGAGCAAGCGCCTTTTGCAAAAACAAATATCAGCAAAGCACAAATTGCTTTAAATAATGTTGGTCAAGACCTTCCCTTCTTAATTGAAAATACCCCTTCTGTTGTTGTACATGCAGATGCAGGTATTGGTGTTGGTTATACAGGCATTCGAATTAGAGGTACGGATGCCACAAGAATCAATTTTACTTTAAATGGTATTCCTTATAATGATCCGGAAAGTATGGGTACCTTTTTTGTGAATATTCCAGACTTTGGATCTAGTGTTAATAGCATACAAATACAGAGAGGTGTTGGTACATCTACCAATGGCGCTGGTGCATTTGGCGCTAGTATAAATTTAATGACCAATGAATACAATCCAAGCGCTTATCTAACCTTACAAAATACTGTTGGCTCATTTAATAGTTTTAAAAATAATCTTGTGTTTGGATCGGGATTATTCAATAACAAATTCACTATTGACGGAAGAATTAGTTCCATTACTAGTGATGGATTTATTGACAGAGCCAGTAGCAATTTAAAAAGCTTTTATCTAAGTACTACTTATTGGGGCAACCAGTCTTCTTTGAGATTGAATGTATTTAGTGGTAAAGAAAAGACATACCAGGCATGGTATGGTGTACCGCAAGAATTACTAGGTACCAATAGAACATTCAATCCAGCAGGAACAGAAAAAGCGGACGCGCCTTATGAGAATCAAACAGATAATTATAGGCAAACGCATTATCAATTATTTTACAATAAAAATATCAATGGTCAGTGGAAATGGAATACTGCATTTTATTTAACGACTGGGAAAGGATATTACGAAGAGTATAAAGCAGGAGTCAATTTTTCCGATTACAATATCGATATCACAGGTAAAGCCAACGTGCCAGCTGACTTAGTTAGAAGAAGATGGTTAGATAATCAGTTTTACGGACAGATTGCAGCACTCTCCTACGTGGACAGCTTAAATGATTTGACAATCGGTGGCGGTTGGAGTATTTATGATGGACTACATTTTGGCACAGTACCCTATTTGTCAAATACTTTCGCTCCGTCAAATTTTAAGTACTATGACAATGATGCACTTAAAAAAGAAATGAATAGTTATATAAAATGGGAAAGAAAATTGACAAAAACATTTAAAAGTTTTATAGACCTGCAATATAGATTTGTGAACCATCAAATGAATGGATTTACAAAAAATACTGACTTAGCCATTGAAAGAAAATTTAATTTCTTTAATCCTAAAATGGGATTGACCTACCAAGCAAAAAATATTTTTTATTATACAAGTCTTGCAGTCGCCAATAAAGAACCCAATAGAGATGACTTTGAAGCAAGCGCAACAGAGCAGCCAAAAAAAGAACAATTAATAGACTGGGAGACGGGATTTGAATTTAAAAAACCTACATATGCCATCAATGCTAATGTCTACTACATGAATTATAAAGATCAATTGGTATTGACAGGAAAGATCAATGATGTGGGTGCTTATACAAGAACCAATGTCCCAAAAAGCTATAGAGCAGGACTAGAATTACAAGTGAAATACGCATTGAATAAAAAATATAGTTCAAGTTATAGTATCACATTGAGTCAAAATAAAATTGAGGCCTTTACAGAGTATATAGATGATTACGATCAATCTACGCAAGTAGCTATCCAGCATAAAAATACCAATATCGCCTTATCCCCTAGTTTAACAACCAACCGAACATTTAATTGGAAACCGAATGACAAGTTGAGCTTTTTCTGGACAACCAAATACACTTCAAAACAATTCCTTGATAATACACAAAACAAGACAAGAGTTTTAGATGCTTATTTTATCAATGATATCAATGCGCATTGGACCATTATGAATAAATCAAAATTCACGATGCTATTACAGTTTTATGCTAATAATTTATTAGACGTAAAATATGCGCCCAATGGCTATACCTATAGTTATATCTCTGATCGCAGTGTAACCACCTCCAATAACTATTACCCGATGGCAGGCAGAAATTATTGGATAAGTTTAAAAATAGATTTGAAATAAATAATATTCCTTCCCCCAAATTATGGGTTAGATTAACCCATAAAAAAGGTCCTGAATTTTCAGGACCTTTACTTTTTTATATTTTTGGGTAACTAATATTAAAACTAGTTAAAATATACCTATTTACTTTCTTGCATCTACACCTTTAATAAATTGCACTAATCCGGTGAAATAAGTATACTGATCGTCATACATAGACATATGCGAACCCTTAGGGCAGTATAAAAACTGACCATCTTTCACTAGTTTAGAAAGTGCTTCCATCGCCTTAGGGTCCATTGTGTCAAATTCTCCACCAATACTTAAAGTTGGAACTGTAATGGTATTTAAATCGGCTTTACGATCCCAATTCTTCAAAACAGCATCGCCTACTACCCCAAATTCAGAAGGACCTTGCATTCTTAAATACAATGGATAATTCATTCTTGCAAAGGCACGCTTTACAGGATCAGGCCAATTGGCTGCAGGCATTCTTAAAATATGTTCAGGATAATAATAGTCTGTAATTATTTTTAAATATTCAGGGTTTGTATACTCGCCCTTTGCTTCATAGGCCCTAATTTCTGCTAAGACTTCCTTAGGTAATTTTGGACCTAAAACCTCATTCGCATATTTTACATAATCAGGTATAGAAGGCACCATATTCGAAATAATAAGCCCCTTTAGATTCTTTTGATACTTAAGCGCATACTCTGTTGCCAATATACCGCCCCAAGAATGACCTAATAAAAAGAAATTAGAAGAATCCATACCAAGCGCCTTTCTAACCGTTTCTACTTCTTCTACAAATCTTGGTAAATTCCATAAACTAGTATCGTTAGGATTATCGGAATAAGCTGAACCTAATTGATCGTAGTAATAATATTCTATTTCTGCTTTAGGGAAATAAGAATCGAAACATTCAAAATATTCGTGTGTTGAACCAGGGCCCCCATGTAATAATAAAACCTTTATTTTTGGATTATTCCCCACTCTCTTTGTCCAAACATTAAATACACCCTTACTTGTTGTAATAGGTATTAATTTAACGCCACCAGAAAGGGTGTCTTCTCTATTCGCATTATCGTGATAAGCCGATGGTTTTTTGTTATCAGAATTACAAGCACTAAATGCTAATGTAACCATAAAAAATAATATACTTATTTTTTTCATTTTAAATTATTTAGAAAGTTAAGATACAAATAAACTGTCAAAAATTATCCTGGGAATGATTCCTGCCATGCCAACATGCCACCTACTACATTGATTACATTTTTGAAACCATAAGGCTCCATCATCAAGCAAGCCTGTCCACTTCTATTTCCACTTCTACAATAAATATAAATCGTCTCTTCTTTTAAGTGTTCTATTTCGTCTAACATCAAAGCTTGAACCAAACCAAGTGGTAATAATTGACCCCCAATATTAAATGCAGCATGTTCATGCGGTTCACGAACGTCTAATAAATTAAGTTTTTCACCAGCATCTATTTTTGCTTTTAAAGCCTCGACTGTAATTGTTTGCATAATTGAACTTTTGAATTTATAGTATTACTAATGCGTAATTTTTTATTATTGGATAGAATCTCTAAGTGCTTTTACTGGCGCTACTTTATCCAATACCAAATTGATGGTAGCACCTTTTGAAATCATATTCGGAATAGGCATCCCTAATGAATCTAATTGACTCCCATAAACGCCGGGGCTCTGATCAAATACAAAAGCAGATGCGCTATCTCCAATGGATCCATTCACAGAAACCAGGCCAAGATTTAAGCCTAAAATCATTAACTGCGACTTGGCTTGTTCGTAAGTGAGTCCTACTAAATCTGGCATCGTCATACCTGCAGAAGCGCCACCATCTCCCACTAAAAAATAGATCAAAGTACCAGAAGGTATTTTAGAACCAGGTGCAATGGGTTGACCATTGACTAATTGGTCAATCACTACATTTTTATTTTGATCTGGGACCATTTGTATTGAACCTAATCTTAATCCCAATACTTTTAAATAAGTTTCTGCACTTTTGATAGAAAATCCAACAAGGTTTGGCATATCTACTTGTGGCGCAACCACACGATTTATTGTTAGATAGACTGTCCTGCCTTTTTTAACAACCTCATCTGCCTCTGGAGTTTGTCTTAGCACCGCATTTCTAGCAAGGGTATCTACATATATGGAGTCTTGTAACTCCACATCAAAACCTGCTGCAATTAAATTTTTCTCTGCAGCAGCTACATCCAATCCAATCACTGCTGGCACTTTTCCCGTTTCACCATTGCCTGTAATCCATCCCAATGAAAAAAAGAAAATAATTAATAAGCAAATTGCTACTCCAAAACCAATGAGCACATTCATCCACAATGGCTTTTTTAATATGTCGTCAATGAGTTTCAAATTACTTGATTTTATTTTTGTTCTAAACTATCTTCAATAATCCAACCATAAAAATCTGTTAAGTTCCAGCCCATTGCTTTGACTTGCTGAGGAATCACACTTGCCTCACTTTGTCCAGGCACAGTATTCACTTCTAGCATGTAGGCTTTTTCTGCAGCTTCATCATAAATGAAATCAATTCTAACAACGCCTCTACAATTTAAAATAGCATATACTTTTTGTGCAGCTGCCGTTAAACTATCAAACATTTTAGTCGTGATGTCGGCAGGGGTAATCTCTTGACTCTTACCTTGGTATTTTGCCTCGTAATCAAAAAATTCATTCTCTGTCTTGATTTCTGTAATGGGTAATACCGTGATCTTTCCTTTGGATTTAAATACGCCAATGGTAAACTCTCTGCCACTTATAAATTCTTCTACTAAAATTTGTGTATCTTCTTTAAATGCTTTTTCTAAAGCGATAGGTAATTCACCCGCTTGATTCACTTTACTAATTCCAAAACTACTACCACCATTATTTGGCTTCACAAATACAGGCAATGTAAGATTGGATAAAATTTGTTCTGGGCTTAATGCTTGTTCCTTAAATAAGTGCAATGATTTAGCAACGCCTATTCCACCAAATCCAGCCACTGCGACCGTATATCTTTTATTAAAGGTCAAGGCAGAGGTAGCAGTATCGCAACTAGTATAAGGCAAGCCAATCATATCAAAATAGCCTTGTAATTTTCCATCTTCACCAGGTGTACCATGAATACACATTAGAGCCACATCAAATTTTATTTTTTCAGCTCCTTCTGTAATACTAAAATCGGATTTGTCAACAGCCACTTCTTCCCCTACTGCATTCTCATACCACCAACCTGTAGGATGAATATCTATTTGATACACTTCAAATTTTGATTTATCCAATGCATTGAACACCGTCTTTGCACTTTTATAACTAATCTCGGCTTCAGAACTATAGCCTCCTGTAACCAATGCCACTTTTATTTTCATAGGAACCGCTTTGTATTGAGTCAATGAATCTCCAATAGTTTTGACAATAAAAAAAGGGAAATGATTCCCTTTTTAAACCATTCAATTATAAATGTAATTTTTCTTTCTTAGCTAATAATTCATCTACAGTTTCTTTGTACAACTCGTCTGGTACACAACAATCAACCGGGCAAACAGCAGCACACTGAGGTTCTTCATGAAAACCTTGACATTCTGTACATTTATTATGTGTGATGTAATAGGTATCCATTGCTACAGGAGTGATTCTTGCGCCAGCATCCACAGCTGTACCATCCATTAAAGTATAAGCACCTTTCAATGAAGTACCATCGGCCATCGCCCATTCTACTCCACCTTCATAGATTGCGTTATTTGGACATTCTGGCTCGCATGCGCCACAATTAATACATTCGTCAGTAATTTTGATTGCCATAAAAAATATTTAAATTTTAGAATCGTACTTTTGCTTACAAAGATATAACACAAGCATGAACTTACAAGCAAGAATTAAAGGTTTTGTCGCCCTTGGACAAGCGCTATCAGATACAAATAATGCCCTATTAATTGAAGCAAAATTAGCTGCTTATCAGCAAAATGCGTGGTTTTTGCCCGAATTCATTGACGAAGCCATTAAGCAAATTAGTAACCAGTTTTTACAGGAAACTACCCTTGAAGAATGGACTGCTGCATATCCATCTATTTCAGACCAAGCCACCCATATTAAAGTGGGGATTGTCATGGCTGGGAATATCCCCTTGGTAGGTTTTCATGATTTACTTAGTACGCTCATTGCAGGACATACAGCCGTTGTAAAAAGGTCTTCCAAAGATCAGGTATTGATGGACTTTATCATTGCAAGTTTAATTGAAATTAACCCTGCATTTGAAGCTCAAATCTTGGTGCAAGAACAGCTAAAAAATTGCGACGCCTATATTGCTACTGGGGGCAATACCGCAGGCAACTAT
>CAMCHR010000052.1 GCA_945874755.1 Chitinophaga pinensis
ATTAATAAATAAAGAAGAAGTTTAAAATCATTGGTTTATCTAAAGGGGTTAAAAATCTAAATAATTATAAATAGTTATAAGGGGTAGGTGAATAACTAAGTTATTAAGATATTAACAGCCGTAATAGTATTAGTTGTTTAATATAAATGTATTATTAATTAATACTACAGTAGTAATGCACATCTACTATTTATAACCTTATTTTAAAATAAGCTACTTTTATTGGATCATATCAAACACCTCTTTTAACAGCTAGATAAATACGCTTAAAAGATAAATTAAAAAATACTAAATTTATTACTAATATAAAAAATATTATAAATAATTAAAAATCAATGTTTTATGAAAAATTAATGATGAATAAATATAAAAAACTAATCAAATTAGTAAAATAATACTAAATATTTTAGTTTATTAACAATTTATCCCTATCTTCACATTCAATTTAAATTAAAACATAAAACGACAAACCATGAGTAACGCAGAAAAATTAAAAGCCCTTAAATTAACCATCGATAAAATCGATAAGGATTATGGTAAAGGAAGTGTAATGATGATGAATGAGCGCAGTCAGGAGCCTCATGAAGTTATTTCAACAGGATCTATAGGATTAGACACTGCGTTAGGAATAGGTGGATTACCAAAAGGAAGAATTATAGAAATTTATGGACCTGAATCTTCTGGTAAGACAACGGTAGCAATTCATGTAATTGCAGAAGCACAGAAAAAAGGAGGAATGTGTGCAATAATTGATGCGGAACACGCATTTGATAGTGCCTACGCAAAAAGACTAGGTGTAGATGTAGATAATCTTTTAGTTTCTCAACCCGATTATGGTGAGCAAGCTTTAGAAATTGCAGATCGTTTAATTTTATCAGGTGCAATTGATGTAGTTGTGATAGATTCAGTTGCAGCATTGGTTCCAAAAAGCGAATTAGAAGGAGAAATGGGTGATTCAAAAATGGGATTACATGCAAGATTAATGTCTCAAGCATTGAGAAAGTTAACAGCAACAATTAATAAAACTGGAACAGTTTGTATTTTCATTAATCAATTACGTGAAAAGATTGGTGTTATGTTTGGTAATCCAGAAGTAACCACTGGTGGAAACGCTTTAAAATTCTACGCCTCGGTTCGTTTAGATATCAGAAGAATGGCTCAAATTAAAGATGGAGATGAAGCGATTGGAAATAGAGTAAAAGTGAAAGTGGTAAAAAACAAAGTAGCTCCACCATTTAGAGCAGCGGAATTTGAAATAATTTTTGGTGAGGGTATTAGTAAAATTGGCGAAATTATTGATATGGGTGTTGAATTAGAAATAATCAACAAAAGTGGTAGCTGGTTTAGTTATGAAGGTAATAAACTAGGACAAGGAAGAGACTCTGTTAAAACAATTTTACACGACAATCCAGAAATGGCTAATGAAATTGAAGCTAAAATTAGAGCTAAAATTGCCGCTAAAGTAGAAGCAGCCGCAACAAATTAGTCCATATAAACATTTTTTTAAGGTTAGTAGGTAATGACCGCATCATTTGTGATGCGGTTTTTTTATATTTATAGGGTGGTGCAATTATTAAAAATATTTATACAAGCGGGTTTATGGTTATTCTGTTATAAGATTCACCTTAAAAACAAACAATTATTTACAATAAAAGGACCCTTATTAATTATTGCTAATCACCCTAATTCTTTTTTAGATGCTTTAATTATAGGATCCTATTATAAGCGAAGGGTTTATTTTTTAGCAAGGGGCGATGCGTTTAAAAAACCAATACACCGATTTTTATTAGAGTCTTTAAATATGATCCCAGTCTATAGGCTTAGAGAAGGAAAGGAGTTTTTACATTTAAACGAGTACGCCTTTAATAAATCCATTGATTTACTAAATAAGGGTTTTGCGGTTTTAATTTTTATAGAAGGGATTTGTATTAATAGCAACGAACTACAACCGTTTAAAAAAGGCACTGCAAGAATTTTAGAAGGTATTCAAAAATTAAATGTACATCCAAGGATTCACATCGCGGGTATTGCATTTAATCAGTTTAGGGGGATTGGAAAAATAGTTAATTTAGTTATTTCTGAAATGACCGCCATCCCAACGATACAAAACAGTAGAGACCGCGTTGTCTTTAATCAAATAGTTTTTGATCAATTAAAACAAAATATTCTAATCCCCACAATTCCTACAAAATTCAACACCAACCACTTCCTTTATAGAATACACCAACCATATTATAATTTTATAAAAAAATTCGTTGCAGAAAAAACAAAAAACACCGTTTTTTTTGACTCGGTTTTGTTTACTGTTTTACTATTTACCTATCCAATTTTTATTATTTCCTTATTTTTTATACTTAAGTTATTTCAGATCCCTACCACCATTATTTTTGTTACCTTAGTAGCACTACCAATTATGGGAAAAAGGGTACAAGAATAATTATTAAATTTTTACAATGAAATCCATCCGAAAACTTGATAAAAGAAAAAAAATTGCATTGATTGCGCACGATAATAAAAAAAAGGACATTATTGAGTGGGCGGTGCACAATAAAATAGTATTGTCTAAACATAGTTTAATTGCAACAGGAACAACGGGTAGATTAATTGAAGAAGCATTAGACCAACCAGTAGTCAAGTTATTAAGTGGGCCACTTGGGGGAGATCAACAAATCGGCGCCATGATTGCAACGGGTGGTATAGATATGATTTTTTTCTTTTTTGATCCCATGGAAGCACAACCACATGATAGTGACATAAAGGCCTTATTAAGACTTGCGGTAGCCTGGAATCTTCCAATGGCATGTGATAGAACCACAGCAGACTTTTTAGTGACTTCTCCTTTTATGCAAGGGGAATATGCATATGAACTACCAGATTATATAAATTATTTAAACAGGAAACTATAAGCGAAGATTTTTACGAAGCATATTTAGGGTTTGCACTTACCTTTGTGTATGCCTTTTAAGCTCCATTCTAACTATACACCATCGGGCGATCAGCCAACCGCAATTACACAATTAACCGAGGGTGTGCAGAACGGAGATATGCAACAAACACTCTTAGGCGTGACGGGCTCTGGTAAAACTTTTACCATTGCTAATTTAATTCAAAACGTACAACGCCCCACCCTTGTTCTTACACATAATAAAACCTTAGTTGCCCAGTTGTACGGAGAGTTTAAACAATTCTTTCCTGATAATGCTGTTGGTTATTTTGTGTCTTATTATGATTACTATCAACCAGAGGCTTATTTACCCACCTCGGGTGTGTATATTGAAAAAGATTTAAGCATTAACGAAGAACTTGATAAGCTAAGGCTTCAAGCAACCGCACAATTACTAAGTGGCCGTAGAGATATCATTATTGTGGCGAGCGTAAGTTGTATTTATGGTATGGGTAATCCAACAGAATACGAAAATGGGATTATTCGAATTCATCAAGGACTGATTTTATCCCGTCAAGCATTTTTACACGCGCTTGTGAATAGTTTGTACCACCGATCTGTAACTGAATTTGATCGTGGTGCTTTTAGGGTGAATGGAGATACGATAGACATTCGACTGCCTTATGTAGACTATGGATATCGCGTTACTTTTTTTGGTGACGAAATTGAAGCCATTGAAAGCATTGAAATTGAAACAGGAAAAAGAATTGAGCCCATGGAGAACGCGGCCATCTTTCCTGCAAATTTATACATGGCTCCAAAGGAAATGCTACAAGAAATTATTATAGAAATTCAGGATGAGTTGCGCGCACAGGTTGAGTATTTTAAATCTGTTGGAAAACATCAAGAGGCGGCAAGAATAAAAGAAAGAGTTGAATATGATATAGAGATGATTAGAGAATTGGGATATTGCACCGGGATCGAAAACTATTCTAGATTTTTTGACCGAAGAAAGCCAGGCACAAGGCCATTTTGCTTATTGGATTATTTTCCAAAAGACTTTTTATGTGTGATCGATGAAAGCCATGTAACGATACCGCAAATAACGGGTATGTATGGTGGGGATAGAAGCAGAAAAATGAACTTAGTTGAATTTGGTTTTAGACTTCCAAGCGCGATTGATAATAGGCCACTTAATTTTAATGAGTTTGAGCGGGTGATTGGACAAACTATTTTTGTGAGTGCTACACCGGGTGAATATGAACTAGAAAAAACAGATGGATTAATTGTAGAGCAGGTGGTACGTCCAACTGGTTTATTAGATCCCCCAATTGAAGTACGTCCAACGAAAAATCAGATTGATGATTTATTAGACGAAATAGCCATGCAGGTGGATATGGGTGATCGTGTGTTGGTGACCACTTTAACTAAAAAGATGGCCGAGGAGATGGATCGCTATTTATCAAAAATCAACATCAAATCTAAGTATATCCATAGCGATATTGATGCATTAGAGCGTGTGGAAATTTTGAGAGAACTAAGACTGGGTGTGATTGATGTTTTAGTTGGCGTGAATTTATTAAGAGAGGGGCTAGATCTACCTGAAGTTTCTTTGGTGGTGGTGTTGGATGCGGATAAAGAAGGATTTTTAAGAAATGAAAAATCATTAACCCAAACATCGGGTCGTGCTGCAAGAAATGTGCGTGGTCGTGTTATTTTTTATGGTGATAAAATTACGATGAGCATGCAACGCACCATGGATGAAACCAACCGACGTCGAGCAAAACAGATTCAATACAATATTGAACACAATATCACTCCAACCACTATTGTAAAGTCAATAGAACAGGTAATGAAGCAAACGGCGGTATTGGATATTAAAGGGTTTAGTCAAGACAATATCAATATTCGAACTACAGATGGACTCAACATGGTAGCAGAACCAAATAGTCAATACGAAACCATTCCACAAATGGAGAAAGCGATTTTGCAAACCAAAAAGCAAATGGAAAAAATGGCCAGGGCGATGGACTTTATGGAAGCTGCGAAGCTGCGTGACGAAATGTTTAGAATGGAATTACAATTAGAAAAAATGAAAGCATCCTAGTTTATGAATGAGTTTTTTATAGCAGCATACAATGGTTTGCTTCAAACAACATGGATAGAAGCAGTGGCGGTGATCATGGGCATTGTTTCGGTTTGGTATAGCCGCAAAGAAAATATTTTAGTCTTTCCTACCGGCATCATTAACACAAGCCTATTTATTTATTTAAGTTATAAAGGACATCTATTAGGAGAGGCAAGCGTGAATTTATATTATACGATCATGAGCATCTATGGCTGGTATTGGTGGTCAAGAAAAAAAGAAGATCAAGTCACTAATGTCTTACATATAACGATAAGCAATAACACACAAAGACTCCAACAGGTTTTGGTTTTCGTAGGTTTTTATGCCACCTTGTTTTTTGTATTAGAATTTTTAAAAAACAATTTTGCGCCAGATGCAATTCCCTGGGCAGACGCATTAGCAAGCGCATCTGCTTATACAGCAATGTGGTTGATGGCAAAGAAAAAAGTAGAAAGCTGGATCTGGTGGATTATCACGAATATTACATCGATACCACTTTATTTTATCAAGGGGTATGCATTTACAAGTTTTCAATTTATTGTTTTATTAATTTTAGCAATTGCAGGTTTAATTACTTGGAATAAAAAAGCGAAACAAGCCCTTGCGAAAGCAAGTGATTAAAAAATATTAAGCAATGAAATCAATTCAAAAAATAGTTGTATTAGGTCCAGAGTCAACTGGCAAGTCAACACTATGTGCAACACTTGCAGCGCACTATCAAACTATTTGGACACCCGAATATGCAAGACAGTATTTATCTGAACACGGGACCAAGTATACCTATGATGATTTATTAACCATCGCAAAAGGACAAATAAACAATGAAGAAAAATCAATTAAATTATTGGAACAAAAAACCCAAAACAATAAGGGCGAGGAAACTACCAATAAATTAATTGTGGACACCGATATGTATGTCATGAAAGTATGGTGTGAATATGTGTTTAATAATTGTCATCACTATATTTTAGAAGAAATCAACCAACGTGGTTATGATCTTTATCTACTCTGTGATATAGACCTACCATGGACTGCAGACGAAATGCGCGAATATCCAGATGCCGCCCATAGACTTGAACTATTTACCCTTTATAAAGAACTTTTGATCAATCAAAAAACACCATGGGGGATTGTGTCTGGAACGGGAAACCAACGCACCCAAAATGCAATTCAATTAATAGACCAACTTTTATAGAAAATTTAAAAGTTAAAATTAATTCACAAGTCAACCGACTTTATACACAATCGCTTGTTTTAATTAAATAATTGTGGATGAGCAGGTGGATAAACCCAGCTATTTTTTTCTAATTAAATTTCGAACGTCTTCGCCCCCCTCTAAATTGTTCATTTCTCTTAGTATTTGTGGATAACGCCATGCAACCCTTTTTGTCATTGGACGCGCTGTGAATTTCTTGGGATTAGGAAGACCTGCAACAATCATCGCTGCTTCTGCACGCGTTAAATTTTTAGCTGATTTTTTAAAATAATGTTGCGCAGCAGCTTCCATACCAAAACAACCAGGCCCAGTTTCTATTACGTTTAAATACATTTCTAAAATTCTTTTTTTACCCCAGATAAGTTCAATTAAAAATGTAAAATAAAATTCAGGTAATTTACGAATGTACTTATCATATTTTCCACCCTGCCATAAGAATACATTTTTTGCAACCTGTTGTGTAATGGTACTAGCGCCTCCTCCAAGTGGAATTCTAGATTTCTTTTTTTTCTTTTTTGTTTTGAAGCTTCTTTCCATGGCTTCCCAGTCTACACCTATATGATCGGGGAAAGCTTGATCCTCACTAGCTATTACGGCTAGTTTAATATTATACGAAAGACTTTCCCAGGCAATATAGTCCCTCTTTAATCCTAAGCCAAATGCATTGGTGAACTGGGTAATGGTAATGGGTGGGAATACAAAACGCAAAATAACTACATAGAGTAATGAACTAATAAACAGATACCAAATGATGCGTTTAATTTTTTTAATCAAAATGTAAATCAATTATAGTGAATGTAATTTCTGTTTTAAATTATTATAAGCTTATAAAATTGCTACACTAAATCTTTTTCCAATTGGTCTGTAAGGTGGATTCTTTTTATTCATCCATCTTCCTATAAAATAAGCTACTATCCCACCAGCAATCGAAGGCATATTTTCTGAACTAAACACGTTCTCTTTATTGATAATTGAATTGGTGATGTTCAATCCGCTATATAGAACGCCCCCATATTTTAAAAATGCACCATTGGCAAAAACACTTTGGTATCGATTCTTGTCTTTAGCAAATGCCAGAATCTCGTTAATGTGTAATGTGAGCATTCCTAATCTTAATGTATCTTGGCCATAAGTGCCATACGCCGTCATGACGGTTTGGAGTGCATATTGTTTAACCTGTATAGAGTCGTTCTTGACCCATTGAATTTGTCCAGTTATCCACTGGCGGTTGCTAAACTCAAATTCAATGTAGTTGTCCTTTGTAAAAGACTTAATAGTGACGCCCCTATCTTTTAAGACAAGTACGTTTCCGGATTGTGCTACGACTATATTAGCTATTGCCAACAGGCAGGTACAAAACAACAAAAGGGATATTTTTTTCACAAGTCCAAATTACAATAAAGCCAACTAAAAAGTACCATATTGCCATAAATGTTTGTGAAAGTAGTTGGCCCCGACCTAATAGATCAAAATCGCACTGTATAAAAGCACCGCGCTGAAGATTAAAATGATCATTCCTGAAAATCGATTGATCCAAAGAAGATTTTTTTCTGTTAACCTTGGTCTTAGTTTTCCTGCTAAAAACACTTTGATTAAATCAGACAATAATACAAATCCAAGACAGGTTCCAAAAACGATCAATTTATATTGAATTGGATTAGGCGTATCATCCGCACTCGTATTAATAGCAGCTGTCCATGCAAACCAAAATAAAAATACACTAGGATTAAGTGTGTTCATTAAGAACCCAGAAAAATAAGAGGAGAAGAGGTCTTTAATGTGCACCCTTTTATTAACCCCGTCGGTGCCCATGTTTTCTAATTTCAGTTTTTTTAAAAACAAAGTATATAAACCCATCAACAATAAAAATCCTGCACCTGCTAAAGCAATTGTTGATTTGTGGTTGAGTACAAGATTAAATAAAGACGTAAAAAAATTGCAAATAAAAAGTAAAACAAAATCACTGCTCGAAACGCCTGCTACAAATGCATAGCCAGAGCGCTTGCCATTGGTAAGGCTTTGTTTGATAATTGCGAAAATAACAGGTCCAATGGAAATGCTTAAAATAAAACCCAATAGCAAACCTTTTAAAATTGGGTCAACTAACATTGGCCTTGATTTTTAATATATAGCTTCCAGTCTGCAAGCATATCACCTTTCAATACTCTCGGAAACTTATGTTGTCCGCCAATTTTACCCTTACTTTCCATGAATCCCATAAAACAATTTTCTTTGAGTACAGATACTTTAATGGACTTAAGTGCACTTTTTCGCTCAATTGCATAATCATCGTTGAGTTGAATTAACTTTTCATCTATTTTTTTGGCTAATAAAATTTCGTCAATAGTTTGATCACAAGCTACATACCAATGGTGTGCAAAAAAGTTTCCATCAGGCTCACCCGTAACCGTATATTCGGGAATAGACAAATTCAATTCCTCGCTCACTAACTGAATGGCTTTATTCATATTGTCCACACTCAAATGCTCACCCACCAAACTTAAAAAATGTTTTGTCCTTCCTGTGATAATAATTTCTGCATTGGTTTTATCTACAAAACGAACCGTGTCTCCAATTAAATAGCGCCATGCACCGGCAGGCGTACTAATCAAAACTGCATAATCTCTGCCTTCTTCCACTTCGTGAATCATTAAGGTTTCTGGATCTTCCACCATTTCTCCATTTTCATCAAAGTTTGTTTCGTCAAAAGGAACGAATTCAAAAAAGATATGTTGGTTATAGGTTAAGCGCATTCCTACCGCGTTTTGCTTATCCTGCCAAGCTAAAAATCCTTCGCTTGCTAAATAGGTTTCAACATATTCAATCGGTTTGCCTAATAATTTTTCAAAACCATGTTTATAGGGTTCAAAACTTACCCCACCGTGTACGAACAAGGTTAGATTAGGCCAGATTTCGTGGATATTGTTAAGTTTGTAGCGCTCTATCACCATCTCTATACACATCTGTATCCAGGCAGGCACGCCTACTACAAAACTAATATCCCAATCTGGTGCTTTCTCTACTATTTCATTTAATTTTTTATTCCAATCACGTTCTTTAGCAATTTTTTTACCAGGCTTGTAAAAGGGTTGAAACCAAAAAGGTGATTTTTTTGCAGTGATGCCACTTAGATCACCTGCATAATAACCCGCACCCTTTTGTAAATCGGTACTACCACCTAAAGTAAGCCATCCGCGTCCCAATGCAGATAAGGGTATTTCACGATATTTTAAAAAACTGATCAATTGCTTGATCATGATGATTTTATTGCCCCTTAATAAGTCGTTTGTAATGGGAATATACTTACTTGCAGCTTCACTCGTACCGCTGCTTAATGCAAAATAGTTGATCTTTCCTGGCCAACAAATATCGGGTTGGCCCTCAAGCGTTAAATGCCACCATTCTTTATAAATCTTATTGTAATTATAAGTTGGCACTATTTCTTGGAACTTTTTTCCAATATGCTTACTAGTTAATATTTCGTCGAATTTATTTTTTTGGCCAAAAGCGGTGTAACGTGCTCTTTTTAATAATTTTTTGAGTACGCGCATTTGAGCACCTCTAGGATTTTTAGGCTGCAAGCCTAAGGCTTTGCTAATGCTTTTTGGTAAATTAAACTCAAAAATCGCCATCTACAGAAAAGGGTTTTACTTTTAAATATTTGTTACAAAAATACGAATGTTATTCGAGCAAACGAACCTACTTTTGTATCATGATTAAAAATACGCTAATTCAGGCTGTAGAAGTTGGAGCAAAAGAGTTGACTCGTTTTTTTAACGGTACGTTTACAATTGCTAGCAAATCTTCTATAAATGACCTTGTCACCGAGGCAGATCACGCTTCTGAAAAAGCAATTATTGGCTTAATTCAATCCCAATTTCCAGATCATTTTATACTTAGCGAAGAAACGGGTGAGATGGCATCTCTATCTGATACAAAATGGATCATAGACCCTATTGACGGCACTATTAATTTTGCAAATGGCATCCCAATTTGTTGTGTAAGTATTGGTGTGGAGCACAAGGGAGAAATGATTCTAGGTTCGGTATACAATCCATTCATGAATGAATTGTATTTTGCAGAAAAAGGACAAGGCGCTACTTTAAACGGAAGACCAATTAAGGTGAGCAATAAAGATTCCATTTTACATAGCTGCTTGGTGACCGGATTTCCTTATCAATATTTAGATAGTGAAAATGGGCCTTTACAAGTTTTTGAAAAACTAGTACGAAAAGCGATACCGGTTCGTCGACTTGGAAGCGCAGCATTAGATTTATGCTGGACCGCTGCTGGAAGATTTGATGGATTTTATGAACACAAACTTCAGGCATGGGATAGTGCTGCAGGATTTTTAATGGTAGAAGAAGCAGGAGGGAAAGTAACAGACTTAATGGGTAACGCTTATAATCCATACCAGCCGGGCATCATAGCAACCAATGGTTTTATTCACGACCAATTGTTATCCGTGGTGAATGGTGGATCGCTTTAATAAAATTAACAGCAATAATTTATGTCAACAGAAAGAACAGAGATAGAAAAATTAGGTGAGTTTGGATTGATAGATCGATTAACACAAAATTTTGAAACACTCAACGCATCCACCGTTTTGTCAATAGGTGACGACGCAGCAGTGATAGATCATTTTGGAAAACAAACAGTGATCACAACGGACTTATTAATAGAGGGCGTGCACTTTGATTTAATGTATACACCACTAAAACATCTTGGATATAAATCGGTAGTGGTGAACCTAAGTGATATTTATGCAATGAATGCACATCCTACACAAATCACCATGAGTGTGGCTTTCAGCAATCGCTTTAGTTTAGAAGCATTAGAAGAATTTTATGATGGAGTAGCCATTGCTTGTGATAAGTATGGCGTGGATTTAATCGGAGGCGATACTTCTACCTCACAAAAGGGATTGATCATTTCTGTGACTGCACTGGGTGAAGTAGCACCAGATAGTTATATCAAAAGAAGCACCGCCGAGTCTGGTGATTTAATTTGTGTATCAGGAGATTTAGGCGCAGCATTTTTAGGATTAACATTGATGGAGCGTGAAAAACAAATCTTTTTAGAAAATCCACAAATACAACCCAATTTAGAAAACGAAGATTATATCGTGGGAAGATTGTTAAAACCAGAAGCAAGAAAAGATATTATTGAATTGCTTGAAAAATTAGAAATCAAACCAACATCCATGATGGATATCAGCGATGGCTTGAGTTCCGACGTATTACACCTGTGTAAACAATCTGAATTAGGCTGTAGAATTTATGAAGAAAAAATTCCCATCAACGAAGCAAGTAAGGCTGCTGCCTTTAAGTTTGGACTAGACGCCACTGTGTGTGCTTTGAATGGAGGCGAAGACTATGAATTGTTGTTTACGATGAAGCAAGCAGACTATGATAAAATGACAATGCAAGAAGAAATCAGTGTGATTGGATATATGTGCGATGCATCAGAGGGCACTAAATTAATTACAAAAGGAAATAATTTATTTGATATTACCGCTCAGGGATGGAATGCATTTGGAAAAGAAGTTTAATGGTTGATTGCGCTATTTAACATTGTGTAATCTGCAGCTAGACAAAGTAGATTCGCTTTTTTATTAATTTCTATTGTCCCACTCATATTTTTGTTTTGCATCACTTTGGCTGGATATACACTACACATTTTGATTGCTTCATCTAGCGGAATGCCTACATGTTCCACTAAGTTTTGAATTGATTTTAGTTGTGTTAATGCTGAGCCACTAAGGGTTCCAGCGGATTCATATTTATCACCAACCAGTGTATGTTGATACAACCCAGTACTGGTTGATGTTACCGCGTCAGTAATACAAAATAAACGATCCCCCATTATTTTTTTAGCAACACGTATTGCTGCATAATCAACATGGTATCCATCTGCAATAATACTGCTCATGGCGGTTGGATGATCGAAAAGTGCACCAACAACGCCCGGTGCTCGATGTTGAAAGGTGCTCATGGCATTGAAAAGATGTGTTGCAACAGGAATGCCATCATCAAAAAATTGCATCGCATTCTCGTAAGTCGCATTGGTATGACCAGCAGAGACTACAATACCTGCATCCTGAATGGTTTTGATAATCGCTGGTGTACAAATTTCTGGCGCAAGTGTAATCATACTAATAAGATCTTTTCCGTATGCCAAAATAGATACGACCTCTTCCATGTTTGGAACTCGTATCACAGACACATCATGCGCACCCTTTTTACTTGTATGAATCCAAGGTCCTTCCAAGTGTAATCCAATACAACCCTTTCCACCAGCAGCTTTATAAGCTTTTACTGCGTCTATAGATGCATAAATAATATCCATGCTTTGGGATGCAATCGTAGGTTGAAAAAAACTAGTGCCACCTTCTAAACAGTATTCATAAATTTTTTCGATGGTCTCTTTTTCAGGAAACTCAGACAATAATTTTCCACCTGCACCGTACAATTGCAAATCAATAAGTGCAGGAATAATAAAAGGCATTGCACCATTCACATCAAACCCTTTTTTATCTATTCCAATCACCAGATCGTTTTCAATATGCACCACCACATCAT
The DNA here is from genome assembly GCA_945874755.1 of Chitinophaga pinensis. Lineage (GTDB taxonomy): Bacteria > Bacteroidota > Bacteroidia > Chitinophagales > Chitinophagaceae > Sediminibacterium > Sediminibacterium pinensis_B. Next base: position 12,810 of record CAMCHR010000052.1, read on the forward strand.
TCAACCATTCGGAACCCGTGAACAACGCCTTTGTTGAATAATTTAAAGTCATAAAAAATAGTAGGGTTAAAGCCTTACGCAGATAGGATTTGAGTAAGGCTATTTTTTGTTCTAAAAATGCTACCTAAAGATAATGCAATTTTATGGATAGGATTTTTACCTAGGGCTTATAAAGCTTCTGTACTATGGGTTGGTATAATATTGGTTCAAATCCACGTTGGTGCAAGAATGCATATGTTTTGGCCATTCGACTTAAGCCTCGCTCCCCCTTTAAGCTATTCCATTTTTTAGTCGCTAGCTGTTCTAATGTTTTGAGATAGGCATCCCCATCAATGGCTTTTAATCCAATTTTGATATTGTAGCTACTGACCCTTTTTTGTTGCAATGCGTGTTGAATTTTAACCTTACCCCATCCCTTAATTCTAAAATGCCCCCCTGCAAATTGAACAGCAAATCGTTCTTCATTTAAGAAATTTTCGGCAATCAGGTCCGACATAATTTCTTCCACTTCGTCTTTGGTCATACCCAGTTCGTATAGCTTATCCCTGACCTCTTGTTGGGCCCTTTCTTGGTAGGCACAATAATGCCGTATCCTTTGTATAGCTTGCTCCTTACCAATTCGAACTTTCTTCATAATGTCAATAAGAATTGCTAAAATAGCTTTTTAATCTTAAGATTTTGCTTTAGTTTCGTTCTAGTTATTCAAGGGTCAACAGCCACCCTAAAAAATCAAAAATTGAACGCATGAAGTTTATTGTATCTTCTTCTTCTTTATTAAAACACCTTCAACAAATTTCTGGTGTCATTAATACCAATACTGTATTGCCTATCTTGGAAGATTTTTTATTCGAAATAGAAGA
>CAMCHR010000053.1 GCA_945874755.1 Chitinophaga pinensis
TGGGGTCGTATGGTTTTGACAGCAAGCGTAGCGGTTGGGGTAAGCATGTAGTGCGTTGGGTAATTAGCACTTTAATCTGAATACCAAACAATCAAAAGGCGAAACAAATTACGCCATGGCTGCTTAATTCAGTGAATTAACTTCCATTATGGCCGAGCGAGAAGGTAGGCCCTTTACCCGCTTCTTAGCTTAATCAAAACAAAAAGGGATGCGATAAGCATAGGCTGTGCCGCTTATTTAAGTACCATACAGCTAAGTAATCAATTGGTTTGTGTTTTTCCTGCTGATTGCCGACAAATAATAAAACAATAAACATGTAGAAGACCAATGGTAACTTTGTTTGGACAGGGGTTCGACTCCCCTCGACTCCACATTATTTAAATCCCACTTTTGTGGGATTTTTTATGTGCATCCATCAAACTTAATGCTGCAAATATTGTTTATAAGTAGAAGGAAATTTAACTTTACAAATCATTGAGCATATAGAGTTTGGCGTATTTTTACAAATAATTATAAAAACAAATTGATACAATGGATAATCATTCAACAGACGGAGCAGCTAAATGTCCTTTTACAGGTGCGACGACGCTTTCATCAAAACAAGGAACTGCAGGAACTGGACCAGTGAATAGAGATTGGTGGCCGAACCAATTAAAATTAAATATCTTAAGACAACATTCTGCATTGTCCAATCCAATGGAGCAGACTTTTAATTATGTATCTGCCTTTAAGTCTTTGGATTTAAAAGCTGTGAAGCAAGATATTGTGGACTTAATGACCAATTCACAAGACTGGTGGCCTGCAGATTATGGACACTATGGTCCTTTCTTTATCCGTATGGCATGGCATGCTGCGGGCACTTATCGTACCACAGATGGACGCGGTGGTGGAGGTGCAGGGATGCAACGTTTTGCGCCATTGAATAGCTGGCCTGATAACACCAATTTAGATAAGGCAAGATTATTATTGTGGCCAATCAAAAAGAAGTATGGTCAAAAATTATCTTGGGCCGACTTGATGATTTTAGCAGGTAACTGTGCATTAGAATCAATGGGCTTTAAGACTTTTGGTTTTTCTGGAGGTAGAGAAGATGTGTGGGAGCCTCAAGAAGATGTATACTGGGGTAATGAAAGAGAATGGTTAGGCGATAAAAGATATACAGGAGATCGCGAATTAGAAAATCCATTAGCAGCTGTTCAAATGGGATTGATCTATGTGAATCCAGAAGGACCTAATGGTAATTCTGATCCAATTGCATCTGCAAAAGATATTCGTGAAACATTTGCGCGTATGGCCATGAACGACGAAGAAACAGTGGCATTGATTGCAGGCGGTCATGCATTTGGTAAATCACATGGTGCTGCAGATCCAGGAAAATATGTAGGTAAAGAACCCGCAGCTGCAGATATTGCTGAGCAAGGCCAAGGTTGGAAAAATACATTTGGAACTGGCAACGGGGTGCATACCATCACTTCTGGTTTAGAAGGCGCATGGACAACCACACCAACACAATGGAGCAATAACTATTTTGAAAATTTATATAAGTATGATTGGGAATTAGTGAAGAGTCCAGCTGGAGCGCATCAATGGAAGCCAAAAGCTGGAGCTGGTGCAGATACTGTACCGGATGCACATGATCCATCTATCACCCATGCACCAACCATGTTAACAACAGATTTAGCGTTAATATTGGATCCTGCCTATGCACCAATTTCAAAAAGATATTATGAAAATCCAGATCAGTTGGCAGATGCATTTGCAAGAGCTTGGTTTAAATTAACACACCGCGATATGGGACCACGTGCACGTTATGTTGGACCAGAAGTGCCTGCTGAAATATTGATTTGGCAAGACCCAATTCCTGCTGTGAATTATACATTGATTGACGCAACAGATATTGAAGCATTAAATGCAAAAGTACTTGCTTCAGGATTATCTGTTTCAGATTTAGTGGCAGCTGCTTGGGCTTCTGCTTCTACTTTCCGTGGATCAGATAAAAGAGGTGGCGCCAATGGTGCAAGAATTCGTTTAGCACCTCAAAAATATTGGGCAGTGAATAATCCAGCTCAATTGTCTAAAGTATTGGATGCATTAGAAACCATCCAAAAAGAATTCAATACATCTGCAACAGGTGGAAAACAAGTTTCAATGGCCGATTTAATTGTGCTTGCTGGTGCAGCTGCAATTGAAAAAGCGGCAAAGGATGGTGGCGTAACTATTAAAATGCCATTCACAGCTGGTCGTGCTGATGCAAGTCAAGAGGAAACGGATGTGGCATCATTCGCAGTATTAGAGCCAATTGCGGATGGTTTCCGTAATTATATTAAACCACGCACATTGGTTTCTGCAGAAGAAATGTTGATTGACAAAGCACAATTATTAACCTTGACTGCTCCAGAAATGACAGTGTTATTTGGTGGTATGCGAACATTGAATACCAATTTTGATCAATCACATCATGGGGTGTTTACAACAACGCCTGGCGTATTGACCAATGATTACTTTGTAAACCTAATAGATTATAATAATGCATGGAGTGCAAGTGATCATTCACAAAATGCTTTTCAAGGGGTTGATAGAAAAACTGGAGCAGTTAAATTCACAGGAACAAGAGTTGATTTAATCTTTGGTTCTAATTCTGAATTACGTGCATTGGCCGAAGTCTATGCATGCGATGACGCTAAAGAAAAATTTGTGCATGATTTCGTTGCAGCTTGGAATAAAGTGATGGAATTAGATCGGTTTGATTTAGTTTAATTTTTCAATATTCCTAGCACAATTTAAAATAATAGCTACATAAAAAAAGCCGCAGTGATTCACTGCGGCTTTTTTGTATCAATAGTTTCGTATTATTTTATAATCACTACTTCTTCATAAGGCACTCTTTCTCTTTTTCCCCAGACACCAGCTTCTGTTCCTTTACCCACACTGATAATCATATTGATTTCTGCCATTTCAGGTAGGCCTAATGCTTTCTTTACTCTTACAGCATCAAAGCCCTCCATAGGACAAGAATCAAAACCCTCGGCAGCGATTGACAACATAAATGTTTGGGCTGCCAAGGCACATGATTTATGTACTGTGATTCTTTGATCTGCTCTGCCTCTCATTCTAGTCATTGGCCTAAAAGCGCCAATTAAATTACTTAAAGTGCTTCTTAACGCAGTTAAAAAACCAAACTGATCGGTCCCATAAGCAAGTGGCATTAATTTACCATAGTAGGTCATTAATTTATCTTGATTGGGGGTGGTGTCACCTGTGATGCCTTTTTTGATGAGGTCCAAATGCCATTGTACTCTTTTTTTCCAATGATCTTGACGTGTAACAAATACCACTAATTGTTTTGCAGTTCTTGCGGCATTTTGATTTAAACAATAGGCATGAAAATCCTTTTGTAAGGCAGGGTCCTTGATCCAATAAAATTCCCATAACTGCATGTTGCTACTATTAGGAGCCAGTATACTGCGTTCTAAACTTTTTTTAATGACTTCGTCTGGTACTTCTACATTGGGGTCGAATTTCCTATTGGATCTTCTTTTTTCAATAATTTCTTCAAATGCTTGCGATAAAGACATATATTTTTTTAAATTGAGTAAAATTTACGACTAAGCAATAAAATTAAGCATAGTTGTTTAATTACAATTCAAAATGATCAATTTATGATAAAGAAAATATTGTTTGGATTTATAGCATTCATTGTTTTAACTATTGGACTTGCCTATACACCCATATTCGCCCATTTAAGAAATTTTGCCAAATGGGGTAAGCATTCTATTCATGATTATAAAACCCATCCAACAAGACTTGTTAAAGCAGCGAGTGTTCCTCAATATTGGCCATTAGATAGCGCGTATAATAAAGCAATCATGCCAGATTCTTTATTACTTGCATTGGACACCAATGATACACATGCTTTTTTAGTCATACAAGATGGGAAGATTGTGTATGAAAAATATTTTGATGGGTATAATTCAAAAACTTTGAGTGGATCGTTTTCTGCCGCAAAAAGTATCATCTCATTGTTAATTGGTATTGCGTTACAAGAGGGTAAAATTAAATCTTTGGAAGAGCCTGTTGGAAATTACGTACCTCACTTTAAAGAAGCCAATTTAGATAAAATAAGAATTGTCGATTTATTGACCATGAGTTCAGGTACGAACTATAAAGAATTTGATAAAAGTTATTTTAGTTTAAATGCATATGGTTATTATGGCGACAACGAAGAGTACATGGTAAAAAAAATGAGCTTTAAAGAACCTTCTGGTGTTTATTGGGATTACAGAAGTGGGGATACACAGCTTTTGGGATTGGTTGTTGAAAAAGCATTTGGAGATAATATATCTAATTTAGTATCTCAGCGTTTCATGCAACCAATGGGTGCAGAAGTAGATGCATTATGGCTATTAGATGGAGACCAACAACATGAAAAAGCATTTTGTTGCTTTAACGGCGTGGCAAGAGACTATGCAAGATTTGGACAGTTGATTTTAAATAAAGGAAATTGGGATGGAACACAAATTGTAGATTCCAATTATATAATCAAAGCCACTTCACCAGCTACTTATTTGAAAGACCGAACTGAATCAGATAAGCCAGTTGATTACTATGGCTATCAATATTGGATTATACAACATAAGGGGATGTCTATTCCATTTCAAAATGGCTTATTTGGACAATATGTTTTTTCAATTAAAGAGAAAAATGCAGTGGTCGTTAGACTAGGGGAGTCTAAAACTGTAAAACCTGTACATCATCACCAGCCCGAAATATATTCCTATTTAGATGCAGCACTTTCAGTACTAAAATAAAAAAAGCCGCTCGAAAAATCGAGCGGCTTTTTTAATAGGATATACTTTATTTAAAATAGTTTCATCGCTTTTGCAAAATAAGTCAGTGTGCCAGGAAGTGCTAACCAGAAAAATTCTCTATAAACGAATAATAAAACGATTAAAATAGCGAACCATAAAAAGAATAATGCCCAGTATTTTTTAGTGTTAGTTTGAACTTCCATATGTATGCTTTGTTTGTATTAATTAAATTCAGTTGCAAATATACAATAAATCTTATTAGGTCCTATAAATTTGGTCCATAGGTATATTTTAAATCTACTTTCCATCCCTTGGGGGTGGAAATAATTTTAAGTTTATGCACCTCCTTGTCAAAAGAATTCTGGTAATTCATGATGGTGATCGTGCTATCCACAGCGCTAATTTCATTGATTTGAATGGAGGCAAGCCTGATTTGCATACGTCCTTCTTTATCTAACCCGTAGTAGTTATTGGCCAATTGCTCGAATAATGCGAGGTTCTCTGCATCTTCAAATACATAGAATTTGGCTTTCTTAAAATTGCCTTGCATGCTGTTTTCAATAAAATAACGCCCACCATCTAAGGGGTTGTCTGCAATTTCATATTGGTCTGATGGGCTACATTGCCATAGAAATAGCGCCAAAAAGAGGTATTTTATTTTTTGTAGATGCATAGTCAAAGTTACGCTATTAGGTAGTATTTTTGAAGCATAAAGCAAAGACATGAAAAATTTACTCTTAGTGGTTGGGTTATTGATGTATGTATCAGGTTTTGGACAACAAAAACATCCTGATTTTATGCAACAAGGGAATATTTATGAAGTGAATATCCGTCAGTATACCAAGGAAGGTACTTTTAAAGCCTTTGCCAAACATATACCAAGATTAAAGAAAATGGGGGTACAAACATTGTGGTTGATGCCTATCCAGCCCATTTCAAAATTTGGTAGAAAAGGAAGTTTAGGATCTTATTATGCAGTGGCAAGTTATACCGATATCAATCCTGAATTTGGCACCCTTTCGGATTTTAATGCATTAGTAAATCAAGCGCATACACTGGGCATGAAAGTATTAATTGATTACGTACCAAATCATTCCGGTGCAGACCATCCTTGGTTAACAACGCATCCAGATTTTTATGAAACAGATTCAACAGGGAAGACTACTTATACTGCAGACTGGTCTGATACAAGAGAATTGAATTTTAATAATCTAGTGATGCAGGATAGTATGATCAATACCATGAAGTATTGGTTAAATGCAACAAAGATTGACGGATTCAGAGTAGACGTTGCATGGGGTGTCCCTTATAGTTTTTGGGATAGATGTATTCCAGCTTTAAAAAAATTAAGAAATATTTATCTATTAGCAGAAGCCGACGATACAAAATTACATGAGCTTGGTTTTGACGCCACGTATTCTTGGAAAGAGTTTCATGTCTTAAATGACATTGCTGCAGGTAAAAAAAATATCAGCGCTTTGGACACCGTGTTGCAAAATATTGAAACAGAATTTATGAAAGGAGCTCAAAGATTGTATTTCACAAGCAATCATGACGAGAACTCTTGGAACAAAGCAGACTATGCAACCATGCCTGGGGCCATTCATGCACCATTTGCAGTGTTTACACAAACTTATGACAGAACAATGCCTTTAATTTATAGTGGTCAAGAAGAACCAGTATTAAGACCACTGGCATTTTTCGAAAAAGACAGTATTGAGTTCAAAAAATATGAACGTGCTAATTTTTATACGACACTTTTAACATTGAGAAAATCAAATAGCGCATTTGCTGATCAAGCGAATTTTAAAAGATTGAATGTGAATCTTCCAGAAAAGATCATGGCTTATGAAAGAAGCAATGGCCAGGATAAAGTAGTGGTGGTATTGAATTTATCAAATCAACCACAGCAAGCAATCGTTAATGGAATAGATGCTAGTGCATTCGAAGAGGTATTCACTAATCAAAAAATGGCAGGTATTCGATCTTTACAAATGCCTGCTTGGGGGTATCAAGTTTTTGTAAAGAAAAATGCAGTAAAATAATATTGGGTAAATCGCAATCAAAATGCTGGATTAAAAAAAACAACACATGACTAAACAATTTCTAGTAGACCAAATCAAAGCAAAGCAATCTTACTTATGTGTTGGATTGGATACAGATATTGAAAAACTCCCAGCTGGATTACCTAAAAATAAAACAGGGGTTATTGCTTTTAATAAAGCCATCATCGATGCTACAGCAGCGCATTGCGTAAGCTATAAAATTAACACAGCATTTTACGAATCTCAAGGTATAGCAGGATGGGAAGCCATGGAAGCAACATTGGCGCATATCCCTACTACCCATTTTACGATTGCAGATGCAAAACGAGGAGACATTGGCAATACCTCTGCACAATATGCAAAAACATTTTTTGAAACCCTTCCATTTGATGCCATTACAGTAGCACCTTATATGGGCAAGGATAGTATTGATCCATTTTTAGCCTATCAAAATAAGTGGACGATTGTCTTGGGATTGACATCCAATCCTGGAAGTCAAAATTTTGAACAACAAAAATTGGCGAATGGACAATTTTTATACGAATCTGTTATAGAACAAGTAGCAAATTGGGGCAGCCCTGAACAATTGATGTTTGTGGTGGGCGCCACCAAATCTAATGACCTGGAATCTATCCGCAAAATTATACCTGCACACTTTTTATTGGTTCCAGGTGTTGGTGCGCAGGGCGGCAGTTTGTCCGAGGTCACTGCCTATGGAAAGAACAATGAAGTTGGTTTGCTTATCAATGCAAGCAGGGCCATCATTTTTGCAAGTAGTGGTGCCAACTTTGCAGCAGATGCAGCAATTGCAGCGAAAGGATATGCAGATGAAATGAAAGCTTTATTAAGCTAATAATCAGCTAATAAATTACTTGTAATTATAGTTTTTTAAGCGCTTTCGACTACCTTTATGCCTCAATCATTAGTATAAAATTACAAACCATGGCAGTAAGAGCAGATTTGTTTGAATCCCCAGATTATTATCAATTAGACGTATTGATGTCTGAAGAGCATTTAATGGTTAGAGATGCAGTAAGAACCTACGTTAAAACAGAGATATCACCCATCATTGAGGAGTACGCTCAGAAGTCAGAATTTCCAAATCAAATTGTAAAGCAATTAGGTGATCTTGGTTGTTTTGGTCCAACTGTACCTACTGAATATGGCGGTGGAGGTTTAGATTATATCAGTTATGGATTGATGATGCAAGAATTGGAAAGAGGGGATAGTGGCGTGAGAAGTACTGCGAGTGTTCAAGGTTCTTTGGTGATGTTCCCAATTCATGCGTATGGTAGTGAAGCACAAAAACAAAAGTTTCTACCAAAATTAGCATCTGGCGAGTGGTTGGGTTGTTTTGGATTAACAGAACCAGATCATGGGTCTAATCCTTCTGGCATGTTAACCAATATTAAAGATGCAGGGGATCATGTTATTTTAAATGGTGCAAAAATGTGGATCAGCAATTCCCCATTTGCACAAGTTGCAGTGGTATGGGCTAAGAATGAAGCTGGAGAAATTGTAGGCGTCATTGTTGAAAGAGGAATGGAAGGATTTTCAACACCGACCACACATAATAAATGGAGTTTGCGTGCAAGTGCAACGGGAGAATTGGTTTTTGATAATGTGAAAGTACCTAAGGAAAATATTTTACCAAATGTCAAAGGATTAAAAGGACCGTTGAGTTGTTTGAATAAGGCAAGATTTGGTATCGCATGGGGTACGATTGGTGCTGCGATGGATTGTTACGATACCGCATTAAGATATAGTAAGGAGCGCGTTCAGTTTGGAAGACCAATTGGCGGATTCCAATTACAACAAAAGAAATTGGCAGAAATGGTGACTGAAATCACCAAAGCACAATTACTTGCTTGGCGTTTGGGCGTATTGATGAACGAAGGTCGTGCAACTGCTGCTCAAATTAGTATGGCTAAAAGAAACAATTGTGAAATGGCAACTAATATAGCGAGAGATGCTAGACAAATGTTAGGAGGAATGGGCATTACTGGAGAATATTCTGTGATGCGTCATATGATGAACTTAGAGAGTGTAATTACTTATGAAGGAACACATGATATTCATTTGTTAATTACTGGAATGGATATTACCGGATTCAACGCATTTACATAATTTATGGGAGCAGAGCGAATATTTTTGATAGGGATGATGGGTTCAGGAAAGTCTTATTGGTTGAAGCAAATAGCAAAATGGAATAAATCTGTGGGCTATGATTTAGATGCTTTAATTGAAATGAACGAAGAAAAAACCATTGCCGAAATATTCAATGAAGATGGGGAAGCTTATTTTAGAAAAGCAGAGGCTACCATTTTAAAATGGTTTAAAGAAAAGAAAAAGTATGTTGTATCTACTGGAGGAGGGACTGCGTGTTTTCAGGAGAACTTAGACTTGATGAAAAAAGAAGCAGTCGTAATTTGGTTGGATGAATCAGTAGATGTATTGGTAAAAAGATTATCCAATGAAAAAGTACATCGTCCTTTAATAGCGCATCTTTCAGACATTGAACTCAAAGCCTTTTTGGAACAAAAATTAGTTGAAAGGCATCCTTTTTATAAACAAGCACATTACCGTTTAACATCCGATCACATCAATGAATCAGGTTTAAAAAAGTTAATAAAAAATCATGCATCGTAAAATTTTACTTTGGGGAATTGCTTTTGCAATCATTGCCGTATTGCTTGGTGCATTTGGTGCACATGCATTGAAATCGGTTTTGAGCCCAGAGAAATTACAGAGTTATGAGACAGGGGTACGTTATCAATTAATCCATGCATTGGCGCTCATTGCCTTATCTATTTATAGCCAACAAAATCAAACGATACATATATCCAATAAGGGGATAGCATTTGCAGCGCATTTTTTCATTGTAGGTTGTTGTTTATTTAGCGGGTCCATTTATGGGCTATCGCTTTTATCTGTGATCCACCCAAGCTGGTCTTTTATACTTGGGCCAATTACCCCAATCGGGGGACTTTGTTTCATGTTGGGCTGGGTTAATTGGGCTAGGGTGGTTTGGTTGAATAAAGTAGATATGTAGCCAATTTCTTTTTATATTTGTCATCATGGCAAATACGCTTAAAAGCAAATCAACACTTAAGGACAATTCCCCGAATTTAAATCCGGACAAAGAAGCAGATGTACTTGTATCTGAAGTAGTCAAAGATGAACGCACAATTAAGATATTGGGTGCACTCTCTTTATTGGTTAGCTTATTTCTTTTTGTTGCTTTTACGTCTTATTTATTTACTTGGCAGGAAGACCAAGATATGGTGCAATTATGGAGAACCCAATTGTTTTCAATTCAAGATGTCAAAGCGAATAACTTACTAGGGTATCTTGGTGCTTTTGTGGCTTATCAAATGATGTTCAACGGATTTGGTTTAGCTACCTATTTGTTTTGTACTTTCTTTTTTGTATTAGGAGTGAATTTATTTTTCTCAAAACCAATTTTTAGTTTGTGGCGTAATTTAAGATATGTGCTACTGGGTCTTTTGGTTTTAAGTACCTGCTTTGCTTATTTGACACCCAATACTCCTTTTTCATGGGGAGGCGCTTTAGGGGAATATTGTAGTAGCTGGTTAATTAAATTTGTTGGACGCTTTGGTACTGGTGCCATTTTATTGATCGCAGGATTTAGTTATATTATATGGAGATTTAATCCAAGTTTTAATGTACCTAATTTTGATTTTTTAATTCCAAAGAAAAAAGTACCAGATTTTGTTAGTGAGGATACAGAAGAAGCAGTGAAGCAAGAATGGGATTTAAATAATCCTGCACCAACAGAAGCAAATATCCCCACTGGCAATTCATTAAAAGAAAATACTTCAGGTATTTCAGTCATCATGCCAGAAATGGATGAGACAGATGAAGCACTGGGGGAACTAGGTCCAAAATTATTTATAGATGAATTGTCTTTAAACGAAGAGCCAGGGGATGAAAAAAAAACTCCATTAGTTGAAGTGAAATCGCCTACAGCGAGTGATGATGAAGCGGAGGATCTTGACATTGATGACGAATTATTAGAAGACCTAGATTTAGAAATCAACGAAGTACCAAAGGAAAAAATCCTAGCATCAGTGGGGAGCTTAACTACCAAATATGACGCCACCTTAGATTTAAAAAATTACAAGTATCCACATATTAATTTATTAGAGACACATGGCTCTGAAAAAATTGTACAAGATCCAGAAGAATTGGAGACCTACAAAAATCAGATCATTGCTACTTTAAAAAATTATGATATCGCTATCCAACGCATCTCTGCCACAGTGGGCCCAACAGTTACCTTATATGAGATTGTCCCTGCACCAGGTGTGCGTATTAGTAGAATTAAAAACTTGGAAGACGATATTGCTTTAAGTTTAGCTGCTTTAGGTATACGTATCATTGCACCTATTCCAGGTAAAGGCACGATTGGTATTGAAGTGCCTAATATTCGAAAGTCGATTGTGAGTATGAAAACATTATTGGCAAGTGAGAAGTTTCAAACGAGCCAACATTCATTACCAATTGCCATTGGTAAAAAAATTGATAATGAAAATTTCATTGTGGATCTAGCAGCGATGCCACACTTATTAATGGCAGGAGCAACAGGTCAGGGTAAATCAGTTGGTTTGAATGCCATCCTTGTTTCATTACTATACAAGAAGCATCCTTCTCAATTAAAGTTTGTCTTAGTAGATCCAAAGAAAGTGGAATTGAGTTTATACCGTGTGATTGAAAAACATTTCCTAGCTAAATTACCAGGAGAAGAAGATGCAATTATTACGGATACCAAAAAAGTGATCAATACATTGAATGCACTTTGTATCGAGATGGACAATCGTTATGATTTATTGAAAGAAGCTGGATGTAGAAAAATTAAAGAGTACAATGAGAAGTTTACATCTAGAAAATTAAATCCAGAAAAAGGACATCAATACCTTCCATTCATCGTATTGGTTGTGGATGAGTTTGCAGATTTAATTATGACAGCTGGGAAGGAAGTGGAGATGCCTATTGCACGTCTAGCGCAGTTAGCAAGAGCAGTTGGTATTCACTTAATCATTGCCACACAAAGACCATCTGTGAATATCATCACCGGTACCATCAAAGCGAATTTCCCTGCACGTATCGCATTTAAGGTTTCAAGTAAAATTGATAGCCGTACTATTTTAGACGCTGGAGGTGCGGAACAATTAATTGGTAAAGGAGATATGTTGGTGAGCTTTAATGGAGAAATTACACGTCTACAATGTGCTTTTGTGGATACCCCAGAAGTAGATCGTGTTTGTAATTTTATCGCTGAACAAAAAGGCTATCCAGAGGCTTTCTTATTACCTGAATACATAGACGATAAAGATTTAGAGGCATCTGGTTTTGATGCTGGAGACAGAGATAGTTTATTTGAAGACGCTGCTAAATTGATTGTAAGTGCTCAAGTAGGTTCCACCTCTTTCATTCAAAGAAGAATGAAATTGGGCTACAATAGAGCAGGGAGGTTAATGGATCAACTAGAATCTGCAGGTATCGTTGGACCAAGTCAGGGCAGTAAACCAAGAGAGGTGTTATACAAATCTGATGCCGAATTATATGATTTCTTGCAAAATTTATCATAATCCACAAGGATTCTTTATTTTTGACAATCTAAACATTAGAACCCCCTAAGCCCCTAATTAACCTAATATGAGAATAGTTTTTATCTTTTTACTCAGCCTGATGACTTTTCATGGTCAAGCCCAAAAAGACCCTAATGCAAAGGCCATTTTGGACAAAGTAGGGGTGAAAGTGAAAATGTCTAATGGGATACAGGTAAAGATCCAATTGGTGTCTAAAAACAACAAAGGAAAGGCCTTGGGGACCAAGATGATCCAATTAAAGATGAAGGGCGAGAAATACCTCCTAAATGAGGGTAAATTAGAGATCCTATGTGATGGCACTTCTATATTCAATTTCGATGGGCTAAACACCATTTCTAAGTCTAGTTTGGCTGAAACCGAACAAACCTTAAGTCCACAGAAATTATTGTCAGGTAGCTATGATAAAGACTTCAATTTCAAATTATTAGCTCAAAATGCCAATACTGCAACCATCGAGTTATTCCCTATAGATCGTAAAAAAGGCTTTCAGAAAGTCACTTTAGTCATTGACAAGGTTAAATCAGCCCTTTCAAATGCCATCATTTTAGATAAAAGCAACAATATTACAGACGTTAAAGTGCTATCTATCAACTATGCAGCTAGTTTTGAAGACAAATTATTCGTTTTCAATAGGGCCAAATACCCTAAAAACGTAGAAATATTTGACTAAACTATTGATTTAGTTACGCTTTTATCCCTATCTTTGCAGCCGAAATAAACAAAACAAAACCGTAGTTAATTGTTAACTACAATAAAAGAAGTTCCACAATGTCTAACTTAACAACAGAGAAGAAAGCAAGCATTTTTACTGAATTTGGTGGTAAAGCAACCAACACAGGTTCAATTGAAGGTCAAATTGCTTTATTAACACAACGTATCGCGCACATTTCTGGTCATTTAAAGGCCAACCACAAAGACCATTCTACTCAAAGAGGTTTAATGCAATTAGTGGGTCAGCGTAAGCGATTATTGGTTTATTTACAAAAACATAACCT
>CAMCHR010000054.1 GCA_945874755.1 Chitinophaga pinensis
ATGGTGAAAAACGCATTCAAAGTAGGACCTGATGAAGACGATGTGACCAACCCGTTTCTTTCCATTAAGAAAGAAGTGCTTTGGAAGATCATAACAAAAAAACCTGTTGTGGCTTCTGAAAAAGAGATGAAAGAAAACAATCGAAGCAGAAGCGCAAAATTGCGCGCTGCCGAAAGAGTATAAACCGTATGTCCGTACCCGTAAAAAACAACTCTAAGTCTGCTATCATTAGCATGCTTAACTACGAATGGGTTGTCATGAACATTAGTTACTTTTTGTTCTTGGCAATACTAGCGATACTTTATATCGCCAATGGACACTTGACGGATAAGTCGATCCGTAAAATCAATTCTACAAAGAAGGAAATCAAGCAACTGCAATTTGAGTATAAAACGCTTAAGGCAGATTTAATGCTTAAGAGTGAAGCAATCAATATCGAAAAGGCAATGGCGCCTTATGGCTTACAAATAGCTAAGGATATGTCTATACACATCCCATTGGAAAAACGTTTTGATCTACCTAACGAAAAAAATAAAGCCAACTAATGGATGTAAAACGCGACATACTTTGGAGAGTTTACTTAAGCTATATTTTAGTCGTAGTTGTTTGTCTTTGTATTTTAGGTAAAGCATTTTACATTCAACAAGTTCAAGGTGCTTACTGGAGAGGCTTAAGTGATAGCTTACACCAACGCATTATTGAAATTCCTGCAGATAGAGGTACAATTTATAGTGAAGATGGACAGATGTTGAGTACCAATGTGCCTCAATTTGATATTTATATTGATTTTAGAGTGGAGCCATTGCATGAAAAATCCGGTAAATCATTTAGAGAAAATATTGATTCATTAAGTATTGCTTTAGCTGATTTATTTAAGGATCAATCTGCAAGTTTCTATAAAGAGGGACTCACAAAAGCTTTTGAGGCTAGAGAAGCAAATTATGAATTAAGAAAAAAAGTAGGCTATAAGCAGTATTTGCAAATGGCTAAATTTCCATTGTTTCGTTTAGGAAGGTATAAGAGTGGGTTTATTGCACAAGAAAGAAATATTCGTTTGAATCCTTATCAAAATATGGGGTATAGAACCATAGGATTAGCGAGAGATCAAAATAAAGTAGGCTTAGAATTATCCTATGATACAGTATTAAATGGTCGTAATGGAAAGCAGTTGGTTAGAGCTATTGCAGGTGGCGTAACAGTTCCAGTACAAGAGGGCGAATTTGAAATTGAACCTGAAACAGGAAAAGATATTGTGAGTACACTAGATGTGTATATTCAAGAAGTAACGACTAATGCCTTGATGAAAATGATGATTGGTAATGAAGCGCAACATGGCGTAGCGATGGTGATGGAAGTAAAAACGGGTAAGATTAAAGCGATTGCAAATTTAGGAAAGATAAGAGACGGCTATTATGCAGAGGATTTAAATTATGCGATCACGCCTTCTGAGCCAGGATCCACTTTCAAGTTAGTGACTTTAATGCAAGCCTTAGAAGATGGTAAAGTCACTTTAAATACTTCTATCAATTTAGAAGGTGGTGTTTGGCAGGTAGCAGGCCGAACAGTATATGATTCAGAAAAGCATGGCAAATTTCAAGCAACAGTTTTAGAAGCCTTTGAAGAAAGTTCAAATGTAGGGATGGCTAAAATTGCAGTTAGTAATTATACCAATAATCCATCCGCTTATTTTAAACACCTTTCTAGATTAAGATTGGATTCATTATCAGGTATTGATTTGGTGGGAGAGCGTCGTCCTCAAATTACCCGACCTGGCGATGAATTATGGGGTCCAACAACTTTGCCTTGGATGGCATTTGGTTACAATATTGCAATTGCGCCAATACAAACTTTGTCCGTCTACAATATGGTTGCGAACAATGGGGTGATGATGCGACCATATTTAGTGAACAGCATACAAGAAGAAGGCAGGATCATTAAAACGATTGCTCCAAAAGTATACAATGCACAAGTGTATAGTCCTGCAACTATTAAAGCAGCTCAAATTGCTCTAGAAGGGGTTTGTATCAATGGAACAGGTAAAACTTTATTTAAAAATAGTCCTTATAAAGTTGCAGGAAAAACTGGAACTGCCTTAGTTGCAAATGGGAATAAGGGTTATGCAGATAAGATTTATCAATCTTCATTTGCTGGATATTTTCCTGCAGACAATCCTCAATACACGATTGTGGTGATTATAAAAAACAAGCCACATGCCTATCCATTTTATGGTGCATCGGTAGCGGGTCCTGTATTTAAAGAGATTGCAGACAGGTTGTATGTTACTTATATCCAAAATAAAATGGATAAAGCACCAAGTTTCAATTTAAAAGATTCTCAATCATTCAACTATACGATTGCAAAAACATCCTTACAAGCAATCGCTAAACAATTGTCAATGCCTTATCAGGATTCAACTCCGAACAATGCAGACTGGGCAAATGTACAAGGTGCTGGAAGGGCTTTAAAAGCAGGTCAACAGATACAAATGGCTTCTGATAGTACGATGCCAGATATCAGTGGCATGAAACTAAAAGATGCTTTATGGTTATGCGAGAAAAAAGGGTTGATTGTGAAATGCAGTGGAAAGGGAAAAGTGATTCGTCAAAGTATTCTACAAGGACAATATATTCAAAGAGGTCAACAAATATCGATAGAACTGAATTAATTATATGACAACATCATTACAACATATTTTATTTGGCGTTGCTTTGAGAGAAGTTATAGGTTCGACGGATCAAGAGATTGTTGACTTACAAATTGATTCTAGATTGGTTCAGCCTGGAACAGCATTTGTTGCTATTAAAGGCGTGCAAGTAGATGGACATCAATTTATCACAACTGCAATAGAGAAAGGCGCGACTGTAATTGTATGTGAGACATTGCCAGCAGCAATAAAAGAGGGCATAACTTATATCGTTGTAGCCAATACACAGGAGGCTGTTGCTTTGATGGCACATCAATTTTATGGACAGGCATCTACTAAAATTAAATTAGTGGGTGTGACAGGTACCAATGGTAAAACGACCGTGGCCACTTTATTATTCAAGTTGTTTACAGAGATGGGATATACTTGCGGATTAGTAAGTACGGTTCAAAACCAAATTGGGGATCGCATTATTCCAGCAACCCATACTACACCCGATGCCATTCGCTTAAATGCTTTGTTGGCAGAAATGGTATCAGAAGGTTGTTCATATGTATTTATGGAATGCAGCAGTCATGCAATACACCAGCATCGTATTACTGGTTTGCAATTTACAGGAGCCGCATTCACCAATATCACACATGACCATTTAGATTACCACGAAACATTCGAAGAATATGTGCGTGTTAAAAAAGTATTTTTTGATCACTTGGGTGCAACTGCATTTGCAATTACCAATTTAGATGATTCAAATGGTGCAGTGATGCTAGCCAATACAAAAGCAAAACAGTTTAGTTATGCATTACATGCTCCAGCTACTTATAAAGGCAAGATTCTAGAAAATCAATTGACTGGATTGGTATTGAATGTAAATGAAATGGAAGTGCATTGCAGATTGATAGGCACATTTAATGCCTATAATTTTTTAGCGGTCTATGGGGTTGCTATTCAATTGGGAGAAAATGCAGAGAAAGTGTTGACTGTATTGAGTGCATTAACTGGCGCCGAGGGTAGGTTTGATTATATTATTAGTGCCGAAAATACGATAGGCATTGTGGATTATGCGCATACCCCAGATGCCTTACAAAATGTATTGGAGACCATTGTGAAATTAAAAAAAGGGGGAGAAACAGTGATTACTGTAGTGGGTTGTGGAGGAGACAGAGATAAAACTAAAAGACCTATCATGGCGCAGGTAGCTTGCGACTTAAGTGATAAAGTCATTTTAACAAGTGACAATCCTCGTTCCGAAGATCCAAATCAGATCATCAAGGATATGGAGACAGGATTAAGTAGTGCAGCAAAAAAAAAATATGTCAATATCGTAGATAGATATGAAGCGATTAAGACAGCTGTTAATTTTTCTAAACCAGGCGATATTATTTTGATTGCAGGAAAGGGGCATGAAAAATACCAAGATATTAAAGGGGTTAAATCAGATTTTGACGATAAACAAATTTTACAAAATATTTTCAACTCATTTGCTAAATAATTTGCTATGCTGTACCAATTATTTTCATGGTTAGACAAGTCTTTTGATATACCTGGCATTGGTATTTTTCAGTTTTTGACTTTTAGAATTGCCATGGCTATTTTATTGTCTTTATTCCTAGCGACTGTTTATGGTAAAAAAATGATTTTGTTTTTACAGAGAAAGCAAATTGGCGAAAGTGTGAGAGAGTTAGGATTAGCAGGGGAGCAACAAAAAAAAGGAACGCCTACAATGGGTGGCATCATCATTTTAATGAGTGTGTTGATACCAACACTATTATTTGCCAACTTAGATAAGGTCTATATCCGATTGATGATTTTATGTACAGTTTGGCTTGGTCTCATTGGATTTTTAGATGATTACTTTAAAATTCGTGCAAGAAAAGACGCACAAGAAAAGGGGGAGTCCTATAAAAAGAAGAACAGTGATGGGTTGGCGGGTATTACTAAAGTCATAGGTCAAGTTGGATTAGGCATCATCATTGGAGTGACATTGTATTTTAGTAATGCAGTTACAGTGGAGCGTGAAATTATTTCGACCAATGTATCAGCTAGTTTAGCAAAGGGCGAAAAAATTGCAAAGGGCGCCGATGTGGTTGTTAGGACGATCAACGGAGAAGAACGCCGATTTGTAAAAGTAAAAACACCCATTACAACCATTCCGTTTGTCAAGAATCATGAGTTTAATTATAGTAAATTAATAAGCTGGATGGGTCCAGGTGCAGACAAATATACTTGGATTGTTTATATTTTAGTGGTCACATTTATCATTACAGCAGTATCCAATGGCGCGAATATAACAGACGGCCTAGATGGTTTAGCTGCAGGCGTGAGCGCCATTATAGGAGCGGCTTTGGGTGTTTTTGTATACGTAAGTGGTAACTATGTTTTTGCAGATTATCTAAATGTAATGTACATTCCTAATTTGGGAGAGTTATCCATTTTTGTGGGTGCATTTGTGGGAGCATGTATTGGATTTTTATGGTACAATGCTTATCCAGCGCAAGTTTTTATGGGTGATACAGGAAGCTTGGCTTTAGGAGGTATCATTGCATCACTTGCTATCATTGTTCGTAAGGAATTATTAATACCAATTTTTTGTGGCGTGTTTTTAATAGAAAACTTAAGTGTCATCATTCAAGTAGGCTATTTTAAATATACAAAGAAAAAATATGGTGAAGGACGTCGTGTGTTTTTAATGAGTCCATTACATCATCATTATCAAAAGAAAGGTTTTCACGAAAGTAAAATTGCAGTTCGCTTTTGGATCATTACCATCTTATTAGTCATCACTTCTATCCTAACCTTAAAAACAAGATAAATTGTCTACAAAGATTGTCATATTGGGTGCAGGAGAAAGCGGTGTAGGCGCTGCCTTGCTAGCAAAGCAAAAAGGATACGATGTATTTGTGTCTGATGCAAGTGCGATCAAGCCAATATTTCAATCAGAACTAGAAGCGAATGCGATTCCGTTTGAATCAGGCAGGCATGATATGGAAAGAATATTAGAAGCAGATGAAGTCATGAAAAGCCCAGGCATACCAGAGAAGAATGAATTGGTAAAACAAATACGTGCAAAAGGAATCCCTGTAATTAGTGAAATTGAATTTGGCTATAGATATAAAGGAGATAGTAAAATTGTTGCCATTACAGGAAGTAATGGAAAAACCACAACAACCTCTTTGTTATACCATATCTGCAAAACGGCAGAACAAGATGTAGCGATTGTGGGCAATATTGGATTCTCTTTTGCAAGACAAATTGCAATAGATCCAAAAAAACTATATGTAATTGAAGTAAGCTCTTTTCAATTAGATGATATAAAAACCTTTAGACCAGATATTGCGATTCTATTAAATATTACGGAAGATCATTTAGACAGATACAATTATCAATTTGAATATTATATCAAAAGCAAGTTTAGAATTATTGAGAACCAAACCGAAAAAGACTGCTTTATTTATTGCATAGACGACGAAGTCGTTGTAAAACATCTAGAACTACTAACCACCAATACTAACCTACTACCATTTTCTATGAAACAAGAACTAAAAAAAGGAGGCTACATCAAGAACGAACAAATGATGTTAAAAATCCAAGAAGAAAGAGTGACAATGAGTATTTATGATTTTGCTTTAAAAGGCAAGCATAATGCTTATAACACAATGGCTGCAAGCATTGCTGCATCCACTTTAGGTATCAGAAAGGAAAAAATCCGCGAAGCAGTAAGCAATTTCCACAACTTGGAACACCGAATGGAATTTGTTGCCACTGTAAAAGGCGTTGATTTTATCAATGACAGTAAAGCCACCAATGTCAATAGTACCTGGTATGCTTTAGAGAGCATGCAAAAGCCTACTATTTTGATTCTAGGAGGTGTAGATAAAGGCAACGATTATGCTTTAGTGGCAGATCTTGTAAAAGATAAAGTAAAAGCCATTGTTTGTATGGGAACGGACAATTCAAAATTAATTGAATTCTTTAAGGATAAAGTAGCACAAATAATTGAAGTTGATTCTGCAAAAAAAGCGGTGAACGCTTCCTTTAAATTAGCCGAAAAAGGGGATGTAGTATTATTGAGTCCAGCTTGCGCAAGTTTTGATTTATTTAAAAACTATGAAGACAGAGGGCAACAATTCAAAGAAAGCGTAAAAGAATTATAATCATGTTCAAAGAAACCACAGATAAGTTATTTTCTCAAATGCCTTCTATTGGAGGGATGAGGGAACATCTAGACCAAAGAACTAGAGGGGATAAATATATCTGGGGTTTAGTCATCTTATTATCACTGATCTCTATATTGGTAGTATATAGTGCAACTGGTTCGTTGGCATATAAAATGTATCGTGGTAATACAAGTTTCTATTTGTTTAAGCAAATCATATTTACATTAATTGGTTTGTTAGTGGTGTTTGGTTTACATAGGGTCAATTACACTGTTTTTTCGCGCGTGGCCACTATATTATTTATTTTATCTGTGCCTTTATTGATCTATACTTTATTTTTTGGAGCTAAAATTAATGAAGGTAGTAGATGGATTAAATTACCCATTATTAATTTAACGATTCAAAGTAGTGATGTGGCTAAATTGGCTTTATTCATGTACTTGTCAAGGGTGCTCAGTAAGAAGCAAGAAGTGATTAAGGATTTTAAAAAAGGATTTTTACCAGTGATTATTCCGGTATTCATTATATGCGGTTTAATCATGCCTGCAAATTTATCAAATGCATTATTGACAGGTGCTACTTCATTACTTTTATTATTTATTGGAAGAGTGAGCTTTAAACATATTTTATTAACGATTGGAGTGGCGATGATTCCAATTGTAATTATCATTAGTGTAGCGATTGCGACACATAATGCCAATCAGGGTTCAATAGATTCAGAAAAACCAATTATTGCTGAGTCATTAAAGAATTGGGGACGTTTTGGAACTTGGGTGAATCGAGTACAGGATTTCATGTACGCAAAAGACAATGAAGTGCCATATCAGGTGCAACAAGCAAAAATTGCGATTGCGAATGGGGGCATATTTGTTGGACTTGGTCCAGGGAATAGTCAGCAAAGAAATTTTTTACCGCAGGCGTATAATGATTTTATTTATGCAGTGATAATCGAAGAGTATGGATTATTAGGTGGGGCATTCATCATCTTTATTTACCTCGTGTTTTTATTTAGATGTATCCGAATATTTAGAAAGTGTCCCTATGCATTTGGTGCTTTTTTAGCACTAGGATTAAGCTTTACATTAATTATTCAAGCAGTCGCCAATATGGCGGTGAATGTGGCCATTGTGCCTGTGACTGGAGTGACTTTGCCACTGTTAAGTATGGGTGGAAGCTCTTTTATATTTACTTGTTGTTCGATAGGTTTGATTTTAAGTGTCGCAAGAAATGTGGAGCAAATGGAAGGCAAGGCACCTGTTGAAACTGAGATTGAAATTCCTAACGAAAATATTGAGCCTGTAAATGTCTAATCCAATACATACTCCTTTGCGTATCATCATCGCTGGCGGTGGGACAGGTGGACATATCTTTCCAGCCATTGCTGTAGCGCAGGCTATACAGAAGTTACAGCCTGATGCTAGTATTTTATTTGTAGGTGCTCAAGGGAAAATGGAAATGGAGAAAGTGCCACAAGCTGGATATCAAATAGTCGGATTAACGATTGCAGGTTTTAATAGACAACATATTTTTAAAAATTTGACATTGCCATTTAAGTTGATAAAAAGTTTTATTCAAGTTAAAACTATCTTCAATCAATTTAAACCGAATGCCGTATTTGGCGTAGGGGGCTATTCAAGTTTCCCCGTTTTAAAATATGCCCAAGCAAGGGGAATACCAACTTTCATACATGAGGCCAATGCATTTGCAGGGAAAGCCAATCAATGGTTAGGCAAGCATGCAACTAAAATTTTTACTGGTACAAAAGGTATGGAAGCTTTTTTCCCATTCAATAAAATTCAAATTACAGGGAATCCGGTGAGACAAAATATTGCAGAAGGGGCAATTGATAAAGAAACTGCATTATTGCAATTTGGGTTACTTCCTAATCATACAACTATATTAATCATTGGAGGAAGCCTAGGTGCAGCATCTATCAATCAAGCCATACAAAATAATTTAACTGCATTTGAAAAAATGGGATTGCAATTAATTTGGCAAACTGGTAAGCCCAATGCAGCAATGTATCAAGCTGCGGCGAGTCCATTTGGGAATGTATTTGTAGACAGTTTTATCAATGATATGAGTGCTGCTTATGCTGCAGCAGATATGGTGGTAAGTCGTTCAGGTGCAATGGCCGTTGCGGAAATTTCAATGACTGGGAAAGCATGCATTTTTGTACCCTATCCACATGCGGCAGAAGACCATCAAACATATAACGCTGAGGTATTGGTGAAAGAGCAAGCTGCTCTAATGATTGCCGACAAAAATGTCGTCACTGAATTATTTCCAATGATTCAAAAATTAATGGGTAATAAAAATATGTTGAGCGAGATGGAAGAAAAAATAAAATCATTTACTTGGAAAAATGCAGATCAAGTAATTGCAGCAGAAATTATTCATGAAATTGACTCTAAATAGCGAACAAGATATGAACCCTCTAACCAACTTGAAACGTATTTATTTTATTGGAATTGGCGGCATTGGCATGAGCGCTTTGGCTAGGTATTTTAATACACAAGGCGTATTTGTTTCTGGTTATGATAAAACACCAACTGCATTGACAGACAGTTTAATTGTAGAGGGTATCTCGATTCACTTTGAAGATGATTTAAATCAAATAGATAAAGAAGCTACAGTCATTGTATATACCCCAGCCATCCCTGCAGAACATACTGAGTTAAACTTCTTTAGAGACAATGGTTATTTAGTGGTGAAGCGAAGTGATGTATTGCAATGGGTAACAGAAAATGCATTTACAATTGGGATTGCAGGTACGCATGGTAAAACGACTACAACCTCTATGACTGCTCATATTTTGAGACATACAGGGTATGGTTGTAATGCATTTTTAGGAGGTATTGCTTCAAATTATGATACTAATTTTTGGAGTCACGAAAAAAATGTAGTGGTGGTAGAAGCAGATGAATACGATAGAAGCTTTTTAAAATTATCTCCCAATATTGCTGTTATCACAGCTGTTGATCCAGATCATTTAGACATCTATGGTACTGCAGAAGAAGTATTAAAAGCGTTTGGACAATATGCAGATAAGATTAAACCTGGAGGGATCTTAATTCAGAAATTAGGTACGACAGTAGCCACAAGCGCAAGTAATAAAACAATTTCAACTTATGGGTACAATCAAGAAAAAGCATCCTATCATACAAGTGCTTTAAAGGTAGTGGATGGTGCTTATTTTTTTGATTTAGTGCATCCAAATGGGGTACTTAAAAATGTGGTATTGAATATGGGTGGTTTGCACAATGTAGAGAACGCAACAGCTGCAATTGCAATTGCACTGTGTCTTGGGATTGAGGATGAAAAAATTATTGCTGCCGTGGCAGACTTTAAAGGTGTGAAACGTCGATTTGAATATAAAGTAAAAACAGCCAATAAGGTATTGATAGACGACTATGCACATCACCCAGAAGAACTGAGCGCATTAATAAGTGGTGTTAAAAGTATTTTTCCAAATCAAAAAATGGTTGTAGTCTTTCAACCACATTTATACAGTAGAACACAAGATCAAGCTGCTGGTTTTTCGGCTACATTGGATCAAGCAGACGAGGTTATTTTATTACCTATTTATCCAGCCAGAGAATTACCTATACCAGGTGTGACAAGTGAGATGTTATTAGATGCAATGACCATAGAGAAAAAGCAAGTGATGTCGAAAGAGCAATTATTGTCTTGGGCTGCGTCTACAGAAGATAAGTTAATCGTGATGGCTGGAGCAGGTGATATAGATGTATGCATCAATCAAATTCAAGACATCCTTACAAAATAGCAGATGAAACAATGGCAAAAAATAGCAATTAGGATTATTTGGAGCATCGCTGCTGCAGGGCTTATTGTGCTTTTTGTGATTGCATGGAAGGCCAAGAATGAAAAAAGACTAGCAGATATACAAATTGAATTAGTAGGAGAAAGTGCACAAGCATTATTTATGGATGAAATTGCAATTGGTTCTATATTAAATGACCAAGGTGTGCAGGTTGGGATGCCAATTGAAAAAATTAATTTAACACAGTTAGAACAATTTATTGAAAAAACAGAATGGGTAAAAAATGCAGAATTTTTTATCAATAATAAATTGGTATTAGAAGTTAAAATTGAACAGAGAATTCCAATTGCTCGGATATTTACTGCAAGTGGAACTTCGTTTTATATTGATAATGAAGGTTGGAGACTGCCTTTAAAACAATTGACGGTGTTGAATCTTCCAGTTTTTACAGGCTTTCCAACAGATCGGCCAAAATTATCAAAGCCAGATAGCATATTGTTAAAAGATGTTTTATTTTTTGCAAAGACAATTCAAAAAGATAGTTTTTTCATGGCTCAAATAGCACAAGTGAATATAGAACCCAATGGTACTTTTCAAATGGTGCCAACGCTTGGGGATCACCTAGTTTTATTGGGATCGGTAGATCAGCTAGAAGATAAATTAAACCGACTGTTTACTTTTTATAAAAAAGTGTGGTTGGGTTCTGGAGTCAATGCCTATCAATTCATTGATTGCAGATTCGATCATCAAGTGGTTGCTTTGAAAAAAGGCCAACAGCCAATTCAATATACGGGCGATTTTAAGTTGCTTGTAGGGGATTCAACTTTCCTGATCCAAGATCCAGTTATAAATACAGATAGTGCAGTGAAAGCTTCACCAGTTTTGATGGATTCTGCCAGTGCAACACCTAAACTGACTAAAGCTGTTCCGGCTAAATTAGTTAAGACCCAATTGGCTAAGTCCAATGTAAAAAAGCCAATATCTAAGAAAAAAGTTCAAGTAAAAGGGGTCAAGCCCAAGGCTAAAATGAACAATAAACCTAAAAATAATTCGTTAATTAAAAAGAACAAGACTGCAAAGGCCTTAATGCCTAAGAAGTCGAAGTC
Source organism: Chitinophaga pinensis (assembly GCA_945874755.1). GTDB lineage: Bacteria > Bacteroidota > Bacteroidia > Chitinophagales > Chitinophagaceae > Sediminibacterium > Sediminibacterium pinensis_B. The sequence goes on from CAMCHR010000054.1 coordinate 11,692, forward strand.
TCCAACTAAGAAAAACTAACAACTAAAACCTATAAAAATGAGTCAGAACGATTCTCCCATCATTGTGGGTCTTGACATTGGTACAACAAAAATTGCAGCGATTGCCGGAAGAAAGAATGAATTTGGGAAATTAGAAATCCTTGGATTTGGACGTGCAAATAGTAATGGGGTACAACATGGTCAAGTATTAAATATTGATCAAACCATTAAAGCCATTCAACAAGCTTTACAAAATTGCCATTTAAGTAATCCAGATTTAGAAATCCACGAAGTGTATGTGGGTATCGCTGGTCACCATATTAAGAGCCTACAAACAAGAGGAGATCAAGTAAGACAGGATGCTGAAAATGAGATTCAGGCTTGGGAAATTGAGCAATTGATCAACAATCAAAGAAAAACCTTTATTCCTGCAGGCGATCAAATCATTGATGTGATTCCTCAAGAGTTTCATGTAGACAATAACCAAAATATCAAGGATCCGGTTGGGGTGAATGGTGTTAAAGTGGGTGCCAATTTCCACATTATTACAGGAGACAGAAATGCGATCCGAAATATCAATCGTTCTGTAGAAAGAAGTGGGTTGATTACAAAAGATTTAGTACTTCAGCCATTGGCATCTGCTAGTGCTGTGATGAGCGATATTGATATGGAAGCAGGTGTTGCTATTTTAGATATCGGTGGTGGTACAAGTGACCTTGCTGTTTTCTACGAAGGTATTTTAAAACATACTGCTGTGATTCCATTTGGTGGCGAAAACATTACCAATGACATTAGAATGGGATTGGGTGTATTAAAAAGTCAAGCCGAAGCGATGAAAGTGCAGTTTGGAAGTGCATTATCTGATGAAGCAAAAGCAAATGCTTATGTCACAATCCCTGGTTTAAAAGGGATGCCTGCAAAAGAAATTAGCGTAAAGAATTTAGCTGCAATTATTCAAGCGAGAATGAGTGAAATTCTTGATTTCGTGACTTACCATTTAAAACAAGTTGGATTAGATAGTCGCATGTTGAATGGCGGTGTGATTTTGACTGGTGGTGGATCTCAATTAAAACATTTGATTCAATTAACTGAATATATCACTGGCTTGAATGCAAGAATCGGATTACCAAATGAACATTTAGCACCTAATCATATTGATGAATTAAAGAAACCAATGTATTCAACATGTATTGGATTGATCTTGAAAGGGTACAATGATTATGAGCAAAACTATAAAGTGTTTACAGAAACCTACAAAAAAGTGGAAGTGCCTAAGGCATTAACTGTAAATGCACCCGTTTCAAATCATACAAATACGTATCAAAAATCTAATTCGCAACAAGTGGCAACAACTGTTTCAGAGGAGCAAATTGAAAAGAGAAAAAGTAAGTTCTGGGATCGTTTCAAGAACAACTTGATCGAAATATTTAACGAAGAAGAAGACAAACCTTTAGCATAAAAATTACCCACATATCGTTTATAACTTATCAAACATAATCGATTGAAATCAAGTAATTTAGAGCCAATTACGACCAACTAACCTAACAAAAAAACAATTTCGAATGATACAATTTGACTTACCTAAACAAAAATCATCCATCATCAAAGTACTTGGTGTTGGCGGAGGAGGAAGCAATGCCGTTAACTTCATGTTTCAACAAGATATTGAAGGGGTAGATTTTATCATATG
>CAMCHR010000055.1 GCA_945874755.1 Chitinophaga pinensis
GTTAAGCCAACAAAAATTTGGAAGTTTTTGTGTCTACCCCTATTTTTGCAGTCCATTCTATGAATGGCTAGAGGATTGCCTGATTGTGTAACGGTAGCACGACTGTTTTTGGTGCAGTTTGTCTAGGTTCGAATCCTGGTCAGGCAACCAAAGAAAAAGAAGCCGCAACGTAAGTTGCGGTTTTTTTATGCCCGAGTAGGATGTATGGAGCAGCGAGTGAAACGAGCACAATGTGTCGACAAGGCAAAAACAAGCTCGCTTGCTTTTTGGATTGGAGTAACATTGTAAAATTGCTTAGCAATTTGCTCCATATTCATAGGGAGCAGTGAGGGCATAAAAAAACCAATAGCGTTACTAGTGGTAGCTTCATTATTTCATGCTGGGATTTTCCATCAAAAAGGAAGACCGAGCGAAGCGAGGTCCATCCTTTTCAAGATTAAAGGTCCATCCTTTTCAAAATGGATCCATTAAATTTATTTACTTAAAAGATTCATACAATCCCTTAAAGCATCCTCCCAATGAGGAATAGCTATTGAAAGTGCTTCTTCAATTTTAGAAGTATCTAATACAGAATAAGCAGGCCTTTTAGCGGGTGTTGGGAAGTCTTTGGTCTCAATAGGATTCAATGCACAATCTAATCCAGCAATCGCTTTTATTGTAGCTGCAAAATCAAACCAAGTCGTCTCTCCCGTATTCGCAAAATGATACACCCCTTTGATTGATTTACCGGCATTCATTGCTTCAATCATCTTCATTGTAGCCATTGCTAAATCTTTCGCATAAGTGGGTCTACCCTTTTGGTCTGCCACAATATTTAATTGATCTCTCTCCTTCATCAAACGCATCATGGTTTTCACAAAATTATTTCCATGACTACTAAAAACCCAAGAGGTTCTAATAATAATTGTATCCTCATTGGCTTCCATCGCCATTGCTTCCCCTGCAGCTTTTGTAGATCCATAATAATTTACAGGGTCTACTTTTGTTGCAGTCGAATAAGGCTGTGTTGCTTCCCCATCAAATACATAATCTGTTGAGTAAGTCATAAAAGGGATCGCTAAATTTTTACAGATACTTGCTAATGTTTGAACAGCAGTGGCATTGACTGTATAAGATAAATCCTTTTCTGTTTCTGATTTATCAACAGCAGTATAGGCAGCTGTATTAACAATACAATCAGGCGCAATAGTTTGAATCATTTTTTCAAATGTTTCTGGAAAAGACAAATCCAATTGGCTTCTATCCACCAATACAAAATTAAATGCAGGATAAGATGCAGCTAGTTGACCTAACTCCCAACCCAATTGACCATTGGACCCTGTTACTAAAATTGTATGAATAGCCATGTAATTATTTTGATATAAATTCTTTAGGCAATTTAGTCCACTCGCTTGGTGGTAATGCTTTAAAGTAATCGTAGGTTTTTTTTAAACCTTCTGCTCTTTCTACCTTCTGCTCCCAGCCTAAAATGGTTCTTGCTATTGTAATATCGGGTTGTCTTTGCTTTGGATCATCAATTGGTAATGGCTTGTAAACAATCTTCACCGTGTTGCCTGTTAATTTTAATACCTCTTCTGCAAAATCCTTTAAGCTAATTTCATTCGGGTTACCAATATTCACAGGACCTGAGTAGTCGCTTAGTAATAGTCTATAAATACCTTCTACTAAATCATCTACATAGCAGAAGCTTCTTGTTTGTGATCCATCTCCAAATACTGTCATGTCCTCGCCTCTTAATGCTTGACCAATGAATGCAGGCAATGCACGGCCATCGTTCAGACGCATTCTTGGACCATAGGTATTAAAGATTCTAATGATTCTAGTCTCCACATGATGGAAAGTATGGTAGGCCATGGTGATGGATTCCATATAACGTTTTGCTTCATCATACACCCCTCTTGGGCCCACTGGGTTGACGTTGCCCCAGTACTCCTCGGTTTGTGGATGAACGAGAGGATCTCCGTATACTTCGCTCGTGCTTGCAACCAATATTCTTGCACTTTTTGCTTTAGCTAATCCCAAACAATTATGTGTACCCAATGCGCCCACTTTCAAGGTTTGAATAGGAATTTTTAAATAATCTATTGGACTTGCTGGTGAGGCAAAATGTAAAATATAATCCAAGTCGACTTTGATGTCAATGAATTTGGTCACATCATGGTGGATGAATTCAAAATTCGGATTCGAGCTTAGGTGCTCGATATTCATCATGTCTCCTGTGATCAAATTATCCATTGCAATCACATAGTTCCCTTCCTTGATAAAACGATCACATAAATGCGATCCTAAAAATCCAGCAGCACCCGTTATTAATATTCTTTTCTGACTCATCTGGTTTTTATTAGTTAGTCCTTATAATTTGTTTGAGCCTTATTATGAGTCTTATTTATTTAATTTGTTAGAGTCTGCTCTTCCAATACTTTCATAATGGTATCCTAATTCATTCATCTTGGCTACATCAAATAAGTTTCTGCCATCAAAGATGATTTTATGCTTGAGCTCTTTTTCCATGCGCTCAAAATCGGGGGTTCTAAACTCACTCCACTCTGTAGCAATAATGAGTGCAGCTGCATTTTGCAATGCCTCATACTGATTCGCAGCATATTGTATTTTATCTCCTATCTGTACTTTTGCATTCAGCATCGCTTCTGGATCATACGCCGTTACTGTGGCCCCTAATACCGTTAATGCATCAATCATACTCAATGCTGGTGCTTCTCTAATATCGTCTGTATTTGGCTTAAACGCTAAACCCCATAATGCAAAATGTTTACCTGCTAAGTTGCCATTATAATAAGCCTTGATCTTTTCTACTAAATGTAGTTTTTGATTGGCGTTGACTTTCTCCACTGCTTTTAAAATCTCAAAATTATATTGCACTTCTCCAGCAGATTGAACTAATGCTTGCACATCTTTTGGAAAACATGATCCACCATATCCAATGCCTGGGAATAAAAAACGTTTGCCGATTCTGTCATCCGATCCAATCCCTCTTCTTACCATATCCACATCCGCACCCATACGCTCACATAATTGTGCAATCTCATTCATGAAAGAAATCTTGGTGGCAAGGAAAGAGTTGGCTGCGTATTTCGTTAATTCTGAACTACGCTCATCCATAAATATTACGGGGTTACCCTGTCTTACAAATGGTGCATATAAATCACTCATTAATTTTTTAGCTCTTTCTGACCTTGTACCCACAACTACTCTGTCAGGCTTCATGAAATCATCCACAGCAACGCCCTCTCTTAAAAACTCAGGATTGCTTACTACATCATATTCGCCACTATAGTTTTTTGCAATCGCAGCATTGACTTTATCCGCCGTACCCACTGGTACTGTGCTTTTGTTCACAATAACTTTGTAGCCTTTTAAAATCTTTCCTAAATGATCCGCAACACCCAATACATATTTTAAATCCGCACTACCATCTGCACCCGGTGGTGTAGGTAATGCTAAAAAAATAATCTCTGCATCTTCCACCGCTTCTTCTAACTGCGTCGTGAATCTTAAACGCTCCTCTTTGATATTTCTTAAAAAAATTTTCTCTAAACCTGGTTCGTATATCGTGATTTGTCCTGCACTTAGTTTTTCTACTTTAGATTGATCAATATCCACACAAGTCACTTTGTTACCTGTTTCTGCAAAACAAGTCCCTGTAACCAATCCAACATATCCTGTGCCTACTACTGCTATTTTCATCTATTTATTTTTAATTAAAGAAAGATTGAACCCCTTCTGTAATATATTTTAATTGCGCTTCTTCCATTTCTGTGTGTATTGGCAAAGAACAAACACATGGCGTTAATTGATCTGTTATTTTTAAATCCCATTGACCTTGTTGGTCTGAAGCAAACATCTTTTGTAGATGCCCTGGTACAGGATAATAAATCATACATGGAATTTCTTTAGCTGATAAATGTGCAATAAATTTATCTCTATCTACGCCTTTTAATTGAATCGTATATTGATGAAACACATGCATGCTATAATCGGCAATAGCAGGTGTTACAATAGATTGGATAGCACCAAATGCTTGCGTATAATAAGCCGCAACAGCTTGTCTAGCCTTATTGTATACATCTAATTTAGCTAGTTTAATATTTAAGACAGCTGCTTGAATTGAATCCAATCTTGAATTACAACCTACTACATCATGATAATAACGTGCAGATTGTCCGTGATTGGCGATCATGGCCATTTTATCTGCCAATACTTTATCATTGGAAAAAATTGCACCACCATCTCCAAATGCACCTAAATTTTTACTAGGATAAAAAGAAGTTGCACCAATATGACCCATGGTACCTGTTTTTTTAACCGTCCCATCAGCGAAAGTATAATCTGCCCCTATCGCTTGTGCATTATCTTCTATCACATATAAATTGTGTTGCTTTGCAATTTCCAAAATTTCCTCCATTGGTGCAGCATGTCCATATAAATGCACAGGTACAATCGCTTTTGTTTTTGTTGTAATGGCTTTTTTCAAGCTTTCAATATCCATGCAATAAGTCACAGGGTCTACGTCTACAAAAACAGGCTTTAATTTTAACAAGGCCACTACTTCTGTGGTAGCGATATAAGTAAATGAAGGCGTGATGACTTCATCCCCAGGTTGCAAGTCCAATGCCATCATCGCAATTTGAAGCGCATCCGTTCCATTGGCGCAAGGCACCACATATTCTACGCCTAAATATTCCCCTAAATTTTTTGAAAAATCTTGTACCGCTTTGCCATTGATATAAGCAGCACTATCCAATACGTTTTGTATGGCCTGATCGACTTCTTCTTTGATGGCTAGATACTGATTTTTTGTATCTACCATTTGTATTTTTCGCATCCAATGAGTTTTGCCAAAATTACAATAAAATGGCCAAAAAGGTGGAAATACCCCCTTTGTATCCCATCTTTGCAATAGCCCGTTATTATGATACTATATCGACTGTTTTTATTGTTTTATCCAATGCTAGCAAAGCTTATTAGTCCATTTAATGAGAAGGCTAAGTATTGGGTGGAGGGTCAACAAAAAGTTTGGGAAGAAATTAGCCTATTATGTGGTCAAATAAAGGGCCCTATTATATGGGTGCACTGCGCCTCTTATGGTGAATTTGAACAAGGTCTTCCAATCATCAGTGCTTTAAAAAAATCCTACCCATCACATCAATTATGGGTGACCTTTTTTTCACCTTCAGGATACTTATACCAAAAGCATCATCCAGATGTTGACTTTGTGTCTTATCTGCCTTTAGATGGTCCTAGCTCTGCAAATAGATGGATGCAAATGGTTCAACCCAAATGTATCCTATTTATAAAGTATGAATTTTGGTACTATTATTTAAAGCAAGCAGCAGTTCAAAAAATTCCAACTTTATTAGTCTCCGCAATTTTTAGACCGGATCAAATTTTTTTCAAATTCTACGGTGGATTTTATCGTACCATGTTGCCATTTTTCACTGGTATTTTAGTACAAGATTTCACATCAAAAACATTAATCAGTCCTCTTTTAAAGCACACGCATTTAGCCATCAGTGGCGATTCGCGTTTTGATCGTGTATTAGAAATTGCAGCAGCAAAAGCATCCATTGATTGGGTATCAAGATTAGCCCATGTTGAAACAATTGTCGCTGGAAGTACTTGGGAACAAGATCATGAGATGATTGGATCCATTTTAGGTACATGGGATCGATGCAATTGGATCATTGTTCCACATCATGTAGATGCGGCAGCCATCAAAACTTGTCAATCTCATTTTCCAAATTCAATTTGCTTATCGGAATGGTTAACACAATCTAATACAATGGAAAAGCCAATGGTGTTGATTGTTGATCAGATTGGTTTATTAAGTCATTTATATCAATACGCCAATATAGCCTATATAGGTGGGGGTTTTACGAAGGATGGTATCCACAATGTCCTTGAGGCTGCAGTATATGGTAAACCAGTGATTTGGGGACCGAATGACTCAAAATACCAAGAAGCGATTGGACTTCTTAATGCATATGGGGGTATCAAAATAAAGAATGCGAAAGGTTTAAACAACACCTTAGAAAAACTTTTTAAGGACGCTGCTTTTTATAAAGCTACAGGAGATGCCGCTGTTAAATATGTTCAAGACCATGCAGGTGCGACCCAAAAAACGATTGATTATATTAAGCAAATCTACGTTTCACCAACAAATCAAAAGCTTTAACGACTTCAGCTGTTTCGTCCCATTTGTTTTGTTCCCTTAAATTAGATTTAATCCAAAATTGCGCCTCTGCATAAATTTTAAATCCATTGATGGATTTGACTGCCATTTCAAATGCTTTTTCATCCCCATTAAAAAGGGTTGCAGTAAACTGAAATTTATCGTTGACCCCAATGGCCGCTTTCAAGTCTTTGATTGGTTCTAATGCTAATTTTTCTTGGAGTTCAGTATTTGTAACGACTTCATTTATCTCTACAGGCATTGAAGCAGGTATAAAAGTTTCAACTGGTTCTAATTTCGGTAAATTAGGAATCCTAACTTCGACAGTTTGCTGTTCAGTTATAGGACTATCAATGACTTTAGCAATTACATCAGTAACTTCTTCATTACCTCCTGGAATCATCACGGATACGTTATTAGGAAGATTGTTAAATTGATCCGATTCTGATAATGCTGCTAGCAATTGGACTGCCGTTTGTTTTAATTGGCTTTTGTCTGCCTTATCGGCCAATTGATTGGTTAATTTTTCAACCAAAGCGGCAACTCTTTCCATAGGATTGTCTACTTTTGAAGGAATTAAAGAAATAGGATTTATTTAAGAACGAAAAAGAAATCGCAATATTGTCTATGTTTATTGAACAAAACTTTTCAAAAGAAAAAAGAGGCTGGTTAGAAGTCGTTTGCGGTAGTATGTTTAGTGGCAAAACCGAAGAATTGATTAGAAGACTTAAAAGAGCTCAAATCGCAAATTTAAAAGTAGCAATCTATAAGCCTGCTACGGATACCAGATTTGATAAAGAGAAAGTAGTTAGTCATGACTCCAACTCCATCCCTTCTATCCCAATTGACTTAGCAAAGAATATTTTATTACTTGCAGAAGATGCAGATGTCATAGGTATTGACGAAGCGCAGTTTTTTGACGATGGGATTATTCCTGTTTGTGAAACACTGGTTATGCAAGGTAAAAGAGTCATTGTAGCTGGCTTGGATATGGATTATTTAGGTAAGCCATTTGGGCCTATGCCACAACTTTTAGCCATAGCTGATTTCATTACTAAATTGCATGCCATTTGTGTACAATGTGGCCATTTAGCCAATGTGTCTTACAGAACAAGTGCCGAAGAGGGTACCGTTGTGTTAGGTGAAAAAAATAATTATGAGCCTAGATGTAGAATCTGCGCAGCAAAATAAGCCTATTAGCTTCATGAACGCATCCCTAAAAAATATCGCCACCTTACTAAAAAAAGACTTGCTACTTGAATGGAGACAGCAGTATACTTTTTTTGGGATCTTGATTTATTTAGCATCGACTACTTTTGTCATTTACTTAACCATGGGCCTGCCAGAAGATAAAGTATGGAATGGGCTTTACTGGATCACCTTACTTTTTATTTGTATCAATGCTGTGGCAAGAAGCTTCTTGCAAGAAGGGAGAGGTAGAATGCTTTATTTTTATTCGATTGTAAGTCCTGTGAATTTTATATTTTCAAAACTTATTTTCAATAGTTTACTCATGTGTATCATGAGTGCATTAAGTTTAATGCTGTTCATGGTTTTGCTTGGCAATCCATTAACACATATTGTATTATTCTTTGGACTAAGTTGCTTGGGTGGAATGAGCTTAAGCTTGGTATTTAGTTTTTTAGCAGCCATCGCCGCTAAAGCGCAACAACCCTCGGCCATCATGGCCATTTTAGGATTTCCTTTAATTATCCCTCAACTATTATTGTTGATGAAAATTGCCAATATCGCTTTCTCTGATATTGTGCAAAACGGTTTACCTCAATTGGTCGGTTTATTAGTTGGATTTGACATCATGATTATTGCACTAGCCTATATTCTTTTTCCATTTTTATGGAAAGACTAATTCAATAAAGCAACTACTCATTTAGAATTGTAAATGTCGCACGGTCATTCCGTCGTTGATCAATTGTTTCAATGATTCAATCCCAATAGACAAATGACGCTCTACAAATTCTGCAGTCACTTTACTGTCGCTAGCTTCTGTTTTAACACCCTCTGGTACCATTGGAGAATCACTCACCAATAATAATGCACCCGTTGGAATCTTATTGTAAAATCCTACTGTAAAGATGGTGGCAGTTTCCATATCAATGGCATAAGCCCTTACTTTTGTTAAGTAGTTTTTAAATTCTTCATCATGCTCCCAGACTCTTCGGTTGGTCGTATAGACTGTGCCAGTCCAATAATCAATATTGTTATCTCTTATAGTTGTTGAAATTGCTTTTTGCAAAGCGAAGGCAGGTAAGGCTGGTACTTCTGGAGGAAAATAATCATTGGAGGTACCCTCTCCTCTTAATGCCGCGATAGGCAGTATTAAATCCCCTACTTTATTTCTTTTCTTCAATCCTCCACATTTTCCTAAGAACAAAACCGCTTCGGGTTGTATTGCAGTTAATAAATCCATAATGGTTGCAGCACCAGGGCTACCCATTCCAAAATTAATAATGGTAATTCCTTCTGCAGTGGCGCACTGCATTGGACGATCTAAACCTATGATTTCAACATGGTGTCTTTCTGCAAACATCTTCACATAATTGCTGAAATTGGTCAATAGGATATACTTTCCAAATTGATCTAAACTCGCTCCAGTATACCTTGGTAACCAGTTCTCTACGATTTCTTCTTTTGTTTTCATAAGCTTATCTTTGATCTGATACTCTATAAAATTAACTTATTTTTTCCAATTCATGATTTTAGTTGATTTCCCTGCATATGACTTTAAAGTCCAATCAATTGGTGGAAAAGACCAAATCTTTGATCCTTGTAGAAAAAAATGGGTCGTATTGACCCCTGAGGAATGGGTTAGGCAAAATTTATTACAATACCTCATTCAAGTTTGCAAGTATCCAATCGAGCTCATTGCGATTGAAAAAAAAATACAATTAGGGTCACTCACTAAAAGATTTGACATCCTTGTATATCGCGGAACAACCCCATGGATGATTATTGAATGTAAGGAAGCAAATACCCCACTTAACGAAAAAACTATTCTTCAATTGTTACAATACCAACAAGTATTGAATGCCACTTATTTAATCGCATCCAATGGACCTAATACAATTGGGGCTGAAATAAAAATGGGGAACCTGCATATGTTGCAACAGTTCCCCATTTATATTGACCCTAATCTTTAAAAAGATTAAGGGAAAATTCCTAGTTCCGTATAAGAGTGCGCTACTTTATTGATTGCACAAACATAAGCTGCAGTCCTCATATCTGGTATAGACGGATTTGCATTCCATATATCCATAATTTCTCTTGTTGCATTAATCATCGTTTCCTCCAATCCACTATGCACTAAATCAATTTCATCTGGACCATGAACAATCACTGCTCTTTCCGTAGGACTTACTTTTTTACCAGTCAACTCCTCTATTTGGTTGATGATATTCATATTTGCATTTTCTGTAAAACGTTTTTCTAAACGGCCATATCTTACGTGACTTAAATTTTTCAACCACTCAAAATAAGATACAGTTACACCACCCGCATTTAAATACATATCTGGAATAACCAACACGCCATTTTTAGATAAAATTTCATCCGCCTCTGGTGTTAGAGGTCCATTTGCTGCTTCACCAATGATCTTAGCTTTGATTTTTGGTGCATTGTTTTTATCAATTACATTTTCTAAGGCTGCAGGAATTAAGATATCACATTCCATTTCTAATGCATCTGAACTCTTTTCAATATTGGTTGCACCTGGAAAATTCAAAATACTCCCTGTTGTTTTTCTGTGTTGGAATACGGCTTCTTCATCTAACCCATCTGCACAGTAAATAGCCCCTTCAAATTCTGCGATAGCTATCACTTTAGCACCATTTGATCTAAAGAATTTTGCAGAGAAATAGCCCACATTACCCAATCCCTGAACAATCACACGCTTATTTTCAATCCCTACTGTTAATCCTAATTTCTTCATCACATCTTCCATCAAACAGACTTCTCTTACTCCAAAAAATACACCCAATCCAGTGGCTTCTTTTCGTCCTCTCACTCCACCTAATGATACCGGCTTACCTGTTACACAACCAGCTGCATCAATCTCACCTGGTTTTAATGATTGATAGGTATCCACAATCCAAGCCATTTCTCGCTCTCCTGTTCCGTAATCTGGTGCTGGCACATCGATACCAGGACCGATAAAATTTTTCTTTACTAATTCAGAAGTATATCTTCTAGTAATTTTTTCTAATTCATAAGTACTTAAAGCTCTTGGGTTAATTTTAATACCCCCTTTACCTCCACCAAATGGCACATTCACAATGGCACATTTGTAGGTCATCAAAGCAGCCAATGCCATCACTTCGTCTTGATTAACTGCCAAGCTAAATCGGATACCACCTTTACATGGTGATTTATGTTGAGAGTGTTGCACTCTGTATGCTTCAATCACTTCGATTTTTCCATCATCCATTTTTACTGGGAATCGCATACTGTAAATGCTATTACAAGCTTTAATTTGCTCAAGCAATCCTGTCTCCCAATTGGTGAACTTAGACGCTTTGTCGAAACTTTTTTCTACACTCTGAAAAAAACTATACTCTGATGTTGTTGACATATCCATTTATTTTTCTAGTTGTTTAATTTTTTTATCAATTGAATTGACATATAAAAAAAGGCCAATAAGCAGAATACATACCACTGTCATGACTAAGAATATTTTTCCGTTCTGCAACATAATACTTTGTGATGCTGCTTGCTGTGCTTGTAATAAGGTTAACATATATTTAATAATTGTAAGGTTATAAGATGCCTTCTTTTTTTAATTGAATCATTTGCACACGAATTTTCAAGGTCGTAATCCAAACACCTAATAAAGTCCAACCAATCACTGCTGGATAAAATACAGTGCGCATATTAGCGGACATGTCCTTACCATTCAAACCAGGATTACCATCACTTCCCTGTCCACCAGGATGCAAGGACTCGGTTAATCTTGGTAAGATCCAAAGTGTTGGAAACAACATGAAAAATGAAAATATATTATAGACTGCAGAAAGTCTTGCCTTTTTTTCTGCATCCACTAAACTGCCTCTTAAAACAAAATAGGCGAAATAGATCAGTAATGCGATAGCAGCCCCATTCTGTTTTGGATCACCCACCCAAGGACTACCCCATTGATAATTGGCCCATAATGCCCCAGTAATGATGCCCAAAACACCAAAAATTAACCCCATGGCTGCATAAGCTTGCGCATACACATCATGCACTAAACTAGATGATCTTAAATATTTAATAGAATACACTAAAGAAACAAACAATAATATCATCATGCCAAACCACATGGGCACATGAAAAAAGAAATTACGAATGGACTCCTGCATGCGGTCGTCTAACTTAGGCACTTTCACCAAAAAACCATAGGTACAAGTGTACAAAAGCAAAATAAAAGACAACAATTTCCACCATTTTTTATGCAGCATAGCTTCTTAATATTTAATCGATTAGCTCTAAAACTAACGGCTGTTTGGCAAAATTACAGCTTTTAAATGAACCGCCTAATTTTAGGGCAAATCTTATATTGGCAAATTTACGGCGATTTTGTACATTTGCCTCCATAATTTTCATGCCGTAACATGAAGCGAACTGCCCCGTAAGGCTGTAGTAAACTTAATGTGGCTATCACCAAAAAATAGACACAAATG
>CAMCHR010000056.1 GCA_945874755.1 Chitinophaga pinensis
AACCCATCACACCACTTCCAAGGATCACGACCTGCTTTATAGTTGGTTGCATAGTATAGCTTTTCGTAAAATTAGTTAGTTATGCAACTATTTTCAAAAATTATTTTCATTTTTACAAAAAAAGGGTCAAAATCACCTTTGGTTGCCTCATTTAACCTTTCAACAAAACCAAGTGGAGGGTTCGGCCCTTTAGAGTACATTTGTAAAAGCAAGAAATTCGAAAATAATATACTATGTCAGCAGTTATTGAACTTAGAGCGATTCAGAAAAGCTATTTTATGGCCAACCAAGCCATCCCGGTTTTAAAAGGGATCAATTTGGATATCAATAGAAACGAATATGTCGCCTTGATGGGTCCGTCCGGTAGTGGTAAAAGTACATTGATGAATATATTGGGTTGTTTGGATTCTCCAACTGGAGGGACTTATAATTTAAATGGGCATGATGTAAGTGCGATGGCGGATGATGAACTTGCAGGGATCCGAAATATTGAAATAGGATTCGTATTCCAACAATTCAATTTATTGCCAAGATTAACCGCTGCAGAAAATGTGGCTCTGCCATTGGTTTATGCGGGTATCTCCAAAAAGGATCGTATCGAAAGAGCTTTGGTCGCTTTAGAACAAGTAGGTCTTGCTGACAGAAGTCATCATAAGTCCAATGAGTTGAGTGGAGGACAGATTCAACGTGTGGCCATTGCGCGTGCGTTGGTGAACAATCCATCTATTTTATTAGCGGATGAGCCTACGGGTAATTTAGATTCAAAAACATCTGTAGAAGTCATGGAATTATTTGGAAAAATTCATGCTGCAGGAAATACGGTTATTCTTGTTACACACGAGGAAGAAATTGCCCGATATGCACACCGCGTAGTTCGTTTAAGGGATGGGAACTTAGAGACCGATACCCTCAATAAGCAACATATTTAATTTACTAGATACTGAACCAAGTGTCTTTAGATTTGTTATAAGTTTATGAAAATTTACACCAAGGCAGGAGATCAAGGAAAAACTTCATTAATTGGAGGTACAAGAGTCCCTAAAAGTCATATTCGTATTGAATCTTACGGAACTGTGGATGAATTGAACTCATTCATTGGATTATTGAATGATTTAGTAGATGACGCAAAAATCAATGCAGATTTAAAAGAAATTCAAGATAGGTTGTTTACTGTGGGGTCGAGCTTGGCTTGTGATCCAGAAAAAGAGTCTGCATTAAGGATCCCGGATTTAAAAGAAGAAGATATTGCAGGACTTGAATTGTCAATGGATGCAATGAACGAAGTACTTGCTCCAATGAAATCATTTATTATACCTGGTGGACATCAGGCTATTTCCACTGCGCACATCGCTAGATGTGTATGCAGAAGAGCAGAACGCTGGTGTGTGAATATGCAAGAAGAAGATTTATTTGTAGAGACTTTGGTCATCAAATATTTGAATCGCTTGAGTGATTACTTATTTACACTAGCTCGTTATATTGGTCATTTGAAAGGGGTAGAAGACCTGCCTTGGAAACCAAGAATCTAATTTAATATCACTTTATACAAAAAGCCCGTCTTTCATTGTGAGGGTTCTGTCGCTTAATGCAGCTAAAGCTTCGTTATGCGTTACAATTAAAAAACTTTGGTTCAATTCTTTTTTCAAACGTAAAAATAATTCATGCATCGCATGTGCATTTTCACTATCTAAGTTGCCAGTTGGTTCATCCGCAAAAATGATAGCTGGTTGATTGATGAGTGCCCTTGCCACCGCAATTCTTTGTTGCTCTCCACCAGATAATTGGTGTGGTTTTTTATCTTGCTTGTCTGCAAGTCCTAAATAGTCTAATAGTTCAAGGGCTTTTTTTGCCACTGTTTTTTTATCCTGTTTCCCAATCCATCCCGGGATTGCAATATTTTCGATCGCAGTGAATTCTGGTAATAAATGGTGGAACTGAAACACAAAACCGATTCGAGTATTTCTAAATTGCGCTAATTGTTGGTTGTTCAATTGGTCAATGGCTACATTTTGAAAAAAGATCTGCCCTTTGTCTGCCTTTTCTAAGCTACTTAAAATGTACAAAAGCGTTGATTTGCCGGCACCAGAGGGTCCTACGATGGAAACCAACTCTCCCTTAGATAAGTCCAAGGAAACGCCTTTAAGGACGGGTACTGTCCCATATTGCTTCCATATATCTTTAGCTACAAGTAGTTTTGACTCCATCTCCATGGTGCAAACCTACGATTACCCGTTGAATTTTGTCAAAAATTAATAAAATGTTTACATGATGTAGAAAAATCAGATTTGGTTATATCATTTATACGGCTACTTTTGCAAAAAAGAAGCTTATGTTTTGGACATTGGAATTAGCCAGCTATTTAGAGGAAGCGCCTTGGCCAGCATCTAAAGATGAATTGATAGACTACTCCATCAGGAGTGGTGCCCCTATAGAAGTAGTAGAGAATTTACAAGAGTTGGAAGACGAGGGGGAAGTGTATGAAAGTATTGAAGATATTTGGCCGGACTATCCAAGCAATGAAGATTTTATGTTTAATGAAGACGAGTATTAAATTATGTGGCGCTTTCTTTGAAAGTTAGCGCCACATAATTTAACCTCTAATGAATTTAATAAAAAAGAGGACACGAATTCGTGTCCTCTTTTTTATTAAATCGAGAGAAATAGTCTCCCTAAAAAGTCAACTTAAAATAAAGCAACATTAAACTCAAAGTCAATACAATGGTATTGGCAACAAGTACAGGTTTACTTTTAATTAAATAGGCGTAGACTAACCAAACGATACAACTAAAGTTCACAATCAGTATCATCAATAAACTAAGGCTTTCTACATTTCTGGTTTGCCAAGTTAAATACACCTGAGGTATAAATGTGATACAGCTAAGTAGTGAACCAAAATAGCCAATCGCTTCTACTAATTTTGGGTTGATTTGTTTGTTGCTCATACGAGTAATTAAATGGGGGTTATTATTTTGGTATAACTAAATCAAGTAACGCTTTATCCTTCAGTGATACCCGCTTTTTGCATCACTAAATCACTTACACCAGTCGTTGAATAACCACCATCATGGAATAAGTTTTGCATCGTAACCATCTTAGTTAGGTCAGAGAACAAAGTGATACAATAGTTCGCACAATCTTCTGCCGAAGCATTCCCTAAAGGTGCAATTGCATCTGCATAATCATAGAAATCTCCAAATCCTTTAATACCTGTTCCTGCAGTTGTTTTAGTAGGAGACTGAGATACCGTATTCACACGAACCTTGTTGCGTAAACCATAATGGTAACCAAAACTACGTGCGATAGATTCTAACAATGCTTTAATATCCGCCATATCTGTGTAGAATGGATAAGTTCTTTGAGCAGCAGCATAGGTTAAAGCAACCACGCTAGCGTGTTCGTTTAATGCATCCATATTGTAGGCTACACTCAACATTTTATGTAAAGACATAGCAGATACGTCTACGCCTTTTGCATAATAATCGTAATTCAATGATGGATAAGGAATATTTTTTCTGATATTGACACTCATGCCAATAGAATGTAAAACGAAATCGATTTTACCCCCTAAAATTTCTTGAGACTGTGTAAATAAATTGGTTAATTCTTCTACGTTGGTCGCGTCAGCTGGTATAATTTTAGAATTAGTTTGTTCTGCAAGTACATTGATCTCACCCATACGCATAGCGATAGGAGCATTGGTCAACACAAATGTGGCACCTTCGGCATGGGCTTGTTCTGCTACTTTCCATGCAATTGAATTTTTATCAAGTGCTCCGGTAATGATACCTCTCTTACCTTTTAATAAATTGTATGCCATCTTTATGTGTTTATTTAATTCTCGCAAAAATAATTATAATATCCTATAAAATAGCCAATCAGTCGGCTTAATATAGGCTAAGCAAGCAATTCGTTTGCATGCTCCAAAGCTGCTTTACTTGGCGGGTCGCCGCCAATCATGCGAGCAATATGGGTCACGCGCTCAGCCGCTTCTAGACTGCGCACATGTGTATGGGTCGTTTTGCCTTCTTGTTCTTTGTAGACATACAAATGCGCTTGGCCTTTTGCTGCAATTTGAGGTTGATGGGTGATACAAAGTACTTGACGGGCTTGCCCCAATTCTTGTAATAATAAACCTACTTGTTTTGCAGGCTCTCCAGAAATACCAGAATCAATTTCATCAAAGATCATCGTTGGTAAATCAATCGATTTTCCAACCAATGATTTTATACATAACATTAAACGACTTAATTCACCACCGCTTGCTACTTTTTTGATAGGTTCAAACTTCTGAGTATTATTGGCATCAAAAAGAAAATCAATTTTATCAATACCATATTGATTGAAAGGCACCGTATCCAATTGTACTTTTAATTGTGCATTGGGCATCCCCACTTGATGCAACAAATGGTTCACTTGTTTTGCCAAAGGGGCAGCTTGTTTTTTACGTAAATCACTCAAATTAGCAGCGCGTGTTGTTAAATCTTTTTCGGCAGCAGCCACTTTTTTGGTATAGGTCTCAATGGCTTCATCTATATGCAATACTGCTTCTAATTCTTTTGACAAGACTTGTTGGATCTCCAGTAGGGCAGCGGTAGATTGAACCTTATGCTTTTTTTGTAAATGGTATCCCTGAGACAATCTTTCTTGCATGGTACTGATTTTTGAAGTATCAATATCCATTTTGTCCTGCCATGTCTGAAGTTCGCTTGTAATATCTGCTAGTTCTATTTGAGCCGCTTTGAGTCTTTCTAATAATGGGGCAAAATTGTTCTGAAATTTTGCAATGCTTTCTAAATTATGTGCAATCTGTTTAATCTGTTGCAGTATTGGTTGGTCTGATTCATCTAATGCATGGATGCTTTGTGTTAGTTGCGCTTTAATCTCCGCAGCGTTTTCCATGAATTTTAAATCGGATTCTAATTGTTCTAATTCGTTCTCTTGTAAATCTAAAGAACTTAGTTCCTCTAATAAATGCGATTTATAAGCAACCGTTTGATCAAAGTTTTCTTTTTGTTCAACCAGTTCTCTTAAATGTTTTGTGGCTGCTTTCCAATCAAAGAAAGTGCTTTGATAGGCTTCAAGTTCTTTGTGGACGCTTGCTAGCGCATCTAATACGGTTCTTTGAAATTCCATATCCCCCAAACTAAGGGTATCAAATTGTTGATGCAGGTCCACCAATTGAGAAGTAAGCTGTCTTAGTTCGATTAAATTAATTGGGGTATCGTTGATGAAAGCCCTAGACTTGCCTTGTACATTAATCTCTCTACGAATAATTAATTCATCGGCAAGGTCTAAATCATTCGCTTCAAAAAAGGCAGCGTAATTATTTTTGTTGGCAAGTGTAAAAAGGCCTTCGATCACGCATTTTTTTGCTGGATTGCGACAAACAGTACTGTCTGCTCGGTCACCTAAAATTAAACCCAAGGCACCCATAATAATACTTTTACCCGCGCCAGTTTCTCCTGTAATCACAGAGAGTTGGTTGGATAAATTAATCTTTAAATCGTCGATTAAAATATAATTCTGTATGTCTAAATGAGTCAGCATAATGCACTGCAATATACACCCAATTTTATTTCCTCAAACAACGCTGAATCCCTGTTTTTGCTTTTTGGTCTAAGGAATTTTTAAAAGCGTGATTTTTCATTTCTAGGCAGGTGTTAAAAAAGGTAATGGCCAATGTAGGGTTGTTTTTTTGTTCATAAATCAATCCTATTTGAAGGGCAGCCCTTGCCGCAAAATAGGCAGGTTGATTGGCGCCTTTTTCAATTGCGGAGGTATAAAATGGAATGGCTTGGTCGGGTTGCCCTGCTAAATCATAAATACGACCAAGTCGGTAAGCAAATTCTGTTTTGTCAGCGTCTTTATCAAAATCCTTGCTTGTTTTCCCTGCCAAAACGGACAATGCTTGTTGTTGGTAGCCTCCGTCGCTTAGTAATCTGGCCCTTAATAAAATAGGATGTGGCCATGTCCCTTTTTTTGCGTTTTGCAAAGCTTGTTTATCTGCGTCAGTGATATCGTTGCCTTTTGAAAGGACATTGCTACGGTAGGCGTTTGCCTTGGCTTGATCCCCTTGTATGTAGGCAATCCAACTTAATTTTTCAAAAGCATCTTTCACATAAAACTGCCCCTTGAAACGATTAATAAATTGTTGCAAAGCATTTTTAGCTGCATCTAATTTTAACTCATTCAAATAAGCATAACCCATTTCAAATTGCCAGAAGGGGAGGTCTAAATACGTATTTGCAGGGTTGATATTGGATGCGATTTGCAATGCCTTTTGTGATTGCTGGTTATTTAAATAAAGATTGGTCGCCATGTAGGCATGCAAATGATTATTGGTAAAATCGTAGTCAGTGTTTTCAATGAAATCAAAAGTTTTTTTCTTATTGCCTTCAAAGTTCATGACAAGGTAGGGGTACACAAAAAGGGCTTCATTGCGACAATGATTCGCATAAGCATCTTTGCTATGGATATATTTTAAAACAAGTGCATTGCCCTCTGTAATTTTTCCACTCATCCCTAATAGACTCGCCATCCATTGGTAACCTTTAGGAATGGTCCCAATCACAGTGGTCATGAGCCCAAGGTAGACATCGTTGGGAGAAAAATTGGGGTACGCTTTTTTATTTTCTTTAAACAACAGAAATGCTTTTCTAAAATCCAATGCAGCTTCTAAATTTTTATTGAAACGAATGGCAATAAGCGATTTATGAAGATGCGCCAATGCAATAGTATAAAGGTGGTATGGAGACTGTTTTGGGCCTTCTTCTAATAGTTTTATCCTTTGTTCAAAGGCAGGATACATTTGGTTGTATTCGGCCTTGTTTTCATTTAAAAATAACTGGTAAAAATCGGCATAGCTTTCAAGTAGGGGGTAGATCAAATTAGAAGCGTTGGCTTTTTTATCTTGACTTATCAAAGTCCTTGCTTCTGGGATGCGTAAGTTTGTAATGGACTCGTAGATCTTTTGCGTACGAGCTGTCCATTGGTATTGGTATTGACCAATCGCTTGGCTCGTCATCAATATTATTACCAAAGCAAGCAAGAAGCATTTTCTCATGGTGTAAAATTAAGAAAGGGTAGCCGATTGGCTACCCTTTCTGGGAATATTTTAAAACTTAATTGGATTAAGCTTATTTACCTGCTAATTCACCTTCTACCAAGATTCTACCACAGTTCTCACAAACAATGATCTTCTTATGTAAACGGATTTCACTTTGACGTTGAGGAGGAATTGAGTTAAAACATCCGCCACAAGCATCACGCTCAACAGTCACTACAGCCAAACCATTGCGGTAAGAGTTTCTGATACGGTCGTAACTGTACAATAAACGCTCATCGATATGTGCTCTAGCTTCTGCACTCTTAGTTCTCAATTCTCTTTCTTCAATTTCTGTATCCGCGATGATTTTTTC
Source organism: Chitinophaga pinensis (assembly GCA_945874755.1). Taxonomy (GTDB): domain Bacteria; phylum Bacteroidota; class Bacteroidia; order Chitinophagales; family Chitinophagaceae; genus Sediminibacterium; species Sediminibacterium pinensis_B. The sequence goes on from CAMCHR010000056.1 coordinate 7,419, forward strand.
TAATTCGCCTTTCTTATGTGACAATACACCGTCTTTGACAGCAATTGTCTTTTTTGCGGCATCTAACACCTTGATTTTTTCAGTCAATTCTTCGTTCGCGTCACGGATATGTTTCTCGGCAAGTTTGATTTCCAAACCTTGCATTTCTAATTCTTTGTTGATAGCTTCGAACTCACGATTGTTCTTTACATTTTCACTTTGCTTCTCGTATTTAGAAGTCAACTCTTCACTTTCTTTGATTGCAGCTTTCTTGCTTTCAATAAATTCAGTGATACCATTGATCTCTTCTTCGATTCTATTTTGTCTGTTTACCAATCCTTGAACTTCATCTTCAAGATCCTTCACTTCCATAGGCAATTCACCACGCAAGATTTCGATCTGGTCGATGCTGCTGTCTACGGTTTGAAGCTTGTAAAGATTCACTAATTTTTCTTCTACTGAAAAGTCTTTGACTGATGCCATATGAATGTTTTATTTTAAGTAGCTTATTGGTTGCGTTTTCACCTCAGATTCGAGGACGGCAAAGGTAAGGAATTTACGCTTTAAATAGTCAACAATTAGTGCAGGAACAAAATGTTCACTTTCCCCATGCCCTATATCCATTAGGAGGTACTTACCGTCCGCCTCAAAGAAATCATGGTATTTAAGGTCGCTCGTGATGAAGCAATCTATATTTTGCGCTTGAATTTGGTCCAATAGAAAGCTGCCACTACCACCACATAAGGCTATGGTAGTCAATTTTTTATCTAATAATTGAGTATGCTTAATCACCTCTAAGTTCAACTGATCTTTGACCCATCGAACAAAGGCCTCAGGTTCAGTCTCCAGGGGTAATTCACCCACTATTCCAGCGCCAACCAGTTGCCCATTTGCGTCCAATTGACCAGGAATGGGGGCTAAAATTCGCCTATTCCCAAGGTGTAATCGGTCCGCTAGGGTGCTATTGACCCCATGGATCATATTGTCCAAATTGGTATGAATCGCATACAAAGCGATATTATGATGGATGGCTTTTAGCACCGTTCTATTGACATAATGGTCCCTGCTAAATTGCTTGATGCCTTTAAAAATGATGGGGTGATGGCTTACAATGAGGTTGCATCCTTTTTGAATGGCTTCGTCGATGACTGCTTCTGTGCAATCCAGGGAGCACAAAACACCCGTGCAATTGGCCTCGGGATCTCCAACAATTAGACCTGAATTATCATAGGATTCTTGGAACTGGAGTGGTGCCCATTGCTCTAGGCTAGTGATCAAGGCTTTAATTTGCATCCACTAAATTAATTATTAATTGATAAATTGAGCCCTCAATTCAACTATTTGTATTGTTAAATGTTATTCTCCTATGATGCGTCCATCCGTTATTTTATTTTGGTTCCGAAGAGATCTTAGGTTAAAAGACAATACAGGATTGTACCATGCCCTTAAGTTGGCTCAAAAGCTAGAGCTAAAAGTGTTGCCCATTTTTATTTTTGACAAAATGATTTTGGACAAATTAGAAGATAAAGCAGATAGAAGGGTCGATTTTATCCATCAAACCATCACTGAATTACAAGCAATTTTAACTGAAAAAGGTAAAACCCTTTGGGTGCATCATGGAACGTCGGTGGAAGCATTTGAACTGTTAACCAAGCAATATCAAATTCATTCGGTTTTTACCAACCAAGATTATGAACCTTATGGGATCAATAGGGATGCACAAATAGCAAAGCAATTAGCGAAGGATAAAATTGAGTTGCATTCGTATAAAGATCAAGTGATTTTTGAAAAGTCCGAAGTGACAAAAGAGGATGGCAAACCCTATACTGTTTTCACGCCCTATTCCAGAAGATGGAAAGCTGCATGGGAAGCAAATACGCCTAAATTATTACCATCGGAAAAAGGGTTGGAATACTTTATGGACAGTAAGCCTTTGAAAATTCCAAGTTTAAAGGCCATGGGCTTTGAGCAAACGGATTTAGTGGTGCCTGCAAAAAAATGGAAAGAAGCCACGGTGAAAAATTATACTGAACAAAGAAATTTTCCAGCAAAAGAAGGGGGCACATCACACCTTGGGATGCATTTACGATTCGGAACTATTTCAATTAGACAGTTGGCTTTGGAAACAGCTTCCATCAATACCACTTATTTAAACGAATTAATTTGGCGCGATTTTTATCATATGATCTTATGGCATTTTCCACATGTGGCGGAGGGAAAATCTTTTAGAGCGCAATATGATTTCATTGAATGGCGCAATAATGAAAAAGAATTTGATGCATGGTGTAATGGACAAACAGGTTACCCCATTGTAGATGCGGGCATGCGCGAACTCAACGCCACTGGATTCATGCATAACCGTGTGCGTATGATTGTAGCAAGTTTTTTAACCAAGCATTTACTAATTGACTGGCGTTGGGGCGAAGCGTATTTTGCACAAAAATTATTGGATTTTGATTTTGCTGCAAACAATGGTGGATGGCAGTGGGCGAGTGGAAGCGGATGTGATGCTGCACCTTATTTTAGGGTATTCAATCCAAGACTACAAACAGAAAAATTCGATAAGCAATTACAATATATCCGAAAGTGGATACCAGAGTTAGATAGTCTATCTTATCCTCAACCCATTGTGGTCCACGAGGAAGCCAGGGTAAGGGTATTGGCTGCCTATGCAAAAGCTTTAAAGCCTTAAATAAATGATTGAATTTTATTAGATCTATCATTCAACTATTTCTACACCCGTAATTCTTTTTAGCGGACTATGAACCTATAATTTGAGCGTAGACTTGCTCTAATTTAGCAATTGCATTTTTACCTACTTCGCCCATTTGAATACTAAAATCATTCACATATAAATGGATGTGTTGACGCATTACTTGCTCAGACATTTCTTGTGAATGAGCGGTTACAAATTCAGGTAAAATTTCATAACTATTTTTAAATGCATACTGCACACTTTCTTGAATCAATGCATCCATTAATTTAATTTCTTCCTGCGGTTGATCCTTTCTTGCAATAATGCCACCCAGTGGAATAGGTGCATTGAAACTGGTTTCAAAAAAATGACCCAAATCCATCCAATTGCTTAAACCTTTATCTGCATAAGTAAATCTGTTTTCGTGGATGATCACGCCAGCATCTACTTTTCCAGAAAGCACCGCTTCTTCAATTTCATTGAAGACTAAAAAAACTTTATTGGTTACATTAGGGAAGGCAAGACTAAATAATAAATGTGCAGTGGTGTCCATTCCAGGAATCGCAACGCGCATTGTTTTTTCATCTGGCTTACCAGCTATATGTTTTGGGTCCTCTTTGTAAATTAATAATGGGCCAACACCTTTGCCTAATGCGCCACCACTCTCTAATAGTTGGTATTGATTTTTTAATTTTGGCCAAACACCGTAACTAATTTTTGAATAGGGTAGCTTACCCTGTAAAGCCCACTCATTCAAGGTTTGCACGTCTTCCAAGTGTAATTTAAAATCATACCCCTTGGTATCAATTTTATGATTGACTAAGGCGTCAAAAATAAAAGTGTCGTTAGGGCAGGGCGAAAAACCGATCTCAATTGTAGGCATATGAATTCGATTCTAAATTAAAAAGCTTGAGTAGATAAAGCCTCTAAATATTTGATGACAGTCTCATTTAAATTATAAATAGCTTCCTGCATTTTCCATTTTGCTTTATTGCGTTCGCCTACATAATTGGACACCGCACGAATTTGAATAAATGGGATACTTAAATCTCTGCCAATATAATGTAAGGCAGCGCCTTCCATGGATTCTATTTGTGCTTTGTATTTTGTACGGTAACGCTCAATGATTTTTTTATCGGTGGTGATGGTATTCACTGTCACGCCTTTTTTGGTAGGCAAGTTCAACAGATTGTATTGATTCAACCAATTGTTGGGCAAAGATTTTTTTTCAAAGGGCGCATCATTGGCGCCATCTAATTTTAAATCAAATAAATCTTTCCATTGTTTGTTTTCTGTCACACCAATATCACCAACCACATCATCCTTTATCACAAATACTTTACCTAATGAAATCTTTGGATCTAAACTTCCAGCTACACCCATTTGTATGATTAAAGACGGGGTTTCTTGCACCACCATCTTCATTAAAGAAACACTGCTTGCAAGCATGCCCACACCAGATTCATGAAACCCCACAGAGAACTTTTTGTTCGGTGTGACGAATTTTGGGTTGATTTTTTGAAAAAGGGGCATCCACTCCCCATTGGTTGCTGCAGATATAATAACTCTCAT
>CAMCHR010000057.1 GCA_945874755.1 Chitinophaga pinensis
ACTAATAAAAAAATAACCTATGCAATTCCCAGCAGACTTACGTTACACAAAAGACCACGAGTGGATTAAATTAGAAGGCAATACCGCTACGATTGGTATCACAGACTTTGCGCAAGGCGAGTTGGGAGATATTGTCTACATAGATATTAATACTATTGGAACTACTTTAGCTGCAGAAGCCGTGTTTGGTACTGTAGAAGCGGTGAAGACAGTAAGTGATTTATTTTTACCTATCGCTGGCACGGTCTTAGAAGTGAATCCAGCTTTAGCAGCGCAACCAGAATTGGTAAATACCGATGCATATGGAGCAGGTTGGATGATTAAAATGACTGTAAGCAATCCAGCAGATGTGGATGCATTGCTTACGAGCGAAGCCTATGCGCAGTTGGTGCACTAAACCAACCTTTATGAAATACCTTATTTGGGTGATCGCAGAAATCGCACTCGTATTTGTATTGCTGAGCCTTCCTGGCAGTAGCTTTACAGATCGAACTGGATGGTTGTACCTTTTACCAATTGACAAGATTGTGCATGTGATTTTATTTGGTTCGCTGGCCTGGTCCTTCTATTATTTTTTTGACAAGACCACCATCCAAATACTTAAATCTGTGCGCGTACAAGCCTGTGCAATGATTTTCTGTATTGTGTATGGTATTGCGATGGAATATTACCAAAAATGGTATGTGCCAAGCAGGGGATTCGAAGTAAAAGATATGATTGCAGATGCCGCTGGGGTATTATTGGCATTGCCACTATATCAATTATGGAAGAAAAGACAATAATTTGTATTTTTAACTGAAACCTAATACCAATGCAACAATGGGGATAGAACAAGATATACAACAAGCTAGTTTCAGAAATGAGTTTCAGAAGATGGGCATCAATCTCCTTTTCACTGCCAATTGGTTGAATGAACAAATTGGTAAAATACTTTCCGAAGAAGGCGTTACACAACAACAATACAATATCCTGCGCATATTAAGAGGAAGTGCTACACCATTGAGCACACTTAAAATCAGAGAGCGCATGTTGGATAAGATGAGTGATACGAGTAGGATTGTAGATCGTTTAATTGCAAAAGAATTGGTTGTAAAAAATACCTGCGAAAAAGATAAAAGATTGGTAGATATCACCCTCTCTCCTAAAGGCCTTGGTTTGGTGGATCAATTAGATCAGTTCAATGATCGTATAGACGATTTATTAAAAGGGATCAATGTATCCGAAGCAGCCACCATGAATCAAATCCTTGATAAAATAAGAACGGTACATTCAGGTTCTTAGAAAAAGCAATTGTCTTATTTTCAAAATCATTATTAAGTTGTTTACAACATTATTTTTCAGCTATGCATAAAATTTTATTGGCACTTTTATTAGCCATCCCATTTTCAGTATCTGCACAACCAAGTTTGTCAGATAAAAACGTATTTGAATTCAGAGCAGTATGGGTTGCAACAGTCATTAACATCGACTGGCCAAGTAAACCCGGATTGAGTAGTCAAGTGCAAAAAGCTGAGTTTGAAGCATTATTAGATATGCACCAAAAGAATGGCATGAATGCCATCATCATGCAAGTAAGACCCTCCGGAGATGCATTATACCCATCCACCTTAGAGCCTTGGAGTGAATACTTAATGGGTAAACAAGGTGAAGCGCCTAGTCCTTATTATGATCCTTTGAGTTTTATGATTGAAGCCACGCACCAACGTGGTATGGAGTTTCATGCTTGGATCAACCCTTATAGAGCGGTGTTTGATGTCAATAAATCCAGCATCGCCAACACGCATTTATCTAAGGTCCACCCTGAATGGTTTTTAACTTACGGTGATAAAAAATATTTTAACCCTGGCCTAACAGAAGTATGGGAACATACCAACAAAGTAGTGGGTGATTTAGTGACACGTTATGATATTGATGCAGTGCATATGGATGATTATTTTTATCCTTATAAAATTGTAGGAAAAGAATTTCCAGATGAATCCACATTTCAAAAAAATGCAAGAGGTTTAAGTAAGGACGACTGGAGAAGAAGCAACTGCGATACCATTGTAAAACAATTGTCTGCCACCATTCACAAAGTCAAGCCAGGGGTTCAATTTGGCATTAGTCCATTTGGTGTTTGGAGGAATCAATCTACGGACCCAAGAGGCAGTAAAACAAAAGCATCAACCAACTATGACGACTTGTATGCAGATATTTTATTGTGGCTAGAGAAAGACTGGATTGATTATGTGGCACCACAATTGTATTGGGAACAAGGGCATGCTTTAGCAGACTACAATGAATTAATTGAGTGGTGGAATCGCAATAGTTATGGTAAAAATTTTTATGTGGGTCATGGCATTTATAGAGCAGGAAGTAATGCCGCATGGAAGTCTCCCAATGAGATTCCAAATCAAATTAAAAAAATGAGGGCCTTAAAAAATACCCATGGCAGTGCGTATTTTAGCAGTGCGAGTTTTAAAACAAATGCCAATGGATGGAATGATAGTTTACAAAATACTTATTACCGCCAACCCGCTTTAATTGCACCCATTGAATGGTTGGTTCAAAATAAAATGACAAGTCCGAAACTTGTAAAGCAGGATGAAAATAGCTACAATATTATTGATAGCAATCCTAGCAATACCTTAAAATATTTTGCATTAATTCAAAAAACCAAAACAGGTTATCAGGTAGCTGCAATCTTACCAAAAGAGACGAAGTCTATACAGTTGAATACTTTAGGTATCACTAAATCCAATTCAGAACCAATTTGGATTGTCGCAGTTGGAAAACAAAATCAATTAAGCAAGTACCAAGTAATCGATTAATTAATCGTAGGTACGTTTTAAAGGAAGGTTTTCATTGGCCTTAATAATCAAAGGGACATGCTCTACAATGGTCATGTCATTGTCCAATCCAAAGGCTTTCTGGTCGCTTTGTGATAATTGCTTGATATTAAAATATAAATCCATGATAAAGTCCTCTTTGAATGAGAGTTCATTTTCAATAGAGAAGAAGCTTTCGATAATTACGTATGTAATATCTGCATGGAAATCTTTTTGTTTTAAAGATTCATACCTACTATAAATACCCAATTCTTGGCACTCATTCAATTCCTGCATCACTTTCTTGAACAACACATTCACACGTGGCTGAATACGGAAACCTAATTTAAAATCAACACGCATTACTTTATCATCTATTAATTCACGAATGCTATAAGACATGCCATATGGAGAATCTGTGCGGTCGATATGAATGAACCAATAAATATCCGCACGCTTTGGTTTTTTATTTAAGATAGAGTCAATAATACGATGCTCAATTTCTCTGTGATTATTGGCCTTGGTTAAGTACACCAAGTGGGTCGCATATTTTGGTAATTCTTTATCTGCGCTCAAAGTAGCTAGTTGTTCTAAATAAGTACCTAGTTTTACAAAATCCAAATATCGATTCGCAATTTTTCTTGCACGGTGCCAAATCAACATTACAAAAATGATACTGAATGAAAAGCCTAAAGTGATATAAGCATGTTTAATTTTAATCACATTTGCTAAAAAGAAGGAGATTTCAACAGTACTAAAAATTACAATTACAAAAGCGACAAGCGCTTGGCTCCACCTCATAACATTCAATAAATAAAAATTAATTAAAACCGTAGTCATCATCATGGTTAAAATGACAGAAAACCCATAAGCGTTTAGCATACTTTCACTATCTCTAAAAAAGAATAGCATCGATACACATCCAAACCATAATAATAAATTAAAACTTGGAATATAAATTTGACCTTTTTGATCGGTCGGAAATTTAACCGTTACACGAGGCCAGAAATTCATACTAATCGCTTCATTAATTAACGCAAAAGAGCCACTAATTAAAGCCTGGCTGGCAATGATTGTAGCAAAAGTAGCAATACCAATACCAATTAATAAAAACCAATTTGGCATTAATTCATAAAAAGGATTCATTTCACCAATAGTCTGACCCATATGCTGCATTAGCCATACGCCCTGACCCATATAACTAAAAACCAATGCAATCTTTACAAAGATCCAGCTTACCTGAATATTGATACGCCCACAATGTCCTAAATCACTATACAATGCTTCCGCCCCTGTAGTACAAAGGAATACAGCACCCAATAACCAAAAACCTTTCGGATAATTTGCAAGTAAATCATATGCATAATAAGGATTCAATGATTTTAAAATTGTTGCATTTCCTAACACAGGAATAAGACCAAGAATCAGAATCATGGAAAACCATACCAACATAATTGGACCAAATGCAAATCCTACAATTTTGGTACCAAATCTTTGAAAGAAAAACAAAAGAGAGATAATGACAAACACAATGCCTACCGTCAAGTTATTACCAGGTACAAAAATAGTTTCAAGCCCTTTTACATCTTTTAAAGCTTCGACAGCAGATGACACAGAAAGCGGTGGCGTGATCATGCCCTCTGCTAATAATAATGCTGCTCCAAAAATGGCAGGAATATAAATCCATTTTACATATCGACGTATTAATGCAAACAAGGAAAAAATACCGCCCTCACCTCTATTGTCTGCACGAAGTGTTAGCAATACATATTTGAAAGTAGTTTGTAAAGTTAGAGTCCAAAAAACACAAGAAATGGCACCATATACTAACTGCTCAGTAATGATTTTGTTATGTACTATGGTCTTAAACACATAAAGTGGAGAAGTTCCGATATCGCCGTAAATAATTCCTAAAGTAACTATTAAACCTGCCACTGAGAGTTTGTGGGCTTGCCCTGAATTTTGTACCATGGATAAATAATCTAGACACCAAAGTTGATACATTTTCTGTACTCAAAAATCAGAATAGGGAACTATTTTTAAAATATATTCTACAGGGAAATACTAAGGCTTGTAAGCACCCCACTTCTCCTCCACCGCTTTAAAACGGAAATCAAAAATGTCTTGAAGCTGCTTTTTGACAAAAAGTACTTGCGCAATATCACCCAAAAAGCCCATTGGGATTTTATAATGGACAATATCATCCATTTTAACCCCACCCGGCACTGCTTTGAAATGGTGCTGGTGGTGCCACATGGTATAAGGACCAAATCGCTGTTCGTCTACAAAGTAAGCGCCTTGCTCCACATGGGTGATTTCGGTCATCCAATACAAAGGGATGTTCAAGATCGGCTTCACCGTGTATTCAATGATCTGCCCTGGATACATTTTTTCACCATGGAATTGACTAATGATATTGAAACCCATCTTCGCCGGGGTGATTTTAGCCAAATTGGCTGGACTACTAAAGAAATCCCAGGCTTCTGTTAACGAAATTGGGATAAATTGCTCGGTATGGATTGTGTACACTTTAGACATACTTGATTAACAATGCTTTTGGCATTTTGTTGTATGAAATCGCTACAAAGCCATTAATTTTAACCCATGATTAGTAAAGCAGACCAGCAGCTGGCTTTTGAAAACCTATACAAAAGATTAAACGAGGCACAAAAAAAGGCAGTGGATACCATTGAGGGGCCAGTGATGGTGATTGCTGGACCAGGCACAGGTAAAACGCAAATTCTTGGCGCCAGGATCGGAAAAATTTTATTGGAGACGGATACCGCACCAGAAAATATTTTATGTCTTACATATACAGATGCTGGCGCAATCGCGATGCGCAAAAGATTGATGGATTTTATTGGAACTGCAGCTTATAAAGTAACCATTGCCACCTTCCACTCTTTTTGTAATGACATCATTCAAGACAATTTATCGCTGTTTGAGAAACCAAGTTTGGATCCGATATCCGAATTGGAAAAAATTGCTTTACTCAAAGAACTCATTGATCAATTTGATAAAACCAATCCCTTAAAGCGTTTCAAGGGAGATGTCTATTATGAAATGAACAACTTAATGAAGTTGTTTAGCGCTATGAAAAAGGAAGGATGGGATGTCGCATATTTGACGACACAGATAGATGAATACATAAAGGACATTCCATTTAGAGATGAGTTTGTGTACAAAAAAAAATACAAACAGTTTGAAGCGGGTGATCTTAAACAGGGACTGGTGGACGATGCGATTGAAAAGATGGGCAAACTAAAAGCGGCTGTGGCTGCTTTTGACGAGTATCAAGGACTCATGAAAAAACATGGCCGTTACGATTTTGATGATATGATCAATTGGGTGATAGGGGCATTTAAAGAAAATAAAAATCTATTAGCACAGTACCAAGAACGTTTCTTATATATTTTAGTAGATGAATTCCAAGACACAAGTGGCACACAGAATGAACTAGTTCAATTACTAACGAATTATTGGGAGCAACCCAACTTATTTGTAGTAGGAGATGATGATCAAAGTATTTTTAGATTCCAAGGTGCCAATGTCGAAAACATGTTGCATTTTCAAACGCAGTTCAAAGATGATATTGTCAATATTGTGTTAGAACAGAATTACCGATCCACCCAGCCTATCTTAGATGCGTCTTCACAGGTGATCAATCAAAATCAGGAAAGGTTGATCAATAAAATTGGCGGCTTGTCAAAAAATTTAATTGCGTCCCTCCCCGAAAATCAATCCATTGATATTGCACCATCCATCTTGCAGTACAATGATCCGCAGGAAGAGATGATGGACATCACAGAAAAAATTGCACAATTAATTAATACTGGGACGGCACCAAAAGAGATTGCAGTTTTATATAAAGAGCATAAGTACGGAACCGAAATTGCGCATTTTTTACAGCAAAAGAATATCCCTATTTACAGCAGATGCACTGCCAACCTTTTTGACCAAATACTGATTCAGCAAATCTTAAAAATACTAGACTATTTAGCCTGTGAGTGGGATCAGCCGAATGAGGGTGCCAATTTATTATTTGAAATACTCCATTTCAAATGGTGGCAGATATCCCCTATCACCATTGCTACGCTTACAGTCGAAGCCAATCAATTAAAATACAATGCGAAAGAAAATAGTTTTAGAAAAGTATTAATTGATAAGACACAAGAAGTACAAACCGATTTATTTTCAAAAGGCGGATTAGAGCAAGTGGCAAAAGCGGTTAAAGTATTGGAAGACTTAATTGGACAAATTCCCAATGTAACTTTGGTGAATTTGATCGAACAGATTTTACAAAAAACAGGCATCATACAAGCTGTTTTAAATAGCGACGAAAAAGCAGCAGAATTGGATATGGTGACTTCATTTTTTGACTTTATCAAAGAGGAAACGCATCGCAAACCAAGCTTAGACTTGAAGACCTTGGTTGACATTTTTAGATTAATGAAACGCGAAGACATCCGCTTACCATTGCCCATTACCTTAGGCTCCGATGCTGGAGTGAATTTATTAACCACACATAGTAGTAAGGGGCTTGAATTCACCCATGTGTTTTTAGCAGGGACCAATGCGGCTTATTGGGAGAAGAAAAGAACCACTGCAGCTGCAGGTTATAGCCTACCGGACACTGTATTGAGTAGTTTAGAAAGAGCAGATGACAAAGAAGAATTAAGAAGACTATTTTATGTAGCCATCACAAGAGCGAAAAAACATTTGACCATCTCCTACAGTAAGTATAAGGCTGATGGGAAGGAACTTGAGCCAAGTCAATTTTTAATTGAACTCGTGCAAGGCAATGATGGCATGATAGCAGCGCAACAACTAGATGCATCTATCAAACAACAATACAAATTACTCCGGTTAGAAACAACAGTTAAACCTGAGATTGCACAATTAGAGGCAGATTTTATTCAACCAAAATTGGATAAATTTTCGATGAATGTCACCGCATTGAACAATTACTTAAAATGCCCTTTACGTTTTTATTACCAGAGCTTAATTCGTGTGCCATCCGGAAAATCAGAAGCCACTACTTTTGGTTCTGCCATCCATGATGCACTCAATAAACTTTTTGAAAAAATGCAAAAAGCAGGAAACGTATTTCCTGATAAGCAAACCCTTGTAGAAGATTTTGAATTTTACATGAAAAGGCATCGTGAAGCATTTACAAAACAAGAATATAAAGACCGTGTGGACCTTGGCGGTAATGTTTTAGTCAACTATTATGATTTTTATGTGCAGCAATGGAATAAAATTGTCGCAACAGAATATAGGGTCACCAATATAGTCGTAAATGATATTCCATTGAAAGGCGCGATTGACAAAATTGAATTCAATGGTAAAGAAGTGGTAGTAATTGACTACAAGACCGGCAATATTGATAATGCAAGAGAGCAATTAAAGGGCCCGAATGAAAAAAATCCAAATGGCGGCGATTACTGGAGACAGGCTGTTTTTTATAAAATACTCTTAAGACATCATCCTAAAAACTGGCAGGTCACGAGTGCAGAATTTGATTTTGTGGAACCCAATAAGAAAAAAGCTTTTGAAAAAATTGCTATTGCCATTTCAGAAGCAGACATCACTACAGTCCAACAGCAAATAAAAATGGTCTGGGAAAAAATTCAACAGAAGGATTTTTATACCGGCTGTGGTAAGGAAGATTGTCATTGGTGCAATTTTGTAAAAAACAATGAACTAGCAGTTGCATTTCATGCCCTAGAGGAAGAAATTTAACTAAGTTTGCAAACTATGACTCGATTAAAATTGATTCCAGCGATCCTACTATGTTGTTTGACGGCAATGGCACTCATTCAAATGGGTGGCTGTGCCAATATTGTACCCCCTTCTGGAGGACCAAGAGACAGTATCCCTCCATATGCAGTGTATGCCAAACCAAAGGATTCTACTACAAACATTGCACCAAAGGAGATTTTGATCAGCTTTAACGAATACATTACCAGCAATGCCATACAAGAGCAATTGATTGTCTCCCCAAATATTAAGAACAATCCTTTGGTAGATCAAAGATTAAATATGGTGCGCATTCGATTATCAGATAGTTTAAATGCAAATACTACTTATAGTTTACAATTTGGCAATGCTTTAAGAGATGTGAACGAAGGGAATATTGCACAAAATTTTACTTATGTATTCAGCACCGGTGATCAAATAGATACAGGTAAACTGTTTGGAAAAGTTCAAATTGCTGAAACCGGAATGGTGGATAGTACTTTAATAGCCGTCTTGCATCCTATAGGTAACGATTCTGCTATCTATAAAGACAAGCCAAATTATTATACCAGAATTAATGGGCAAGGCGTTTTTGAATTTAATTATTTGCCTTCTAAAGATTTTAATATCTATATTCTTCCAAATGATTATAATAAAAAATACGATGATTCAACAAAATTATTTGCATTCCTGAACCAATCTGTACATCCAATGCAAAATACAGATAGTATTCAGTTATATGCATTTGAAGCTAGTCCAAAAAAAGAAAAAAAAGTAGCAAGTACAGTGGCTGCAAAAAATGCTAAAAAACAAGCTATCGTTTTAAAATATAGTAGCAATTTAGAAGGTAAAGAAAAAGATATATTAAGTCCATTGATTTTGAATTTTGAAACACCTATTCGCCTAAACGATAGCTTCACAATTCGCATCACCGATACCAATTTAGTACAAAAAGAAGGTGCTGTACCAGCGATCAATGCGCAAAATAAACAACAAGTTGACATTGATTTTCCATGGGAAGCCAATACAGATTATAAATTAGTGCTACCCCAAAAATCAATCAAAGACAGTCTTTCCAATTTTTTAGTAAAATCTGATACCATCCGATTTAAAACCAAGCCAGAAACAAGTTATGGCACAGCGATTCTAAGAATCAATGGCTTTCAACAATTTGAGCATCCTGTTTTATTATTGATGCAGGACCAGAAAGTAAAATTTAGTTACCCTATCACTCAGAACATTTTACGCATCCCCCTTTTGCCACCAGGAGATTACCAATTAAAATTATTGTCTGACGCCAATCAAAATGGGCGCTGGGATACGGGCAAATTCATGGGTAAAAAACTGCAGCCAGAATTGGTGCGCAACCTGAAACTAAATTTAAATATCAGGTCTGATTGGGATAATGAAATGAACCTCATTTTAAAACCCTAATTTTACTTTTTACAATTGTATGCAACTACCCTCTTCCTTACTTGAAAACGCTGTAGCAGAATTTTCCAAACTTCCGGGTATTGGTAAAAAAACTGCTTTGCGTTTGGTATTGCATTTATTGAAACAAGATGCATCCAGCACCACCCAGTTTAGTGAAGCCTTAGTTAAAATGCGAAAGGAGATACAATTTTGTAAGAACTGTTACAATATCAGTGATGGCCCTATCTGTTCTATCTGTTCGAACAATTCCAGATCCAAGGAAATCATTTGTGTAGTGGAGAATATTAGAGACGTGATTGCGATTGAAAATACCAGTCAATACCATGGCACATACCATGTATTGGGCGGTATTATTTCTCCATTGGATGGCATTGGCCCAGAACAATTGACCATTGAACCTTTGATGGAGCGCATTCAAAAAAATGCTGTTACAGAGTTGATTTTTGCTTTAAATCCAACCATCCAAGGCGATACAACCATCTATTATATTCAAAAGAAAATGACGGGCAATGCATGCAAAGTCACGACCATTGCAAGAGGTATTGCCTTTGGAGGCGAATTAGAATACGCAGACGAAATGACCTTGGGCAAGAGTATCTCCAACCGCCAACCCATCCAACAATACATCAAGTAAATTGTTATTTGAAGTGAAGCCCTATTTGAATCATACCTATTTGGCTATATAAAGGATCATCACTAACTTTAATGTTTAAACATTAACTTATGAAAACAAGTAGCATTGCAATATTATTAGCCCTTTTTACTTTTGGGCAAGTTCAAGCACAGAAAATATATAGTACTAAAGCTGCGACTGTAAGATTCATTGCAGTAGATGACAAAGACATTGACGCTACCAATACAAAAGTGGTGAGTCGCCTAGAAGCCAATGGGAAATTGAGTTTCATCATGCTCATGAAAGATTTTAGTTTCGAAATGGATTTGATGCAAAAGCATTTTAATGAGGAATATGTGGAGTCAGAAAAATTTCCGCGTGGTTTTTTCAATGGCCAAATCACCAATATCAAGTCTGTTAATTTTACGAAGGACGGCAGCTACCCCATCATTGTTAAAGGCAATATGCAAGTGCATGGTGTCAACAAAGCCATGGAGACTAAGGGCGTGATTGTCATTACAAAAGGGTTGCCTAAAGCGACAGCTACCTTTACAGTTTCACTTAAGGATTTTGGCATTGGTGGATTGTTGATTAAGATGGTTGCCGATCAAATAGATGTGGAAGTAGTGGCTAGTTATCAATAAGCATTGGTATTATTTTGCCATCATTTGATTCTGCCCTATCTTCGCAGCGCAACAGCAGGAGGATTTGTTTATTGTTCACCCTGCCATCCGAAAGGAGAAAAGAACTAATAAACGGTACACTTATCGCCCCCCTACTTCTTTTCCTATTGGA
>CAMCHR010000058.1 GCA_945874755.1 Chitinophaga pinensis
GATAATTATAATTACCTTTGCCCTCCTAATTTTGGACAATTATGTTAGCAGTAGTTAAAATCGCAGGACAACAATTCAAAGTACAAGCAGGAGATAGCTTGTATGTACCTCACCTGCAAGGTAAAACCGGAGACAAAGTTGAATTCAATGATGTAATATTCGTTGATAATAATGGCAGCATCTCTTTCGCGACTAAAGCGGTAGTGAAGGCTGAAATTACAAACGACCTAGTTCAAGGTGATAAAGTGATCGCTTTTAAAATGAAGAGGAGAAAGGGTTTCCGCAAGAAACACGGTCACAGAACGCACTATACTCAAATCAAAATCGAAAACATAGCTTAAACTAAGATACTATGGCACACAAAAAAGGTGAAGGATCCGTTAAGAACGGCCGTGATTCACAAAGTAAAAGATTAGGCGTTAAGATATATGGTGGACAACCAGCTTTAAATGGCAATATCTTAATTCGTCAAAGAGGTACTCAATACCACCCTGGTAAGAACGTTGGATTAGGGTCTGACTTCACCATTTTCGCTCTAACAGACGGAATTGTTGAGTTCAAAAAGGGTAAAAATAACAAAACGACAGTTTCTATAGTTCCTGTTGAATTAGTGGCTTAAAAAATATTTTTTGTAGTTATTAAAAAAGTTTTTACTTTTAGTGCATATTTACTAACCATTAAATCTAAAAAACATGGCAACTGCAAAAAAAGCGGCTAAAAAAGCTGCTCCAAAAAAAGCTGCAAAGAAAGTAGTTAAAAAAGCTGCTCCTAAGAAAGCTGCTAAAAAAGCTGCTCCTAAGAAGGCTGCTAAGAAAGCTGCTCCTAAGAAGAAAGCTGCTAAGAAAGCTGCTCCTAAGAAGGCTGCTAAGAAAGCTGCTCCTAAGAAGGCTGCTAAGAAAGCTGCTAAGAAAGCTGCTCCTAAGAAGAAAGCTGCTAAAAAGAAATAATTATCTTCGGATAATATTGAAAGACCCTCGATATTATCGGGGGTTTTTTTTTGCCCCTACCTCTCCCACCTTTGCATGTTCAACTTAGTTTTATTTATATTTGCCCATGCACAATTATGAAATTGCCGAGTATTTTAGCCTCTTAGCTAAACTGATGGATATCCATGGTGAAAATGCTTTCAAAATAAAATCATACAGTAACGCAGCATATACCCTAGACCGGTTGAATGACCCTTTGGAAGCCATGTCACCGGCTCAAATTGCAGGAATTAGAGGTATTGGAGATGCTTTGGCACAAAAAATTGTGGATTTATTGGCCACAAAAAAGCTACAAATCCTAGAGGACTATATTGAAAAGACCCCGGCTGGGATTTTAGAAATGTTAAAAATCAAAGGCTTAGGCCCCAAAAAGATCATTACCATTTGGAAAGAATTGGGAATCGAAAGTATTGGAGAACTATTATATGCCTGCGAGGAAAATAGACTCATCAACTATAAAGGGTTTGGTGCAAAGACCCAACAAAGTATTCAGGAAGCCCTAAATTATTACTTACAAAACCAAGGCAGCTTCTTATACCAACAAGTACAAACCATTGTAGCGCAAATTGAAAATGCATTGTCCCTTCAGTTTCCAAATAACCAGCATCAGGTGTCTGGTCATTTCAAAAGGCAGATGGAAACCTTAGATTTTTTAGATATTGTAACCACTACCTCTCACACAATATTATCAGATTGGTTAGAAGCAAAAGGATTTATACTTGACACTACAAATGATTATTTAAGTTGCAAGGGGCCGGATCAATTTGAATTGAGGTGGCATATTGTACCTGAACCCCAATTTTTTATACAAGATTTTAGCCTTGCTTGTAGCCCGGAATTTTGGTTGGCATGGCAGGCAGTTCCAAATTTTAATGCACAAATACCCTTTCCTTCTGAATTAGCCATTTTTGAACAAGTGCAAATACCATTTATTCCTTCCGCTCAAAGAGAGGATCCGTCCATTATTCAGCAAGCAAAAACAAAAGGATTAAATCCAACCATTCAAACATCCGATATTAAAGGCATTATCCATTCCCATAGCAGTTGGAGTGATGGCTTACATACGATAGAACAAATGGCCCTCGCAGCAAAAGCGCAAGGATTGGAATACTTAGTCATTAGTGACCACTCAAAATCTGCATTTTATGCTAATGGTTTGCAAGAAGATCGGATTAGAGCGCAACATAAAGAGATTGAATTATTAAATAAAAAATTGGCCCCTTTTGTTATTTTCAAAAGTATAGAATCTGATATTTTAAATGATGGCAGTCTAGATTATCCAGATGAAATTTTAGATTTATTTGATTTAGTGATTGCTTCTGTACATTCAAATTTAAAAATGACCGAGGAAAAAGCGATGATGCGCTTGATCAATGCCATTGAAAATCCTTACACAAGCATTTTAGGGCATGCTACAGGTCGTTTGTTGTTAAGCCGAAAAGGATACCCGATTAACCATGAGGCCATCATTAAGGCCTGCGCAGCAAATGATGTTGTGATTGAATTAAATGCACATCCAAGAAGATTGGATATGGACTGGCGTTATATAGGTCAAGCTATGCAAGAAGATGTGTTGATATCCATTAATCCAGATGCGCATGCCATTGATGGATTTGAAGATTGTGCATATGGTATTTTAGTAGCACAAAAAGCAGGACTTACTGCAGCACAAAATTTAAGTAGTTTTAGTTTAGCCGAAATGATGGAGTTTATTAGCTACCAACAGGCAAAACGTGGGTAGATTTATTTTGAATGATTAAATGCTTCCTTTCAGGTACACAATAAATTCTCCAGGCATCAATTCAAATTGGCTATCAGCATTGAATTCAAAACTAAGTCCAGAAAATAGATTGGTAAACTTTCCAGTGAATGCTTCATGCTTCACATGCACCTGCTGCCTTTCTGCAGAAAAATTTAAAATGACCAAGGCCGTTTGCCCTTGATCTTGTTTAAAGTAAGCCATTACAGCATTGTCTGTTGGTAAATTAAATATGCTGCCAGCAGCTAAGACCGGAAATTGTCTTCTTGCAGTCAATAAAGTTTTATAAAAATCATGCAGCAATGGTTTTTCGGATGTCCAATGAAGCTGGTCCTTGTCAAAAAATGCAAGCCTTTTATGATTGGGTAATTCTTGTCCACTGTAAATTAATGGTTGGCCATTCCAAGTAAGTGTAAATACGGCCCATGCTTTTGCAGCTTTGCCATACTTCTCGTATTCTGTTCCATTCCAACTATTCTCATCATGGTTTGAAGTAAAAAATAATTTAGAAGCACCTTTTGGGTATTGTGCATATTGATGTAAAATAGTATAAACTTCATGCAATCCGTCCTCCCCTTTTCCTAATTTTTGGGATGCATGCATCCAAGACCAAGCATAGCTGGTATCAAATACTTGATGATATGCAATGTCTTCGCATTCTGCCAACCAATATAATATTTTTGAATCTTGCAATTTGGTTCTGGCTGCTATCCAAAAATCCAATGGTACTAAATGCGCCATATCACACCTAAAGCCATCTATATTAAATTGACGCACCCAAAATTCCATTGCATCAATAAGCGCAATACGCATCAATGAATTGTCAAAATTTAAATCAACTACATCCTCCCATCCATTGCGTTCAGAAAAAACGCCTGATGCATCTTGTGCAAACCAATTAGGATTTTCCTGCATCCATTCATGCTGACTTCCAGTATGATTGGCTACCCAATCCATAATCACTTTCATACCCAATGTATGTGCAGCATCTACCAAGTCTTTAAAATCAGCTTCAGTACCAAATTCAGGATTGATTTTTGTATAACTACTGCATGCATAATAACTTCCTAGACTTCCTTTTTTATGCACTTGACTAATGGGCGTAATAGGCATCAACCATACAATATCAATTCCCATGTCTTTGATTCTTGGAAGGTGCTTTTCAAATGCTTTAAATGTACCCTCTGCAGTATATTGACGAATATTCACTTCATAAATAGAAGCCGAATTGGCCCAGCTTACTTGCTTGAATGAATCGATCATAATTGTACATTTTTATGATTATCTTGTTGCTAAGATGAATCCTAAATTAGATCGCAAATTAAGTCTTTTACATGCAACTGCCATCAATATGATTGATATGGTAGGCATTGGTCCCTTTGTAGTATTGAGTGTGGTGGCGCAGATCATGGGTGGCCCTTATTTTTTATATGCCTGGATTGCTGGTGCAATTTTGTCTTTTGTAGATGCCATGGTATGGAGCCAACTAGGAGCAGCATTGCCAAAAGCAGGTGGCAGTTTTCATTTTCTAAAGGAAGGATACGGTGGTAAATGGGGTAAATTAATGAGCTTCTTATTTGTATGGCAAACGATGATTCAAGCCCCGTTGGTGATTGCATCTGCCGCCATTGGTTTTTCACAATATGCAAATTACTTTTTTCATTTAAGTTTTATACAAGAGAAATTAGTGAGTGGCGCTGTGGTGATTTTAGTGATTAGTTTACTCTATCGAAATATTGAATCCATTGGTCGAATTTCAGTGCTATTATGGGTGGGTGTAATTACGACACTTTTATGGATCATCTTTGGAGGCATTGCACATGGTAATTTTATGGAGCCCATAATGCACATCAATGATGGCCTTAAAATAGAATACGGCCTTGTTGCAGCACTAGGATTTGCAAGTGTGAAAACAGTATACAGTTATTTAGGCTATTACAATGTTTGTCACTTGGGAGCAGAGATTAAAAATCCAACTAAGAATATTCCAAGAAGTATGTTTATTTCTATCACGGGAATTTCTATTTTATACTTGGCTATGAATGTCAGTGTGGCAAGTGTATTACCATTTGAAACGATTGTGAATAGTAAGTTTGTAGTAAGTGACTATATCAAAACCTTATACGGACAAAATGCAGGTGCGATTGCAACAATTCTTATTTTAATGGTCGCATTTGCTTCTGTTTTTTCGGCCACCCTTGGTTATAGCAGGATTCCTTTTGCTGCTGCGCAGGATAAATCTTTTTTCGCCTTTTTCGCCAAACTACATCCTAGATTACATTTTCCGCATCGCTCCTTATTGGTACTGGGTGCGATTGCATTTGTATTTAGCTTACTCTTTAGATTAAAGGAAGTGATTGACGGCATACTCGCTATGCGTATCATGATTCAATTTATTGGTCAAGCCATTGGATTATTGATTTTATACAAAAGAAAAGGCAGCGGATTTTTCCCATGGAAAATGCCCTTCTTCCCTATCCCTTTGTTTATCGCCATTCTTATTTGGGCAGCTATTTTTTATTCCACCGGACCTAAAATGATGTTAAGTGGATTGATTGTAACAGGATTAGGATTGATCGCTTTTACCCTTGCCACTCGCTTTGGATGGATTCACAAAGCTAGTGAGGAGTAAGCCCATCACAATACCAATGATCAATCCAATTTTTACATTTTTGAGCATCCACCCAATTCCAAGTCCAATTACAAGTAGCATCAAAAAACTTATTTTTCTACGTTGCTTCATCGATTATTGATTTGGATAGGTTGCGGTATTATTATTTATTGACCGTGTAAAAAAACAGCATTGGTTAAAATTAATTTTCCACCTTCCCAGAAATTTCTAAAAATTGGATCATCTGCCATATACACCACTTTTCCAGCTCCAATTTGTTTTACCCCTAGTAGTACCCCTTCTGTTAAAGCAGCTTTCGCTTTTACACCAGCAAAACCAGTGATATAACTGTCTTTCTTAAAGCTACCTACATTCCATGCACTATTAGATGGCTCATACAATACCATGTCTTGCTTTAAACTAAAATACATACCACCAGTACCAAATCCCAATGGATGTGTTTCGTCCATATAGGTTTTATAAATGGCACCAGGGATTGAACTTTTAATAGATTCTTTTTCTCTATCTGAATATTTCAAAATTTGTTGCACAGTTGGTTTTTCTTCTTTTGCATTTTCTTTTACTTTAATCCCCCAATCTGCATTGGATGCTAAGGTACTTGCCGCATTTTCTAAAGCAATCAATACCCCACCTTTTCTAACAAATGCTTGAAGCTTGTCTGTAGTTGGTTTTGAATTCAAATCTCGGTATTGCCCATCTGGCGCAATCAACACATCATAGTTGTCTAAATCGACTCTATTTAATTGAGTATAGGTTAATTGAGTGATTGGATAGTTTAATTGTTGCTCAAAAAAGTTCCACATTTCTCCTGCAGATAATGCCGCCACATATTCACCAGTTAACATGGCTACTCTTGGCGCATGATTAATGATTGGAATATCAGGTGAGCCAAAATCAGCCCCTTTCTCTGCATACCCTGTGTTCACTGCAACTGCTTCGATATTTAAACTGCTACAAACCGCCTTTGTAATGTCACTCCAATTTGCCTGATTACTCGTTTTTAGTACAATCAATGTCCCAATCTCGAAATTTCTTCCATTCATGGTGAATGCTTTTTCTGCATAACGAACTTTTACTTTATTCTTTAACAATTGCGCCAAAGCTTTACCAGTTGCAAAAGAATGATAAGGAATCATATAACCATATGCACTTGTCGTAATAGCTGGTGCAATCACTTTAAAACCAGGCTCTATAGGCATAAGTTGCGTCGTCGCAAATCCATGAACGCCATAGGCATAAGGCAATGACCATGCAGTGATATCATAGGTATTAGAATCATTTACCTGAGTAATTGGCTCTAATAATACGCGTGCCAATACACTATGCACTTGATTGGCATTAACTGCTAATGTATAGCCTTCGTTGATAAAATCTCCTTCCTTTTTTGTGTAATAATCAAATGCTTTAAATTTTATATCCGCATTTTTTAAAGTCCCATATTCAATGTTGTTCTTTTTTAATAAACTAGCTAATCCTTCTAATTGACTTGCATTTTTAGCAGTCATGATAAAAGTTTTAAATTCAGAGACTGTTCCTTGACGACTATTGTCAAAATATTTTTTAAAATTCTCCAATAGTTTTGTTTGATTCGCCGCGCTAATTTCTATAGTAGATAAACTTGTTGTAAAATGATGCGTTGCTCTTGCTACCAATGTAACTGTGTCACCACTATTGTCTTCTACACCTAAGCCTGCACTAATTCCTCCTTGCTCATAGGTCATCCCAATTGCACCATTGTACATTGGATAGGTATCACCATAAGATGGATACAAAAGGTCAAATCTTTCTTTCGTAAAGAATAACCAATTATTTTGGTCAAAATATTTTGCATGATTTTTTCCAATTTGATCTTGGAAAGATTTTTGCCAAGGCGTTAACACATCATGTAAAGGCTCTGCTGCAGGGGCAAAATAATAAGGCGCGTTGTATCCTTGTTCATGAAAATCTACATGCACTTGAGGGTACCAACTTTGGTAAAGCGGTATTCTTTGTTGTGTCTCTAATTGTGTTTGCCAAGCCCAATCTCTGTTCAAATCAAAATTATAATGATTGGTTCTTCCAGCTGGCCAAGGCTCCATATGTTCTCTCGCTGCTGGGTCTGTATTGTAGGTTGATCCAACTGCATTATTATACCAGTTCACATATCTATCACGACCATCTGGATTGATACAAGGATCAATCATCACCACTGTATTTTTTAACCAATTTTTAGTTTCATTGTTTTTGGGATCCACTAACGCAAACAAAGTCAACATCGCTGCTTCTGAAGATGCAGGCTCATTGCCATGCACATTATAACTCAACCAAACGATTCCCGGTTGATTCAAATCTTGCACTGTACCTTCTACTAGCCCAAGATTGTGTTTTCTAATTTGCTCTAAATTTTTAATATTTTCTGCGGTACCAATAGCTGCTACCATTAAATCTCTTCCTTCATTGGTCTTACCATAAGGAATCAATTTTACCATGTCGGATTTAGCAGCTGCAATAGCTGTAAAATAATTGACAATTTGGTGGTGTCTGGTAAAGCGAGTGCCCACTTTATAACCCAAAAATTGTTCTGGACTCAGAACTTGAGCACACAATGACAATGGAAGGATCATTAAACTTACCCACAAAATGGATTTTAACACAGATTTTTGTTGCATAAAATAGCTATTAATTGAGCTTAAAAATAGTCATTATAGGGTTGGTAAAAGGCAGCAATGGTAGATAGTTTTACACAACCCTAGTCATGAGTTGTTGATACCTAAATAATTAAGTAATTTAACGGTTCAATCTAACTTCTATGAAACAGAAAATTCAGGTTTTTTGCCTCCTTGTTTTGGCCCTATTTCAGTTGAGCAATTCAGGCAGTGCACAGCAATTTTTTAAGCAACATCCTCAAATCAATCCCTATCAATATACTGTTGTGAAGGAGCAATCCTTTCAAAAAGCAGCAGTAACTTCGGCGCATCCATTAGCGAGTATGGTGGGTGCAGCAATCATGGAAGATGGAGGTAATGCCTTTGATGCTGCCATTGCAGTTCAATTTACCCTTGCAGTTGTTTTTCCTGGAGCAGGAAATATTGGTGGTGGCGGATTTTTATTGTCTAGAAACAAAGAAGGTGTTTTAATGGGCATCGATTTTCGTGAGGCAGCACCAAGTAAAGCACATAGAGATATGTATTTAGATGAAAAAGGCAATCCTATAGAAGGCATGTCTAAATTAGGCGCATCTGCATCTGGTGTCCCTGGCAGTGTAGCAGGTATGTTTAGCGCGCATCCATTTGCAAAAAAGACCATGAAACAACTTTTACAACCAGCCTACGAATTAGCAGCTGATGGATTTGTGATCACAGAAAGTGAAGCAAGAAGTTTAAATGCGGAACGAAAGAACTTTATCAAACATAGTGCGCAAGCATCTGCCTTTTCAAGAAAAGAGTATTGGAAAGCCGGTGACACTTTGTATCAACCAGAATTAGCAGCCACCATCCTTCGTATTCAACAAAATGGTAAAGCCGGATTTTATGAAGGTGAAACTGCAGCTATGATTGTGGAAGAAATGAAAAATAGTAAAGGGGTAATTAGTTTAGAGGATTTAAAAATATATACCCCAAAATTTAGAAATCCAATTGAATTTGATTACAGAGGATACCATATCATCAGTTTTGCACCTCCATCAAGTGGTGGTATTTTAATTGCACAAATGATGCAAATGATTGCCCCCTATCCGGTTTCTGTAATGGGCGCAAACACATTTGAATCTGTAAGTTTAATGGTAGAGGCACAGAGAAGAGCCTATGCTGATAGAGCAGAGCATATGGGTGATCCAGATTTCTGGAAAGTGCCTACTACCACTTTAACAAGCAATGCATATGCACAAGAACGTATGAAAAATTACCAGCCAGGTGTTGCAGGAAATAGTAAAATGATTCAAGCAGGTGTCGCAAAAGAAAGTGAGGAAACAACCCATTTTAGTGTGATAGACGAGGCTGGAAATATGGTCTCTGTTACCACCACGCTAAATGGTGGCTATGGTAATAAAACCATTGTTGGAGGAGCTGGTTTTCTTTTAAATAATGAAATGGATGACTTTAGTATTAAACCAGGTGTGCCCAATATGTATGGTGCATTAGGTGGTGAAGCCAATTCGATTCAACCAGGAAAAAGAATGTTGAGTTCAATGACACCTACCCTTGTGACAAAAAACAATCAACCCTATATCAACATTGGTACACCAGGTGGTACAACCATACCAAACCAAGTATATGAAGGCCTAGTGAATATCATTGACCATAATATGTCTTTAAAAGCTGCTATCGATGCACCAAGGTTTCACCATCAACATATTCCTGATAACATAAACGTTGAAGCAGATTTTCCAGAAAAAACAATCAATGCCTTAAAAGAAAAGGGATACATAGTGAATAAAAGATATGCATTTGGTAGAATGGACGGCATCATGATACTTCCTAACGGGAACAGGGTTGCTGCAGGTGATAAACGAGGTGATGATAGTGTTGCAGGGTATTAATGCATTTAAAATAAATAAAGAAAATCCCCTTGGTCAAAAATAAGCTTATTTATATTCGTATACTGATTGCCAGTTTTGTGGGATTGCTTTTGCTCTCCTACTTACTCTTGCTTTTACCAATAGTGCAAGAAAAAATTGGTCGTCAGATTGCGTCTAATATGAGCCAGTCCTTGGGTGCTGAATTTCAATTAGATGGTTTAACTTTTTCTTTATTCAATAGAGTGGATATTAAAAATGTCCTCATTAGGGATCAACAAAAAGATACTTTATTATTTGCACAAACACTTAAACTTAGGGTTACTGACCTATTATTTTCTAGTAAGGACCCTGTGCTTGGATATATTGGATTAGAGAAAGCAAAAGTCTATTTACACAGAAAAAGTCCGGTATGGAATTACCAATTTATAGTTAACTATTTTAAATCAAAAGATACAAGCACCACCTCCGACCAATCATTTGATTTAAAGAAAATTGATTTAACCAATATTCAATTGATTCAAGATGACGAGTGGATAGGATCTACCACAAAGTTTGAAGCAAAACATGTACTCGCTAATTTCAACCAATTTAAAGGTAAAAAAATTGAAATTGAAAAACTGATACTGGACAAACCCTTTTATTATCTTTTAGACAAGCCAGGATTGGCTCCTATGAATAAAATAAAAAAAAGGAAGTCACTCAAAAAGGAAATGTATTTTAATCCCTCTGGTTTAAATATTTTAGCTAAAAAAATTGAAATTATACAAGGAAAAATTTGGATTGAATACGGCTTTGGACAACCCGTTCCACATTTTGATGGTGAGCATATTCGGATGCAAGACCTGAATGCCAGTATTGATAACGCGAATTTTATTGCAGATACCATCAGCGCAAATGTAAAATTATCCTTGAAAGAAAGATCAGGATTTGTGATCAAAAAATTGGCTACTCAATTTAGAATGACCCCACAAATCATGGAATTAGCAGCTTTGACCTTAAAAACAAATAATAGTAGTATTGGTAATTACTACGCTATGGAATACCAAGATCTTAATGCTGACTTTAGGAAATACATGCACAAGGTGAACATGCGCGCTAATTTTACCAAATCAATTGTGGATTTTGATGATATTGCCTTTTTTGCACCA
>CAMCHR010000059.1 GCA_945874755.1 Chitinophaga pinensis
TTAGGGCAAATCTTATATTGGCAAATTTACGGCGATTTTGTACATTTGCCTCCATAATTTTCATGCCGTAACATGAAGCGAACTGCCCCGTAAGGCTGTAGTAAACTTAATGTGGCTATCACCAAAAAATAGACACAAATGAAACTTTCCCAATTTAGGTACGACCTACCTTTAAACCTGATTGCCCAGTACCCCACAAAAAGAAGAGAAGACAGTAGACTGATGGTGGTAAACCGTAAAAACGGACACATGGAGAATCGTCATTTCTCTGACTTATTAGAGTACTATGATGACAAGGATGTATTCGTAGTAAATAACACTAAAGTATTTCCTGCCAGAATGTATGGCCGTAAAGAAAAAACTGGCGCTAAGATTGAAGTATTCTTATTAAGAGAATTAAATAAGCCTAACCGTTTATGGGATGTGATTGTTGATCCCGCAAGAAAAATTCGTGTGGGTAACAAATTGTACTTTGGTGAAAACGAAGAATTAGTTGCAGAAGTTATTGACAACACCACAAGTCGTGGTCGTACCATCCGTTTTTTATGGGAAGGAGATGACGAAGGATTCAAAAAAATGTTAGAATTTTTAGGAGAAACACCTTTGCCTAAATACATCAAGCGTAAGCCTGATGAAGATGATAAAGAAAGATACCAAACTGTATACGCAAAGCATGAAGGTGCGGTAGCTGCGCCTACTGCAGGCTTGCACTTTAGTAAAGAATTAATTAAGCGTTCAGAAATTTTAGGTATCCGTTTTGCAGAAGTGACCTTACACACTGGCTTAAGCACTTTCAGGCCAATTGAAGTAGAAGATTTAAGTAAACATAAAATGGATGCTGAATACTTTAAGATTGATGAAGAGGCTTGTAAAATTATTAATACAGCAAAAGAAAACGGTCGTCGTATTTGCTCCATTGGAACCACTGGAATGCGTGCAATGGAAAGCAGTGTTACAGCACAACGTTTATTGAAGCCAGCAGAAGGATGGACGAATCATTTTATCCATCCTCCTTATAATTTTAATATTGCAGATAGCTTAGTAACCAATTTCCACTTGCCTAAAACAAGTTTGTTAATTATGTCTTGCGCTTTTGCAGGATATGAATTAGCAATGGAAGCTTATAAAAAAGCAATTAAAGACAAATACCGTTTCTTCTCTTATGGAGACGCGTTATTATTTATCTAAATTTAATAAAATATAAATTTAGATAAATAATACTCTTAAGATTTTTTATTGTTTATTTAATTTTAGTAGAACTAAAAATTTAGAAAGACAATATAAAAGGGGGATAGATGAAAATCTATCCCCCTTTTATATTGTCCCGATTTGATAAAATCATTTCCCAATGGTATAAATGATCTAAAAGTCGTTTATAAATCAAATAATCCTTTGTTTATCAATTGTAATGTTTTAGTCTTATGCTCACTAGGTATCAACAAACTAATATTATGTGGGCTGCCCCCATAACTTACCATGGTCACTGGTATCTCATTAATAGATTGAAATAGTTTATTAAGTATCGCATCGGTTTTAGCAATTTCGTTTCCAACAATAGAAACAATAGTTTGATTTTTCTCTACTTCTACTGAAGCAATATTGTTTAACTCAGTAATGATCTCATCTAAATGTATATCGCTATCAATAGTTACTGATACAGCTACTTCCGAAGTGGTAATCATATCAATAGGTGTTTTGTATTTCTCAAACACTTCGAATATTTTTCTTAAAAAACCATATGCCAAAAGCATTCGACTGCTCTTTATTTTAATAGCAATAATATTATCCTTCGCAGCCACTGCTTTCACCCCTACTGTACCTGCTTCTTTCTTAATGACTGTGCCAGCAGCAGTTGGTTCCATTGTATTTAACAATTTCACAGGGATATTTTCTTGTTGAGCAGGCCATATACAAGTTGGATGCAAAATTTTTGCTCCGAAATAAGCTAACTCGGCTGCTTCATCAAAACTTAGTTGCTCAATGGCTACGGTTTTATCCACCACTCTTGGGTCGTTGTTGTGCATGCCATCAATATCTGTCCAAATTTCACAAACACTCGCATTTACTGCAGCAGCAATTAAAGAAGCGGTGTAATCACTACCTCCTCTCTTTAAATTATCTACTTCGCCTTTTGAATTTCGACAGATATATCCTTGTGTAACAAAAATATTGCTAGTTGAATAATTCGCAAGTAACCCATTTAACTTTTCTTGTATCAACGCTAGGTCTGGTTCCTCATTTTGGTCAAGACGCATAAAATCTAGCGCAGGCAATAATGTATGTTCAATTTTAGCTTGCTCTAAAAACAAAGAAAATAACTTAGTACTCATCAATTCTCCTTGAGCTAAAATGTCTTTATTCAATGCATCGCTCAAAGAAATTTTCTGCGTAATTTTTAAAAACTCAAAATGCTCATTCAATATTTCTTTTGCCCTAGCATGTAAAAAAGCATCTTGTAATAAATCATGTATAAAATTTTGATAATAATTTTCTAATATTGCTATTTTTTCAGTTGCACCTTGCTTATCTGAAGCAGCCAATCGATTACTTATCTCTACTAGCGCATTGGTCGTTCCACTTAATGCACTTAGCACCACTATTACTGGCTCCTTAGCTGCTGTTATCAATTCTGCAATCTGATGCATTCTCTCTGGCTTACCAACACTTGTACCACCAAATTTCATTACTTTCATTCCATCGCTATTTTAAAGGATTCATCTTAAATAAGTATACCAAAGTTAATTAGAAAAGGTATAAACAACTGTTAGCTCTTGCGTTCAAAATACAAGGACATTTTTTCTGCCAATGCTATTAAATCATTTTGAACATTTTGCACTAATGGAATGCCGTTTTGCATTCTTACTATTTCCATGCTGCGTTCTATATCTCCTGCTACATATACTTTTTCATATCCTTTTACTGGCGTTGCTTTTCTAAAACGATTCAACCAAAGATCCATATTGGATTTAAAATCAGCTGCGGGTCTAAAAGCATCAATACGCATCGCACCGATAAAATGGCCAAGGCCTTCCCCTGGCATATTTTCTGGCATAGTTACATAGGCAGGAAAAGGAGGTGCCCATGGGCCAAAACTTGCACCACTTAAAACAGCCGAAAATATATCTACAATTGACCCTAATGCATATCCCTTATGACTACCCTGTTCTTTCTCTGATCCTAAAGGCAATAATGCCCCGCCGTTTTTTAAAATATTGGCGTCCTGAGTCGCATTTCCATCCGCGTCTTGTGCCCAACCAAATGGAATGGTAATATTGTTTCTTTGTGCAATTTCTAATTTACCATTTGCTGCAGTGGTCGTTGCAAAATCAGCTACAAAAGGTGCTTCATCACCAGCAGGTACCGCTACTGCTATTGGATTGGTGCCTAATAATTTTTCTGCTGCATAGGTCGGTGCTACTAAAGCACTTGCATTGGTCATTGCAATACCAATCATCTCTTGTTCCAAAGCCATCATGGCATGGTAACCAGCAATGCCAAAATGGTTGCTGTTTTTGACACTCACCCACCCCGTTCCAACTTGTCTAGCTTTCTCCATGGCAATCTCCATCGCTCTTGGAGCAACAATCAATCCTAAACCTCTGTCACCGTCAATCACAGCCGTAGAAGGGGTTTCATGGACTATCTTAATATCGGGTGTGGCATTGATCCTTCCAAGTTCCCATAATCTTACATAACCCACCAATCGAGCAATTCCATGACTATCAATGCCTCTTAAATCGGCAGATAACAATACTTTAGTCGCCAATGCTGCATCTGAATCAGTACAGCCCATTTTTAAAAATACAGCTTCTGCAAATACAGCTAATTGTTGGTATGTATAATGATGATTTGATTCCATGGCACAAATTTACAAATAAAAAAGGTGTACTGACAAGTACACCTTTTGAGCTAAAGCTTAAATAATATTAGAATGGTAAATCGTCCATTGCTTCATTGCTATCAGCTGCTGCTGTTGGAGCAGGATTATAGCTTTGAGTAGGATTAGAATCCCCACCATAGTTTGGTTGTTCTCCACCTGATCCACCTGAAGGTTTCGCACCTAATAATTGTACCGAAACGATTCTTAAGGTCAAAGATGCCCCTTGACGGCCATCTGTTGTGGTATAGGATCTTACATCTGGTGTGCCTTCTACATAGACTTGTGTACCCTTCTTTAAATAAGGTGCCACAGCAGTACGATCTGTCCAATAAGAACAATCTACCCAAGTAGTTCTGTCTTTTTGTACCCCTTGCGCATCCTTGTATTTTTCTGTATGCGCTACGTTGAAATTGATGACAGACTTGCCATTTACGTTATTCACCACGGCGTCCTTGCCTAAATTTCCAATCACTTGTAACTTTATCATATTGTATATTTTAATTTTCTAAGGGAATGAAGATAGTAATTTTTTATGACTTTTGTGCCAAGCCAACTTTTAACTGGCCACCGAAAAATGAGCAAAAAAGGAAAAGTACTTGTCGCAATGAGCGGCGGAATAGATAGCACAGTCGCTGCAATTCTCTTACACAACGAAGGATATGAAGTAGTCGGAATTACCATGAAAACATGGGATTATTCCACCAGCAATGCCAATGGCAAGGAAACAGGCTGTTGCAATATCGATTCATTCAACGACGCTAGAATGGCGGCGGTGAACAATGGCTTTCCGCATTATATATTAGATATCAGAGAAGAATTTGGTGACTTTGTCATTGAAAATTTTGTAGAAGAATATTTAGCTGGCCGAACCCCCAACCCTTGTGTAATGTGCAACACGCATATTAAATGGCGCGCCTTACTTAAAAGAGCAGATGCATTGGGTTGCGAATTCATTGCCACAGGGCATTATGCTAAAGTCCGTCAACACGATAATGGACGTTATGTGATTTCAAAAGGATTAGATGAAACCAAGGACCAAAGCTATGTGCTATGGGGCGTGGATCAGGATTTATTAAAGCGCACCATTCTTCCACTTGGTGGCATGCACAAAAAAGATATCAAACAAATGGCCATTGATATGGGCTATCCAGAACTGGCTAAAAAAAGTGAGAGCTACGAAATTTGTTTCGTGCCTGACAATGATTATAGAGGTTTCTTAAAACGTCGTGTAGATGGATTAGAAGAAAAAGTAAATGGAGGATGGTTTATAGATACCAAAGGAAAAAGATTAGGCAAACATAAAGGCTATCCATTTTATACCATTGGTCAAAGAAAAGGTTTAGAATTAGCAATGGGCCATCCAGTCTATGTTACAGCGATTGATCCTGAAAAAAATATTGTGGTGATAGGAGATGAAGTAGACTTAGATAAGAACGATATGTTAGTTGCAAAAATGAATTGGATCAAATACGATCATCTTCCAAACTCTATGGACTTGATGGCAAAAATCAGGTACCACGATACTGGTGCATTGTGTACCTTATCGCATACCGACATGGGTGTTCAAGCAAGATTTTACGAAAATGTAAAGAGTATTGCACCCGGACAAAGTGCAGTATTTTATGAAGGCGACGATGTGGTTGCTGGAGGCATTATACAGAGCGGCGTTTTAGTATAGCGCCAAACAAGGTGTCTGCTTGTTTTGTGTAGCCAATAAAATATTGTTGCTTAATTAATTCAAATTGACCCTGCGATAAAATTGCTTGAACATGTGCTTCATTTTCTGCAGCATACACAGAGCAAGTTGCAAGTAATAAGTGTCCATCTAATTTTACAGTAGGTAAAATATTAGTAATGATTTTTGATTGCAACTCGGTATAGTTTGTTAAATCTTTCTTTTTGAAAAAAGCAATTTGTTCTGGCGTCCTACCCCAGGTTCCAGAACCAGAACAAGGTAAATCTGCAAATACAAAGTCAAAAGGCTTCTTGATATCAAATGGTTCGGTTAAATCAATCACTTGGACACTTGCAGGACGAATTCCCGCTTCTTGTAAGCGTTTATCTGCGTTGAATAAAATACTTTCTCTCACATCCGATACATGCATGCGTATATTCTGCATCGTATCAAACATCAAAATGGTTTTACCCCCACTTGCAGCACAGGCATCCCAAACATGGATAGGTGTTTCCATACTAGTTGGAACAAAATTTAATAGTTCAGCAATTGCTTGTGAGTTTAAATCCTGAATTACAGCCTCTTTATTCAATGCCAATACATTTTGTAAAGCAGTGGTATTTGAAAATGCAAAGCAATGCTCATGCACCTGGGTATATTCAATAGACGCTGCTAGTAATGCAGCAACCACTTTCTCTTTTTGCCAAGGTCGAATGCGAATAAACAATAATGGCTTAATGGTATGGGAATGTATAAATGTTGGGATATCTATTTCCTTTGATATAGCCTCTTGTAAAGGAAAATTTGCATGCATGTCCCTAAAATGCGCATAACAAAAAGCACTGATACTCTTGCGATCTTTGCTTCCGTGTTTTTTATTGGCAGCAAAATATTTTTTCAAGTAAGCAGCCAAAGGCTCCGGCCCTTGATAAGCTGTGATTAATTTTTGAGCAGTTTCTTGATGTTGATTTTGATGCGTCATGCTATAAAAAAGAAAGTCATGTTTTGCATGACTTTCTGATATTCTTTTTACTTTAATTATAATTCTAATAAACTTGCTACAGGATCTTTAGCAATTAATAAAAGTGCTGGATTTTCTAACAACTCTTTAACCCTTACTAAGAAGCCTACACTCTCACGACCATCAATGATTCTGTGATCATAACTTAATGCTAAGTACATCATTGGTAAAATTTTAACTTCACCATTCACCGCCATTGGACGATCTTGGATTTTATGCATCCCTAAAATAGCAGATTGAGGAATATTAATGATGGGCGTACTCATTAAGCTTCCAAATACACCACCATTGGTGATGGTGAAAGTACCACCAGTTAATTCTTCTGCAGTTAACTTACTATCTCTTGCCTTACCTGCTAATTCAATCACTTTTTTCTCGATACCTGCCATGCTTAAGCTCTCCACATTTCTAATCACAGGCACTGTCAAGCCTCTTGGCGTACTTACAGCGATACTAATATCTGCATAGTCATGGTATAACAATTGATCTCCGTCAATGAAAGCATTTACAGTAGGCCACTCAGTTAATGCAATCGAACATGCTTTTGTAAAGAAACTCATGAATCCTAAATTCACACCATGTGCTTCTTTAAACTTATCCTTGTATTGTTTTCTGATCTGCATAATGCCTGTCATATCTACTTCATTGAAAGTAGTTAACATGGCAGTCGTATTTTTTGCCTCAACTAAACGACGGCTAATTGTTTTTCTTAGGTTAGACATTTTCTCTGGACGCACATTGCGAGAGAATAAATCTTGTCCAGCAAATTGAATTTTACCTGGATTATTTAAAGCATCTAATACATCCACTTTTGTAATCTTTCCAGCAAAACCACTCGCTTTAATTTGATTGGTGTCTATTTGTTTATCTGCAATGATTGCCGCTGCAACTGGAGTTGCTTTTACATTATTTGGCACACTGGTTACAGGTGCCGATGACATAGGAGCCGTTGGAGCCTTAGGAGCCGTAGGAGCTGAAGGAGCTGCAGGTGCAGGTTTTGACGCTTCGCCAGCTGGCTTAGTAGCTGTCTCATTGATATCTGCTAAAATAGCACCAATTAAAATGCTATCTCCTTCTTTTGCTTTATGATGCAAAGTGCCCGCTTGTTCAGCATTCACTTCGAAAGTTGCTTTTTCACTCTCTAATTCAGCAATTACTTCGTCGCGATCTACCCAAGCGCCTTCTGGCTTAGTCCACTTTAACAAAGTTACTTCTGTAATAGATTCTCCTACTGTAGGTACTTTAATGGAAATCATATTTTAATATTTTAGATAGAAAAAGCAGTTGTTATTATTTCATTTTGTTCTTTCGCGTGCACTTTAGCATAACCAGTTGCAGTAGCAGCACTTGCTTGTCTACTAATGACCCCATATTTAATTGCCTTTAAATTCATTTGCAAGAAACTTGCAGCACCCATATTCAAAGGTTCTTCTTGCACCCAGAACCAAATTGCTTTACCATATTTTTGGTGCAATGCCGTAAGCTGTTGAACAGGCAATGGATACAATTGTTCTAAACGTACAATAGCGATATCGGTTCTTTGTTCTGTTTTTTGTCTTTCTGCCATTTCATAATAAATCTTTCCAGAACAGAACAATACTTTTTTAACGTCCTCCACTTTTTGAACAAATGGATCATCAATCACTTCTTTGAATCTACCATTTGTTATATCTGTCATCGGGCTAAAAGTGGCGGGGCTTCTTAAATTCGCTTTTGGAGAGAAGTTGATCATTGGTTTTCTAAATGACCAAGTTAATTGTCTTCTCAATGCATGGAATAAATTAGCAGCAGTGGTCACATTGGTGATGATCATATTGTACTCTGCACATAATTGTAAATAACGCTCTAATCTTGCACTGCTATGTTCTGGCCCCTGCCCTTCGTAACCGTGTGGTAATAACATGACTACCCCATTTTGACGTTGCCATTTTTGTTCACCAGCTGCAATGAATTGGTCGATGATGGTTTGTGCACCATTTGAAAAATCACCAAACTGTGCTTCCCAAACGACTAACGCATCGGCATTGGCTAATGAATAGCCATATTCAAATCCAAGTACGCCGTATTCGCTCAATAATGAGTTGTAAATTCTAAAGGGTTCTTGTCCTTCTGCAACCTGATTCAAGCGGTTGAATTGTTCGTTGGTATTCTCATCTACTAAAACAGCATGACGATGACTAAAAGTACCACGCTTCACATCCTGTCCACTCATACGAACCGTTTTACCCTCTGCTAATAAAGAAGCATAAGCCATTAATTCACCAGTGGCCCAGTCTACCTTTTTTTCTGTCTCGTATAACTTTATTTTCTCTTGAATTAATTTGTCCACTTTTTTCAATGGTGTAAAACTAGATGGCCATTTCATTAAAGCATCAAAAATAGATTTCGCTTTATCAGCAGTAATGGAAGTATCAGGTGAACTAAGAAAATCTTCGTTCGTTGCTTTGCGCATTGCTTTCCATGCCAATTCTGGTGCTTGGTATTTATACGGCAATGGATGTTGTTTCACCTCATCTAATCTTTCTTGAAGATCAGACCAGAATTTCTTTTCCATTTCCTTTGCTAATTCCTGTGCACTTGCCTCCCCATTTTGTAAAAGAAATTCAGCATAAGTTTCTCTTGGATTCTTATGTTGCTCAATTAAACTATACAATTGAGGTTGGGTATATTTTGGATCATCTCCTTCATTGTGGCCATGTTTTCTATAACAAACCATGTCAATGAAAATATCGTTCTTGAATAAATGTCTGTACGTTGTCGCAATCTGCACCGCTTTCACTACTGCTTCTGCATCATCCCCATTCACATGTATTACAGGTGCTTGGACCATTGCAGCTATTGAGGTACAATAGTTCGCACTTCTCGCATCATCAAAATCTGTTGTGAAGCCAATTTGATTGTTAATGACAAAGTGAATTGTACCACCAGTCTTGTAGCCATTCAATTGGCACATCTGTAAAATTTCATACACAATACCTTGTCCAGCCACTGATGCATCTCCATGAATTAGAATTGGCAATATTTTGGATACATCAGAATTATACAATACATCCGATTTAGCTCTTGCAAATCCTAAAACAACAGGATCTACTGCTTCTAAATGCGATGGGTTAGGCATCAATTTTAGATTCACTTTTTTATGATTGAAAGTGGTCACTTCAGAGGAAAAGCCCATATGGTATTTCACGTCACCACTACCCATGGTTTGATCCAACACTGCAGTACCTTCAAATTCACTAAATATTTGTTCGTAGGTTTTACCCATGATATTTGCTAGTACATTCAATCTTCCACGATGCGCCATTCCAATCACCACTTCTTTTACACCATGCTCACCTGCAGTATTGATGATTGCATCCAATGCAGCAATCGTAGACTCTCCGCCTTCTAAAGAGAAACGCTTTTGTCCAATATATTTTGTGTGTAAGAATTTTTCAAAAATCACCCCTTGATTTAATTTTTCAAGAATATGTTTTTTTTGATCTAAAGGAATTGGTTGACTGAATTTATTTTCAAATTCATTGGTTAACCAGTCGATTACTTTTTGATCAGAGATATATTTAAACTCAATGCCTAAACTATGCGCATAAGTTTTTTGTAAATGTGTAAGAATATTTTTTAGAGTTGTTGCACCTAATCCTATGAAGGATCCTACTTGAAATGTTTTATCTAAATCTGCCTCTGTCAATTCAAAGCATGCTAAATCTAAATTTGCACCTCTATCTTTTCTCGTTCGAATAGGATTGGTCGTAGCAATTAAATGTCCTTTATTTCTATAGCCCAATATCAAACGGTACACTTTGATTTCATTCGCCCAATCCGCGCTTACATTGGATACAGGGGAAGCTATGCTTTGAACTGGTGCTGCTGTCCCGTTTTGTAAGGCAAAATCGAAACCTTCAAAAAACTTAATGATATCTGGGTCTACTGAAGCTGGATCAGTTAAAAATTGTTGGTACAAGCCTTCTATAAAGGCTGGATGGGAATTGGTGATGTAGGTAAAATCCTTCATTATATATCCTTTCGTTTATTTGTCGGACAAGGTTCACAAATATCGGTTTAAATGATTGATTAATAAAGTAAAATGCGCTAAAAATGTATGTAAAATTTTGATCTAAAGCACTGTCTTTTAGGATGATTTTGTAGATATGCTTACATTTACCCGCAAATGGTTCAAAAATGTAATTTTAGAAACAATTTAAATAACTGATTTTCAATTACTTACACTCAATTTTTATTTTTTTTAATTTTAATTTTTAATATTTGCACAAGTCCCTTACCTTTGCCCTCCTGAAAATTAATTAGTACATGGCAAATCATTCGGCAACAAAAAAAGATGTAAGACAAGCAACTAAACGTCGCGATAGAAACCGT
>CAMCHR010000060.1 GCA_945874755.1 Chitinophaga pinensis
AAAGTAGGGTTTCTAAAAAAATCTTTTCGGCTTCCTTGTTTGAAGCTTACTTCTACTACCCTACATTGACTCGCTGTGTCATCCACAGGCAAGTCTCTTAACCAGTCATGTACATTTAGTCTATTACATCCACCTGTACTACAGCCTCCGTTACTTTTGCAGCCATTGGGCGTACCCGTGCCACATGATCCACATCCCATATATATAAATTCTAACTGTTATTAATTGAAATACCCGACACCCATTCCCTTCAAATCCTTATTCCCTAGATTGGTGTCTATGTCAAAATTAAGGTTTTGTTGCGAATGATATGATAGAACTTGATGCCCATTGCCATAAATAACATCTTGGCATTGGCATTTCGCTCTATATAATAGACTGCTTTGTCCAATTCTTGTATAATAGCCTCTAATTGACCGACTCCAGCAATTTTATTGATTCTGAGGGCAAAATCCTTTAAATCTGGGTCTAAAGGCAGGTCTGCACCCAATACTTTGATGCGAATGCTTTGCTCAAGCAAGTGGTTAAAATATTTTAGGAATTGTTTTTGCTGCTCCCTGCCTAATTTACTCACTTCGTCTACCCATTTCATTTGGGACAATGGGCCATTTTTTAGGATGGCGTTGAGCCAGTCCCTAATTTGATCCAAAAAATCACTGTCACTATGTTGTACTAAATGAAGTGCTTCTCTGTAATTACCATCCGACATGGCTGCAATAAGTTGTGCTTTTTCAGGACTTAGTTTCGCTCTTTGCTCCAAAGCAACTGCAATGTCTGTATTGGTTAATCTTGGAACTCTAATAAATTGGCATCGACTAATGATCGTTGGGAGAATCTGCTCCTCGGAATTGGCCACCAATAAAAAAATCGTATCTGCTGGAGGTTCTTCAATTAGTTTTAATAATTTATTACCCTCTTTGCCTAAGTATTCTGGCATCCACATCACAAGGACTTTGAAGGGACTTTCAAAACTTTTGAAACTTAGTTTTTTGATAATTTCAGCACATTCGTCTGCACTAATATTGCCTTGTTTATTTTCTGCTTTGATGAATTGCAACCAGTCAAATACATTGCCATAAGGATAGCCCTGAATAAATTCCCTCCACTGTTCTATAAAATTAGCACTGATATTTTTTTGACCAGGTTTCTCTGTGATGGTTGGAAAAGAAAAATGTAGATCGGGGTGCATTAATTGATTCGCGCGCTGATATGCAGGCAAATCTGCAATGGCATCTGGCTCGTTGAAAGTATGGACTTGTTTTGCAAGTGCATCCGGGTCTGCAAACATGTCCAACACTTGGTTGGTGGTAGCAGGGGAGCTCACTAAATATTGTGCAAATGCAATGGCAAGTGGCAATGCGCCTGATCCTTCTGGCCCCACAAACAATAGGGCATGGCTCAATCTTTGGTGTTGAACCATCTCTACTAACTGATGCTTTAATTTTTCTTGACCAATAATATCGCGCAATAACATGCAGCGAAGATAGGACTTCCTAGGGTAAGCTACTTATTTAAGTAAGTCAAAATTGCGTCGCTATCTGGTTTTACATTGCTTGGAAAATAAGCCAACATTTTTCCATTTTCGTCCAATAAAAATTTGTTGAAATTCCATCCAATAGTCGCATCTAAAACGCCATTTTTTGATTTTTGAGTCAACCATTGGTAGATTGAAGATTGGTCAGTACCCTTCACGTCTACCTTATCTGCTAGCGGGAAAGTAACACCATAATTTTTTTCACAGAATTCAACGATCTCTGCATTTGAACCAGGTTCTTGTCCACCAAATTGATTGCAAGGAAAACCAATGATCACTAATTTGTCTTTGTATTGACTATACACTTTTTGTAATGACGCATATTGAGGGGTATAACCACATTGACTTGCCGTGTTAACTACCATAATTTTTTTGCCTTTATATTTTGACAAATCAATTTGACTGCCGTCAATGCTTTTAACTTTAAAGCTATGGATGCTCTGAGCATTTGTAAAAAAGCTGCAGGCAATAAATAAGAAACTAAGTATCGTTTTCATAATTAAATTTTGAATGTTTGAGGTATTAAATATAACAAGAAATCAATCAAAAAGTTGACGATATGATGGACTAAAAAGACAATTATAGTATTGACGGGATATCTTACTAGAGGGTATAAGCGGCAACGGCAATCGAAACCGAGGCAGGCGATCCAGCCATCAGGGTTTCAATGGCCGCTTCTAAAGTTGCTCCCGTTGTTAGCACATCGTCTACAAGTAATAGATGCTTGCCTTTTATGCAAGCTGGATTTTGTAAAAAAAACAGGTCTGGAACTTGCTGTAACCTAGCTTTTCTATCTTTCTTGGTTTGTGAATTAGACCAGTTTTTTTTGATTAAAACATCTTGCATGATGGGTCTATTCCAAACCTGCTGCATCCCTATTGCAATCACTTGACTTTGGTTATAACCTCTACTATTGATTTTGGAAGGCAGAATTGGTATGGGGATCATTAAATCAATTTGCTCAAATTTTTGTTCAGATACGATGGCTTGGCCCATTAAATACCCAAATAAAATACCTACTTTTTTATTGTGGTGGTATTTTAATTGCGCCATCAGTATTTGCACTAAACTGTTTTTTGTAAAAAATAATAAAGCACCGGCATATTGAACTTGCACTCGGCCCCAAAATATTTTTTCAACCGGATTTTCGTTGATACTAAAAAAATCAGTGAAGGGTAAATCTTGAATGCATTGAGTACATAAAGGCATAGCTTTTTCAACTTGATCAGTCCCACAACCAAAACAAATTTGCGGATACAACAAATGCAAAAAAGCATTTAGGTAGTTTCGTATACCGTAATAAATTTTCAAGATTAGAAAAATAAGCGATAGGCTTCGTCGACTCTTTCTACAGGAATAATTTCGATAC
This sequence comes from Chitinophaga pinensis, assembly GCA_945874755.1. GTDB lineage: Bacteria > Bacteroidota > Bacteroidia > Chitinophagales > Chitinophagaceae > Sediminibacterium > Sediminibacterium pinensis_B. Next base: position 2,904 of record CAMCHR010000060.1, read on the forward strand.
TATGTTTTTTTGTATCTATTCCTTTGGTGTTGAATCCAGAAATAATTATTTTTTCAAATCCTAATTTTTCTGCTTCTGCAATGCGTTGTTGAATTCTATTCACCGCGCGAATTTCTCCATTCAATCCAACTTCTCCAGCAAAACAAATGCCTTGTGGCAATGGGATATCTTCGTAGGAAGAAAGCAATGAAAGAATCACAGCAAGGTCCAAAGAAGGGTCTTCTATTTTAAGTCCACCAGCGATATTGACAAAAACATCTTTCATGCCAAACGCAAAGCCACCGCGCTTTTCCAGCACCGCTAATAATAATTGTAATCTTCTTAAATCAAATCCAGTGACTGTTCTTTGAGGTGTGCCATATACACTTTGTGTTACTAAAGCTTGCACTTCGATCAACAATGGACGCATGCCTTCCATCGCTGCTGCAATGGTACTTCCACTTAAGGAATCGTTTCTTTGTGCGATTAAAAATGCAGACGGATTAGTCACCACTTTCATACCTGTTCCAGTCATTTCGTAAATACCTAATTCACTGGTGCTTCCAAATCTATTTTTTAAAGTACGCAACATTCTATACGCATAATGACGATCACCTTCAAATTGTAAAACAGTGTCCACCATATGTTCTAAAATTTTTGGTCCTGCAATGGAACCTTCTTTAGTAATATGGCCAATTAAAAAAACTGGTGTTCCAGTTTCTTTTGCAAATCTTTGAAATTCTGCTGCAGTTTGTTTGATTTGTGAAATACTTCCAGCAGCGGCATCAATTAAATTAGATTCAAGTGTTTGAATTGAATCTACAATTACCACAGTTGGTTTTAATTTTTTGATGGCTTTAAAAATCGCTTGGGTATGTGTCTCGGTCAATAAATAAAAATGAGCATTCTCCAAACTCAATCGGTCGGCACGCATTTTGATTTGCTGAATACTTTCCTCGCCACTGATATATAAAACAGTTTGATCCTTCATCATTAAACCCTGTTGTAAAAACAAAGTGCTTTTTCCAATACCTGGTTCACCAGCAACAAGCACGATGGAACCTGGAACAATGCCGCCTCCTAACACTCGGTTTAATTCTGGATCTGAGCTATCCATTCTTTTTTCTGATTGACTTTGTACTTCATTGATCGCAATGACTTCGGTCCCTTTTTGGGTTGAGGCATAATCCTCCCAGGTAGCTGTGTTGCCCTTGCCTTTGTCAATGACTTCCTCTGTAAAACTGTTCCATTCATTACAGGCTGGGCATTTGCCAACCCATTTTGCGGACTCATAGCCACAATTGGTACAAAAAAAGGCAGATTTTGACTTACTCATGGGGTAAATATAGGCCGAAATCCCTTTTTCTTTCATCGTATTTACCGAAAATCAATCTTGAATACATTTAATATATAATAATTTTACAATATGTAAGTAAAAAATCAATTTCTCAATACAAATTTTAAAAAAATAGGTAACAATTACTTAATAGTATTAAATTTTTGTTAAATTGCCATTCAATCCAATATGGTTTTTTCAAAAAAAAATAAATTCTATGATGAAAAAATTTTTTCTACTGAGTTTTCTTGCTTCCTTTCTAATGATTGGAGTAGCAATAGCTCAAAACACAACAGTCAATGGTAAGGTTACCGACGAGTCTGGTAATCCAATTGCAGGTGCGAGTGTACTTGTAAAAGGATCTAAAACAGGGGTGAACTCTGATGCTCAAGGTAATTTCACAATTGCAGTTCAAGCAAACAAAGTATTAGAAGTAATTGCAATTGGTTATGAAAGCCGTCAGGTTTCTACCAATGGTAAATCTTTTTTAATTGTACTTAAAGCAGATGTAAAATCACTTTCCGAAGTGGTTGTTACTGGTTTTGGTGGATCATTGATTAAAAAAGAATTAACAGGTAATATTGCCCGCGTAAAGGGTAAGGATATCGAGTACATGCCAACACCAAGTGTGGACGCTGCTTTGCAAGGTAAAGCTGCAGGTGTATTCGTAAATAGCCAATCTGGTAAATTAGGTCAAGCAGTAACAGTGCGTGTAAGAGGTAACTCTTCTATCTCTGCATCTAGCCAACCTTTATATGTATTAGATGGGGTTCCAGTAACTGCAAATGATAACAGTACTTATGGTGGTGATATGAACCCATTGACTGATATCAACCCAAATGATATCGAATCAATCGAAGTTTTGAAAGATGCCTCTGCAGGTGCGATCTACGGATCTCGTGCTGCGAATGGTGTGATTTTAATCACAACAAAAAGAGGTAAAGCTGGTAAAACACAAGTTACATTTAACTTACAAACTGGTTATTCTGAAGCAACAAAGCGTTTAGCTATGTTGAATTCTACTCAATATGCAGAATTATTGATAGAAGGTGCGAAATATAATGATGATGCTGATGGCACTCCTTATGATGATCCTTATAGTTGGGTTAATTATGCTAAAAACGATTTAATGGATTATTATAGTTACGGTGAGTGGTCCAAAGATCCAGCAAAGACCTATGATTGGCAGGATCGTGTATTCCAAAAAGGGCATTACCGTCAAGCTGACTTACAAATTAGAGGTGGTAATGATAAAACAAAATTCTTTAGCTCAATGCAACATTTAGAGCAAGGAGGTACCATCATTGGCAATGAATTAACTAGAACTACAGGCCGTTTGAATGTGGACCAACAAGCAAATAGCTGGTTAGACTTAGGTATTTCTTTGAGCTTATCTAGAACTTACAATAAGCGTCTTCCAGATGACAATGCATTCTCTAATCCATTACAAGCAATCGCTTTAATGCCAATGACGCCATTTTTAGATCCAAGTACTGGTTTAGATGCGGGAACGCCTCCAGGTGATGTCAATATCCCAGTTTATTACAATCCTGTATTATCTGTTAAATATGGTTCATTTTCTCAGGAAGTTTTTAGAACTTTTGGTAATACTTATTTAAAAGCAAAAATTTTACCAGGCTTAACTTTTCAATCTGAATTTGGTTTAGATTATTTAAGCCAAAATGAGGAAAGTTATTTTAGATCAGAAACAATCAGAAACCAATCAAGAGCTTCTAATGGTCTTGGAACGAACACTGGTGCTTTCATCACAAACTATAATACAAATACTTATTTCAACTTTAATAAAGTTGCTGGAGTACATAATTTCAGTTCTTCTTTTGGTATGCAATACCAACAGTCTCAGTCTAAATTTAATTATACTGAAGGATCTGATTTCCCATCTAATTCATATCAAAAGATTGCTAGTGCTGCCAACAAAACAGGTGGTAGTTCTTCTCAGTCTGATTTTAGATTTTTATCTTATTTCTTAAGAACCAATTATATATACAACGATAAGTATATCGTTGCTGCTAGTGGTCGTATGGATCAATCTTCAAGATTCGGTAAAGATTCAAGATCTGGTTTCTTCCCAGCAATTTCTGCTGGTTGGATTCTATCTAACGAATCTTTCTTGAAAAAATTCGAAGCATTGAGCTTCTTAAAACTAAGAGCTTCATATGGTATTGTGGGTAATGCTGAAATTGGTAATTTCCCTCAATTAGGTTTATACACTGGCGGTGCTGGTTATACTGGTACTGGTGGTCAACGTCCTTCTCAATTAGCGAATAGTAAATTACAATGGGAAACCACCGCTCAATTTGATGGAGGTTTTGATTTTGGGTTCTTTAATAATAGAATTACCGGTGAAATAGACTACTATGTAAAAAATACGACCGATTTATTATTGAATGTAAATATACCATCTACAACAGGTTTTGGTTCTGTAGTTAAAAACTTAGGTGCTTTAGAGAACAAGGGTTATGAATTTGTATTGAATACCCAAAACACTGTGGGTGCATTTAAGTGGTCAACTAGTTTCAATATAGCATTGAATAAAGGTAAAGTAACTGATATTCAAGGTCAAGTAATTGAAGGAGGAGTCAGCAGTATGAATAGAGTAGTAGAAGGTTATCCAATTGGGGTATTCTTTACGCCAGAATATGCTGGTGTTGATCCTACAAATGGAAATGCATTGTTCTATAAAAATACAAAAAATGCAAAAGGAACTTTGGACAAAACAACGACTGATAACTACAATGAAGCCCAGAGAATTGTGGCAGGTGATCCAAATCCAGATGTGATTTTTGGTTTAACTAATAATTTCTCATTCAAAGGATTTGATGCAACTGTATTTTTTAATGGTGTTGCTGGAAATCAAAATAATATTTATGGTATGGGACGTTATTCTTCTGCAAGTATGTTGTATGAAGATAATAACACTATTGACCAAATGGGTCGTTGGCAGAAGCCTGGTGATATCACTAATATCCCAGGTGTTAGATTGTATACAGTTAATGGTTCTCAAGCAAGTAGCCGTTATATTGTGGATGGGTCTTATATTCGTTTAAGAACAGCATCATTAGGATATACATTTAATGCAAAGCAATTGTCTAAATACAAAATTGATAAATTAAGAATCTATGTTTCTGGACAAAACTTGTTAACGATTACAAAGTATCCTTATTGGGATCCAGAGGTGAATGCAGACTCATTTGATTCTAATATTGCAAAAGGTAATGATTTTTATACACCGCCTCAACCAAGAACTTTCTTAGTTGGTGTAAACATTAGTTTCTAAACTTAATAACAATCAATTTTATGAAAATATTTAATTTAAATATCAAAGAATCAATTTTCACATGTATTGCTATTGGTATGATAGCGATAGGTTGTGAAAAAAAGCTTGATTTACAACCTTATCAAGGCTTGTCAGATCAAAAAGCATTATTAACAGAAAGCGATGTATCTGGAACCCTAGTGGGGGCTTATGATGCAGTATCAAGTGGTTCAGCCTATGGAGGAGACATGATGGTTTTGAATGATTTGATAGGTAATAAAACCAATATCAGATTTACAGGCACATTCGCAGCATTGAACGATGCATATAATACACTTATGACTGCAAATAATTCATTTGCTGCTTCAACTTGGTCGTCAGCTTATAATACGATCAACGTATCAAATAATGTATTAGAAAATCTAGACAAAGTAACTTCTTCTGCAACAAGAAAAAGCTCAGTAGAAGGGCAGGCCTTATTTTTGAGAGGGTCTATGTACTTTGAATTGTTAAAATTATACGCTAAGGCTTATAACGATGGCAGTCCTACAACTAATTTAGGTGTACCATTGGTATTAACTGCTACCAAATCACCAATAACTAGTGCAGATTACAAAGCTAGAGCGACTGTGAAAGCAGTATACGATCAAGTAATTGCTGATTTAGTAAAAGCGGAATCATTAATGCCTTCTACTAATTCTAAATTTGCAACAAAATGGGCTGCTGCAGCTCAATTGTCTAGAGTTTATTTAGTGATGGAGAATTATACAGCTGCTGCTGCTGCTGCAGACCGTGTGATTGCAGGAAGTGGTAAGACTTTAACTCCAGAGTACAAAAATAACTGGTTTACCTACATCAATTTTGGAGGTGTAACTCCTAATGAGTATATTTTTTATATAAAGGTTTCTAATCAAGATGGAACCAATTCATTGAATACTTATTATGGAAGAACTATTTCTGGAATTACTGGTTCTGCTGGTAGAAGTGATATGAAAATTCAAGCAGCACATCTGACCAACTACGAATCAACAGATCTAAGAAGAGCATTTTTTGTTATTTCTGGTGGAAATAGATATACTCAAAAGCACCTAGACCGCTTTGGTGATGTGCCTGTAATTCGTTTAGCAGAAATGTATTTAACAAGAGCTGAAGCTAATTTCAGACAAAATACTGCTGTTGGTGCAACGCCACTTGCCGATGTGAACTTAATCAGAAAAAGAGCTGGTTTAGCAGATTTGACCACAGTTACATTAGATGCGATTATAAATGAAAGAGTTACTGAGTTATCTTTGGAAGGTAATAATTTATTTGACTCTAAGAGATTGAAGAAGTCTTTAGGTACTTCAACAGTTCCTATTGCATGGAACGCTCCAAGTTTAATCCTACCTATCCCTCAAAGAGAGATGGATGTGAATAAGGAATTGAAACAAAACGAAGGTTATTAATACCAAAAGGATTTTATAAAAAAAGACCCCGAATTTTCGGGGTCTTTTTTTTATGCCTAATACAAATCAAATTGTCTTTAACATTTGAATCTGTATAATTTATTTACAACTTAATCTCTTCCATTTGGTCATCCAAAAACTTATATTCTACCAAATGACTCGTGTTGGAGGCCTGAGACTGTAATTTTAATTTGTATTTCTTTTTCCAGCGCTTGATGATGCTATTAAAGATGCCTTTTGTGAGGTGTGAATGAATGATGGGGTGCACTAGTATCGTCAGTTTCTGGTGACCATGTGTGGCTAAATAAGCCAGTTTCTTCTCCATCTCGTCTTCCAATAACAAAGAAGCGGTGATGGTCCCTGTGCCTGAACATGCAGGGCAGTCTTCGGAGGTATTGATATTGACTTCTGGTCTGATTCTTTGTCTAGTAGCTTGCAATAAGCCAAATTTAGAGATTGGTAAGATAGAGTGTCTAGCCCTATCTGTTTTCATATAACCTTCTAAGGCTTCTTGTACTTTCTTTCTATTTTCTGGCAATTTCATGTCAATAAAGTCAATGACAATGATTCCGCCAATATCTCTAAGCCTTAATTGTCTTGCGATCTCCTCTGCGGCCTCTAAATTAGTTTGTAAAGCATTTTCCTCTTGGTTATTACTAACGCTCTTAAAACCGCTATTTACATCCACTACATGGAGGGCTTCGGTATGTTCTATGATCAAATAAGCACCACTGTTTAAATTGATGGTTTTCCCAAAAGAGGACTTCACTTGTTTGGTGATACCATATTGGTCAAATATGCCAATATCTCCACTATGTAAACTGATGATATTTGATTTATGAGGCGCAATTCTTTGTAAGTAACTTAAAGTGATATCATAAATCTTCTTGTCATTCACAACAATCTTATTAAAGTCCTCACTTAAAAGGTCTCTTAAGATACTAGTCGTTTTACTTTCTTCATTCATGATGCGCGTTGGAGGCACTGCGCCTTTTAAGTTGGACTGGATATTTTTCCAGTTAGTCTCTAAAGTCAGTAAATCCTCATGCAGTTCTGCAGTTGTTTTGCCTTCGGCAGCTGTTCTTACAATCACGCCAAAGTTTTTTGGACGAATAGACTCCATCATTTTCTGAAGTCGCTTGCGCTCATCAGACGAGTGTATTTTTTTAGATACAGCAACAATTTCATTGAATGGGGTGAGTACTACAAAACGACCAGCTAGTGAAATTTCACAAGTTAATCTTGGACCTTTTGCGGCAATAGGTTCTTTTAAAATCTGCACCAATATATTGGGCTTGCCGTTTAAGACCTCACTAATTTTTCCTGTTTTTACAATCTCAGGTGCCGATTCAAACTTAGCAAAATCAAATTGATTATGTTGATCGTTCATCGCGTCATGCGTGAACTTAATAATGGATTTGATATAAGGACTAAGGTCGGTATAATGCAGGAATGCATCTTTGTCAAATCCCACATCTACAAATGCGGCATTCAATCCTGGAATGATCTTTTTCACTTTTCCAAGATATAGATCACCCACTGCAAAGCGGGCATCAATCTTTTCATTGTGTATTTCTACCAATTTCTTTTCTTCTAAAAGGGCAATTTCAACCCCATCAGGAGAACTATTAATAATTAATTCTTTATTCACGAATAGCAACTTTTAATAAAACATACAACTCACCTTATAGCGAGAATATGCTTTATGTTTTTTGAAAACACGGCCACTTTACAAAGGAAGGTAAAAGGTAAAGTAAAGTTGCTAGGTAGATAAGTGGCGTGCAATGGAAAAGAACACAAGCCTTTTTCAATTAAAAAATGCTTGTGTTGAATGAGAACTATTTGTTCTTCTTCTTATGACGATTTTTTCTTAAACGTTTTTTTCTTTTGTGCGTCGCAATTTTATGACGCTTTCTTTTTTTACCACAAGGCATGTTCGATTCTTTTTCTGTTATAAAATATTATTTCTTTAATTCTT
>CAMCHR010000061.1 GCA_945874755.1 Chitinophaga pinensis
TTACTATGCGAAAAAATTTCTTCATAATTAAAACTATTCCCTCAGAATAATGAGCAAAGTAACTAATTTTACAGCGAATCAACGACTTTGATTATGGAAGAGGGAAAAAGACAGAAACAAGTGGCTGGTGCCATTCAAAGCACCATGAACGATATTTTTTTAAAATTGGGCTTGAACCATTTGCAAGGCGGGATGATTTCCATCTCCACTGTAAAAGTGACCCCAGATTTATTAGAAGCTAGGGTCTATTTAAGTTTATATCAGGTGGCCGACCAAGAAGCATGCTTTAAGAAGATACAAGCCCAGGCCTGGGACATTAAAAAGCATCTTCAAGAAGCCATGAAACATCAACTAAGACGTATTCCAGTATTGCATTTTTATTTAGATGATACATTGGATTATGTATTTAAAATGGAAGAGATTTTAAAAACACTATAAGTTGCATTTTTTATTTGCTTGGCGTTATTTTAGAGGTAAATATTCCTTTCAGGCAATTCAACTCATTGCTTGGGTTAGCGTTTTTGCTATTGCCATTGGCACTGCTGCCTTACTCACTATTTTGAGTGTTTCCAATGGTTTCTCTGAAATTGTAAATGGGTTGTATTCCGATTTTTATGCCGACCTGCGTGTGGTCCCTAAAGCCACAAAATTTGTGCATTTAACCCCACAACAATTAAATGCAGTGAGACAAATAGATGGGGTACATTATGCCACAGGTATCGTTGAAAATAAAGCGATTCTTGTTCGCAACGAAAATCAAACGGTGGTGTTTGTAAAAGGGGTGGATTCAAATTATATTCATATTAATAAAGTCAATCAATATTTAAAGCGAGGCGTTTTTGAAGTGGGTAGCTTGGATAGTCCTAAATTAGTATTAGGCATTGGTGTCGAAGAAAATTTGTTATTGTACAATGCGAACTTGGGGGAATCATTGGAATTGATTGCAGTGGGTCGATCTGGAAAGTCTCTAAAATCAATGGATCAGCTGAATCACTTGGTAGCAGTGCAGTCTGGCGCATTCTCGGTACAACAAGAATTTGACGTACAATATGCATTCACCTCTAATCAATTTGCACAATATTTATTTGATTTGGATTCCAATCAATATTCGGGTGTGGAATTATCTATTGATTTAAATAAAGAAAAAAATATTATTACAGCAATACAAGATTTACTTGGTCCAGGTTTTCTAGTGCAAAATAAATACCAGCAAAATGCAGACTTGTATAAAATTATGCAAATAGAGAAATGGATTATTTTTGCGATTCTCGCACTAATTATGGTAGTGGCTTCTTTTAATTTAGTAGGTGCTTTAACCATGTTGGTATTGGAAAAACAAAAAGACATTCATGTATTGCATGCGATGGGAGCCACTGCTGGCAAGATTCAAAAAATATTTCTCAGCTTGTCTATTGTGATGGCTATGACGGGGGCCTTGATAGGTGGAGTGATAGCTTCTTGCTTGATTTTTTTACAAACTCAATTTCATTTCATCCAATTGCAAGGCGTAAGTTTTGTCATTGACTATTATCCAGTCAAAGCAATTTGGACAGACTATCTAGCTGTGATTAGTTTAGTCGTCTTGATTGCGATTATTGCGGGATGGGTACCTGCTAAAAAAGCGGCCGGACGTATATTTGAAAAAATAGGATAATCTTATGATGGTATCGCATAAAAAAAGGGAAGCAACGCTTCCCTTTTTTTATAAGTCTATGATTTATTAAAAATCTCCTAAAGTCATTTCCAATTGTCCTAATGCATTTTCTAATTGTGCATCGTTGGGTGCAATACCGTGCCATTCATGGCCTGTTTCCATAAAGTCAACACCCTTGCCCATGGTGGTCTTCATCAATATCACAATTGGCTTGCCTTGTCCAGTCAATGTTTTAGCTTGCTCTAAAGTGGCTACTATCTCATCCATATTGTGGCCATCCATATGCAATACAGTCCAATTGAATGCTTTGAATTTATCTTCTAAATTATCCAAATTCAAGACTTTGCTCAATGGGCCGTCAATTTGTTGTCCGTTCACATCTATTGTTGCAATGTAGTTGTCTACTTTATTATGCGCAGCAAACATGATTGCTTCCCAGTTTTGACCTTCTTGTAATTCACCATCACCATGTAAAGAATATACAATACGGTCGTCACTATTGTATTTTTTTGATAAAGCTGCACCAATCGCCACACTCATGCCTTGTCCAAGAGAACCACTTGCAATTCGTATTCCAGGTAAATGTTCGTGCGTTGTAGGATGACCTTGTAAACGAGAATTGATCATTCTAAAAGTGGCTAATTCTTTAATATCAAAATAGCCCGATCTAGCTAAAACAGCATAAAATACAGGAGAGATATGTCCATTGGATAAAAAGAAAAGATCTTCTCCTTTTCCATCCATATTGAAAGCAGGATCATGCTTCAAAACTTTAAAATAAAGGGCGGTTAAAAAATCAGTACAACCTAGAGATCCACCTGGGTGACCACTTTGTTGTGCATGCACCATTCTAACGATATCTCTTCTTACCTGTGAAGCTGTTCTTTTTAATTCCGCTGTTGACATAATCTTGTTTTAACGTTACCACAAAGATAGAAAAATTAGTGCCATAAAAAAAGGTAAGCGAAGAATAGCAAGGATTTATTAGCTTTGTCTTTGAAAACATTGAATTATGTCAGACGAATTAAAGAAAATAAGTACAGAAGCTGAAAATGGCATGAAAAAAGCCATCAACCACTTAGAGATAGAATTATCCAAAATTCGAGCTGGTAAAGCGTCACCTTCAATTTTAGATGGGGTAAATGTAGATTATTATGGTACCCCTACACCAATTGGCCAGATTGCAAACGTACAAGTACTGGATGCAAGAACAATTAGTATTCAGCCTTGGGAGAAAAATATGTTGCCCTTAATTGAAAGAGCTATTATGGGCGCTAATATTGGGATTACCCCACAAAATGACGGCGTCAATATTCGATTGTTTACGCCTCCATTGACAGAGGAACGTAGAAAGGAAATGGTCAAGAAAGCTGGAGCAGAAGGAGAGCAAAGCAAAATAGCGATTCGCAATATCAGAAGAGACCATATTGAGCAAGTGAAGAAATTACAAAAAGACGGCATGAGCGAAGATATCTGCAAAGGTGCAGAAGACGTGATTCAATCTTTAACTGACAAGCATATTGCTTTAGTTGAAAAACAGTTAGAAGCAAAAGAGAAAGAAGTTATGACTGTTTAATTGTCTAATTTTTTTTAAAAATATAGCCTCCAATTTAAGATTGGGGGCTTTTTTGTTTTAGGAAAGGAATGAAATTTAAGTGCCCTCTATTTACAATATATACGCCCAATAAAATTACACCAAGACAAACCACTTGCAAAGGCGCCAAAGATTCTCCATAGATCAAACCCCATACCACAGCGACTATTGGAATACCATAGGTCACCATTGAGCCAAATAAAATACCTGCTTGTTTCACTAAATAATAAAACAAGATAGAGGCCATGGACGTTCCTACCATCCCTAAAATCGCACTCGATAGAATGCTATGAATGACCATGGGATCCTTAAAATTATAGTCAAAAAAACCTGTGAAAAACAAGATGGCCGCGCTTGGTAGAATTAAGAAAGAAAAAGCGACTGAAGCAATTTGAATGGAGCCAATGGCTTTTAAATTTCTACCAACAGTATGTACATTGATTCCATACATGATCGTAGCAATGAGCACAAGGCTTGCATAGGAGAGATTGTCAAAATGCATATTCTTTCCGGTTAAGAGCAAAAATGTCAATCCTATAAATCCAATTAGGATGCCTAAAATTTTTACGGTGGTAGTTTGCGTCTTATAAAATATAACACCAACAAGGATGGTAAATAAAGGGGTAAGGGAATTTAAAATACCTGCCAAAGCGCTGTCAATTCTAGTTTCTGCAATGCAAAAAAGATAGGCAGGTATAAAATTACCCACCAATCCAGAAACAATCACAATACCCATTTTGTCTTTAGGTATTTTTCGAAATGCCTTGATGGCAAATGGCAATAAAACAAGTCCTGCAAAAAGCATTCTTAGCGAAGCGACTTGGTAAGGCGTAAATGCCTTCAAACCTTCTTTCATTAGGATGAAGGAACTGCCCCATACAATTGATAATAAGGCAAATACAAGCCAATTGGTCCACTTCTGATGCATCCTTACTGGTTTTGAACAAAGATGGCTCATTTTGACTAAAAAATGGATAAATATCACTTTCTTTGCAAGGATGAATCAGCATACTAATTATTCGATTAAAGTGGACCAATTTGAGGGTCCTTTTGACCTTTTATTGTTCTTTATTGAGCGTGACGAGATGGATATTTACAATATCCAGATCACTAAAATCATTCAGGATTTCTTAGACTTTATACATTCGCAAGACAAGCTAAACATTGAATTAAGCAGTGAGTTTATTTTATTTGTTGCTACCTTAATGCGCATTAAGGCAAAATTATTATTACCAAGAAAAGAGATCGATGCTGCAGGAAATGAAATTGATCCAAGACAAGAATTAATTGACAAAATTTTAGAGTACAAAAAGTACAAAGAGGCTGCTGTTCAAATGGCGGATTTAGAAGCATTGAGAATGCTGATGCTCAAGCGAGGCAATATTCAAAAAGAGATGTCACTAGTTGGAGAAGAAGCTGCAGAAGGAACAGAGTTACAGACAGTCACTTTATTTAAATTAATGAAGGCTTTTGAGAAAGTGATGTTACGTGTTCATGATCGTCAAAATAAACCTGTTCATACGGTTGTTCGATACAACTATACCATGGAAGGCAGTCGCACTTATTTGCTTACAATGGTGAAAGAAGGACAGACAGTTGCTTTCGAAAAAGTATTTGATATTTGCGAAGACCGTGTACACGCTTTATTCTTGTTCTTATCCATTTTAGAATTGGCACAACAGAAATACATGAAATTATTAGTAGGAGAAGGACGCAATAATTTCATCTTAGAGTGGAATGAAAATAGGGAAGATGATTTAGAACCTGGATACATTGAACAAACAGATTCATACGAAACAAAGTTTGATCAAAGTTCATTTGCAGACGCGCCAGAAGAAGAAGGAGATTTTGATCCTAGTTTGAATTAATTATCCCTCTACCAACACCGATTTTCCTAAAAGATTTTTTACAGCATTGGCAATCGCCATAGCGTCGTAATGACATTCTTGTTGTAATTCTTTTAGTGTACCATGTTCAACAACCACATCTGGGATACCTAAAATACGCACTTGGCTATGGTAATTGTGTGCATTCATGAATTCCAATACAGCAGAACCAAATCCACCTACCACTGTTGCATCTTCTACTGTGACAACAAGTGCATAGTTTTGGAATACTTCATGGAGTAATGCTTCGTCGATAGGTTTTACAAAACGCATATCATAATGTGCAGGATCAATGCCTTCTAGTCTTAAATTACGAATAGCGGTCTGTGCGTTGTTACCTGGGTGTCCAAAACTAAGAATAGCCACTTCTTTACCTTCTTTCAATCTGCGTCCTTGTCCAATAGCCAGTTGTTCAAAAGGCTTCTTCCAATCTACCATCACACCTTCGCCTCTTGGATAACGAATGACAAAAGGCAAATCGTTTGCAGGTAATTGAGCAGTATACATCAGGTTCCTTAATTCTTGCTCATTCATAGGTGCAGCAATGATTAAATTAGGGATACATCTAAAGAACGCAATATCATAACAACCATGGTGTGTTGGCCCATCTTCACCAACCAATCCTGCACGGTCCAAACAAAATATAACAGGTAATTTTTGCAATGCCACATCATGAATCACTTGGTCATAGGCGCGTTGCATGAAAGTGGAATAAATATTACAAAAAACTTTCACGCCTTGTGTGGCAAGACCAGCACTCAAAGTCACTGCATGTTGTTCACAAATTCCAACGTCGAATGCACGATCTGGCATGGCTTCCATCATGAATTTCATAGAAGAACCACTTGGCATCGCAGGGGTGACACCCATGATCATTGGATTCATTTCTGCTAATTCAACAAGTGTTAAGCCAAATACGTCTTGGTATTTTGGAGGTTGAGGTGTCTCAATTTTTTTCTTGATAATCTCTCCAGTCAATTTATCAAACAAGCCTGGCGCATGCCATTTGGTTTGGTCTTTTTCTGCGAGTTCATATCCTTTACCTTTCACAGTTAGGATATGCAATATCTTGGGTCCTGGGATTTCTCTTAAATCTTTTAATGTGTCTACAAGGTTGGTGATATTATGTCCATCAATTGGTCCGAAATATCTTAATTGTAATGCTTCAAATAAATTACTACTTTTTGAGACCATGCCTTTCAAACCAGCTTCCACCTTGGATGCCATGTCTCTTGTAAAGGTTTTACCAATTGGTAATTTCCCCATCAATTCCCATAGTTCGTCTCTAAATTTATTATAGGTTGGAGAGGTACTTATATCGGTTAAGTATTCTTTAAGCGCGCCCACATTTGGGTCGATGCTCATACAGTTATCATTCAAAATAATCAACACATCACTATCTGCTACACCAGCATGGTTCATCGCTTCAAAAGCCATTCCAGCTGTCATAGAACCATCCCCAATAATGGCAACTGATTTCCTGTTCTCGCCCTTGTATTTAGCTGCCATTGACATACCAAGTGCAGCTGAGATCGAAGTAGAGGAGTGACCAACACCAAATGTGTCATATGGGCTTTCGCTACGCTTAGGAAAGCCACTTAATCCCTTGTATTTTCTGTTGGTAATAAAAGCATCTCGGCGACCAGTCAAAATTTTGTGTCCATAAGCCTGATGTCCCACGTCCCAAACCAATTGATCGTAGGGTGTATTGTACACATAATGCAATGCCACACTCAATTCTACCACGCCAAGGCTGGCAGCAAAATGACCCCCATGCACACTCACGATATCAATGATGTACTGACGTAATTCATCGCATACCTGGTGTAATTTTTCTCTAGAAACCTTTTTTAGGTCATCTGGGGTGTCAATATTCTTTAATAAGGGTCCGGCCTCAATCAACATGTTCAAATTTTAGTGTAGTAAAAGTAAGTTAATAACAGAAAGTTTAACCAAAAGTTGCATCTTATTTAAGATTGCCGATGAAACAATGATTTGACCTTTAATCCAATAAATTGACCCAATATCGTATTATAGGGTTTAAATTTGAAAGGTGAAAAAACATCAATCAATTTATTGGATCTGTCAGATAGGAGGTTGGATGACTTATGGCCTTACCATCATCTTTTTCTCTTACATGCTAGAGAAGCAGCTAAGCTCTGTTTTTTACCCACGTTTATTGGCCAATGTTTTTTTAGGCATTATTCTGACACATTTGTTTAGAAAAGCACTGTTGGCATTTTCATTGCATCCACCAATGCCCACGTTTAAATGGGTTCAGCTTTTAATTTTATTATTGACTTTTGCAAGTGCCTATAGTTTTTTGACCAGCTACGCAGTTGAAATTTTAAAATTATACGACGCTGCCAGAAAAGTGAGTTTAGAAAGACGTTTTTTAATTAGTCTGGTTATTGATACACCCATTATTTTTGTTTGGGTATCTATTTATATTTTATGGCATTATATAGAGTTCACCAATTCAGAAGCAATTCAAAAAATTAAATTGGAAAGTTTAATTAAGGAATTGCAACTCAAGACCATTAAATCTCAAATGAATCCGCATTTTATTTTCAATGCCCTTAATAGTATTAGAGCATTGGTAGATGAGGATCCACAACGAGCAAGACAAGCTATTACAGAGTTGAGTAATATTCTAAGAAGCAGCATTCAAGCAGACCAGAGCGAAGTAACAAGTGTAGAAAAAGAATTAAATATTGTGAAGGATTACCTTGCGCTGGAATATATCAGATTTGCAGATCGATTGGTTGTGGAGTATGCCATAGACCCTGAAACATTGTCCAATCATATACCACCAATGATGTTACAAACTTTAGTGGAAAATGCCATCAAGCATGGCTTAAGTAAGCAGCCTGGTAATTGTTTGATTAAAATTATTTCTACTTACCAGAATAACAAACACCTACTAATGGTTCAAAATACTGGCGTATTAGATCAGGAAACGGGTCTTGATGGATTTGGATTACAGAGCACAAAAAACAGATTGAATATTTTATATCGTGGGAATGCTTTGTTTGAAATCTATCAATGTGAACCTACGCTGGTTACGGCCAAATTAATCATTCCAATTGCCTCATAGTAAAAATTGTACCCCATGCCCATCAAAGCAATTATCATTGATGACGAAAGACTAGCACGTAATGAGTTGAAAAAATTATTGGAGCAACACCCAGACATCAACATCATTGATGAAGCAGGAAATGTAGATGAAGCGATCGAAAAAATTGATTTATCAAGACCAGATCTCATTTTTTTAGACATACAAATGCCAGGCAAAACTGGGTTTGATTTGTTGGCCGAAATTGAAAAATCACCACGTGTTATTTTTACTACAGCATATGATGAATTTGCTTTAAAAGCATTTGAAGTCAATGCCTTGGACTATTTATTAAAACCAATTGATCCTAAAAGATTAGCAGACGCGATTCAAAAATTACAAATTGAAATTGCGCTGGAACAAGCAAGTTTATTGGGTGTGAGCAGGGGTCCATTAACCGAAGTAGATCAGGTTTTTGTAAAAGATGGCGAGCGTTGCTGGTTTGTGAAATTAGCGGACATTAGATTATTTGAAAGTGTGGGCAATTATGCTAAAGTATATTTCTCCACCAATAAGCCACTCATCTTAAAATCATTGAATGCATTAGAAGAAAGATTGGATGACCGTGTGTTTTTTAGAGCCAACCGAAAACATATCATCAATTTACATTGGATCGAAAAAATAGAGCCCTACTTTAATGGAGGCTTATTGGTAGAATTAAAAGGGGGAGAAAAAATAGAAATCAGCCGACGTCAAACGGTGAAATTCAAAGAAATGATGAGTTTCTAAATTAGCTTAATTCAAACCATGAATGGCCTTGGCGATTTTTTGAATTAAGGCAGGGTCTTTTTCAATGGCATTTCCGATTACAATAATATCTGCACCAGCTTTACAGTTTTCAATTGCTTTTTCTGGAGTCGTGATACCACCTCCCACAATTAAAGGTGTTTTTATATGCTTGGCAACCTGTTGGATCATGCTTGATGGAATAGCGTTTTTTGCACCACTACCCGCGTCCATATAAATTAACTTCAAGCCTAACATTTCACCAGCCATGGCGGTACAGGCTGCAATATCATTTTTATTCGCAGGAATTGGGTTGGTATTAGAAATATAGGAAACAGTTGTTGGCGTCCCTCCGTCTATCAACATATAACCGACAGATATAATTTCCAATCCACTTTGTCTAACAAATGGAGCACTAATCACATGTTGACCTATGAGCAATTCAGGGTTACGTCCAGAAATTAAAGATAGGTACAATAAAGCATCCGCTTTTGGGGTGATCTGGTCTGGGGATCCTGGGAAAAGCAGTACAGGAATAGTACAAGCCTGTTTGATCTGAGCAACAACCTGGTCTAAAGTATCTGTCACCACTAAACTACCTCCTACAAAAATAAAGTCTATTTTGAATTGTACAGCAAGGTCGATCGTCTTCTGTAAATCAATACCGCCAAGCTTATCTGGGTCAATTAAGACAGCAAATGCCTTTTGTTGTTTCGTCTTTTTATCTAGAATATTTTGGTATACTTGCTTGCTCATCTGCCGCAAAATTATCTATTTTAGTCATATAATCCTTGACTTACTTTTGATATACAAAAAAAAATGGTTAATCAGGCTTTTTTTTCTCAAGAAACTAACAAATGCTGGGGATAAATCGTCAAATTCAACCGGGGTAGAGGGTTTATAATTGTTCACATTAATTTTCCACACCTGTTGATATTTCAGTTGCAAAAGTCTCAACAGAGCACTATATTTTCGTCTACCCGTATTACTTTTTAAAAGTGCTGCGGAAACCCAGTAATTACTATATAAAAATTGACCAAGACCATGGCTAACACAAAAACAAAAAAAGGCTTAGAGTTTAAGCGCAAATTCACCATCGAAGGCGTGAGTCCATTCGATCAGTTTGAGTATGATTACAGAGATAGTGTAATTAAAAATCCGAACGGAGAGAAAGTATTCGAAATGACGAATGTGGAAGTGCCAAAACAATGGAGCCAAATTGCAACGGATATCCTTGCACAAAAATATTTCAGAAAAGCGGGTGTACCTCAAGCCGATGGTTCTTTGGGTAGAGAAACAACTGTCAAACAGGTAGCGCATCGTATGGCTAATTGTTGGAGAGTTTGGGGAGAGCGTTATGGCTATTTCAC
>CAMCHR010000062.1 GCA_945874755.1 Chitinophaga pinensis
AACTTAGTTATTCACTTGTAAAGCATTTTAATTTAACCCAATTTTGACATATTAATACATCCTAAAATCGTTACCAGTGTAAAAATGCGTTATTCTTATTATTTTAATTTTATATATATAATTTGAAAGTCTTTTTAAATAGTCACAGCTTATCCACTGTTAATTAACGGGTATAAACTGACTATACTTTTACTCAAAATCTACTTATTTGTATTTCCAAATCTGCTTTTACTATTCTTATACCCATTTTTTTGATCAAAATTGAGCCTTATCCACTGTTTTTTTATTTATCCACTGATCTATTGTGTATTTTAATATAGATACAAATCGTTTTCGTTCATATAATATACTAAATTTGCTGCCTATATAATTATAAGATACATATGTCTATTATTCAGAACATTCGTGATAAAGGTGCTTGGATCATCTTTACAATTATTGTAATCGCATTAATTGCTTTTGTCTTACAAGACGGGATTGGTAAACAAGGTAATACTATGGTTTCCGAACTTGGAACAGTAAACGGAGTTGGTATTAATAAAACCAATTTCGAAGAGAAGTTAGACATTCAAGTTCAAAATTATGCATCACAGGGGGTTAAACGTGAGCAGTTAATTGGTTTTTTATGGAATCAAGAAATTGACCGTATTTTATTTATAACAGAAGAAAAAAAGTTAGGCATCTCGGTTGGTACTAAAGAATTGTCTGATGTTTTATTTGGTACAGAGTCTCCTTTTAGACAAGAATTTACCGATCCAAATACTGGAGAATTTAAAGTGAATGATGCTAAGCAAGCAATTGCACAAGTTAAAAAAAGTAAAAACCAGGAACAAATCAATCAAATTGAGAAGATGTATATTGAACCATCTATTGAAAATAGATTGAGAAATAAATATCAAGCATTAGTAGTTAAGGGTGTTCAGGTTCCAACCTGGATGATTCAAAAACAATATACCGAGAGTAATAGCATTGCAAGTATTAATATTGTTGGTATACCTTATGTTAGTATTTCAGATAGTTCAATAAAAGTTACAGATGATGAGGTAGCTTCTTATATTAAAGAAAACGCAGCAGCTTTTCAAGTGGAAGAAGCCTCTAGATCGATTAATTTTGTTGGTTTTTCTGCAGCACCCACAAGTGCCGATTCAAGTGCTGTTTTAAATACCATCACTGCATTAAAGGCTGATTTTCAAGCAGCACAAGACCCTGCTGTTTTTTTAAACAAAGCGGGCTCAGATATGCCATTTTATAATAGTTATATAAGCGGTAAGTCTTTACAAATTCCTAACAAAGAAGCTATTATTGCTGCAGGTGTAGGAAATTCATATGGTCCTTATGTGGATGGAAAAAATTATACCATCGCAAAAGTAATTGGTGTTAAACAATGGCCAGATAGCGCAAGCGTAAGACATATATTAATCGCTACAGCTGGTCAAAACGGACAAATTATTCGCGATGATATCACTGCTAAGAAATTAATAGATAGTATAAAATCTGCCATAGCTGGAGGTGTTTCTTTTGATGAAATGGTTTCAAAATATTCAGACGACGCGGGTAGTAAGGAAAAGGGTGGAAAATATGATATGTTTCCACAAGCACAAATGGTAGGACCATTTAATGATTTTTCTTTTGACAATACAGTTGGTTCAAAGGGTGTTGTAAAAACCGATTTTGGATACCACTTTATTGAAGTATTAAAACAAACACCAAGAAGCCCTGCGTATAAAATTGCTTATTTGTCAAAAGTAATTCTTCCAAGTAGTGAAACCATTGGTGTGGCCTCTGCAGCCGCAGCGGCTTTTGCAAGCGCAAGTAAAGATGTAAAATCCTTTAATCAAGAAGCGGTTAAATTAAATAAACAAACTTTTCCAGCATCAGGTATTAAATCAATGGATTTTGAAATTCCTGGTTTAGGTGAATCTAGAACACTTGTGCGCTGGGCCTTCGAAAAAGACCTAAATACTGTTTCAGAACCAACCGAAATTGGCGACAGTTATTTTGTAGCCATCATAACAGGAGAAGAAAAGGCTGGCCTTGCATCTATTGCATCAGCAAAACCACAGGTTGAAGGTATTTTGAGAGATCAAAAGAAAGCAATCCAAATTAAACAAAACCTTAAGGGTAATACAATAGAAGAGGTTGCTGCAAACGCAAAATCAATTGTACAAACCGCAGACAGCATCAATTTTAATTATTCAATGATCCCCGGTATTGGTAATGAACCAAAGCTTGTTGGAGCTGCATTTAATAAAGCATTCTTAAACAAACCAAGTATGCCAATAGCTGGAAACGCTGGCGTTTTTGTTATTAGTGTTAAATCACAAGGCGCTAAAGCGACCACACAAGAGCTTGCGAGTTTTGAAGCTGATTTAATCAACAGAACAAGATCGATTATCTATAGAACCAATATCGGATTAAAAAAAGTGGCAAAGATTAAAGACAACCGCATGGAGGTTTATTAGTAGTCCATGTTTAACTTATTAAACCCTCGAATTTTTCGGGGGTTTTTTATTCGCTTTTCGAAACAAGATTCTGCAATGGTTTCTTAAAAACAATCTAATTTTACATCATGTCAGATCCCTTTATCAATAAAGTAGCGGAGAGTGGTTTAATTAGTTTAGACCTTGCTCAGTATATCCCAAACAATGAAATAGTTGTTTTTGATATTAAACCATATTTGTTTAAGGAGTTAATTCTTAAAGAAAAAGATTTTCGTGCGAGTTTAGCTACAATAAATTGGGTACATTTTGAAAATAAAATTGTTGGTATTTTCTGTAGCACAGATGCCATCATTCCTATGTGGGCGAATATGTTGATTGTGGCTAATTTATCACCCTATGCTAAGTCGGTTTATTTTGGTGATGAAAATAAAACAAGAGAATTAGTTTTATTAGAAGAGATACAAAAGATAGACGCTTCTTCTTTTACAGACCAACGCGTTGTTGTTAAAGGCTGTGGTGATAGACCTATTGGAGAATCTGCATTTATTGCAATTACACAAAAACTACGCCCGGTAGTTAAAAGTATAATGTATGGTGAACCATGTTCTACCGTACCGGTGTATAAAAAGAAATAATTAAAGTAGGGCTTGTCCTAAGACTTTTTTTAAAGATTCTTTTTTCCATCGGTCGTTTTCACGACCTCTTCTTTAAAATAATTACATCTTTCTATTTCTAGTCTTACATCTTCGGGAACCAAATAACGTATCGTAATGCCTTCTTTACAATTATTGCGAATTAATGTGGCTGATAATTCCAACATGGGCGCTTCAAGGTATTGCATATTCGCACCATAATTTTCTGTGATGTCAAATCCAGGCCTTCTATAAACAATGAATTGATAATTTTTTACAAGGGTTTCAAAATTCTTCCATTTAGGTAAATTTTGAAAACTATCTCCTCCCATGATGACATAAAACTCGTGCTGTGGAAATTTTTCTTCTAAATATGTTAAGGTATCAATGGTATAGGAGGGTTTTGGAAGCTTAAACTCTATATCACTTACCTTAATCTGATCGTCATTTTCAACCGCCAACTTTGCTAAGTGTAAACGATCATATTCATTTAATAAACTTGATTGGCTTTTATGCGGATTTTGAGGAGACACAACCAACCAAATTTGTTGTAAATCTGTGTGATTGGAGATATAACTAGCCACCATTAAATGGCCATGGTGAATAGGATTAAATGAACCAAAAAATAAACCAATTTTCATCTTAAATTATTGATTTTCAGTTAGTTATGTGTATTTTAGGTAATAATAATACCCTCAGCCTCATCATTTCTTAAGCTTAATTGATAGCCAGCAACCGAAATTGATATAGGATCTCCTAGCGGCGCAATTTGTTCAACTCGAATGGTTTCTCCAGGAATACAACCCATTTCCATCAACTTTAAAAATATTTCATCATTTTCAAAGGAATGAATCACGCCTGTTTCACCAATTTTTAAATCCGACAATTTCTTCATAATAGAGCATAAAGATACCATAGTTTATATTTAAGTGCTTACGAAATATGGAGCATTAAATTTCGTTATAAATACAATCACTATCAATGTTTTATGGACAGGACTATATTTTTTAATAACGCGGATAGGGGCACTAGTCTTAGGTTTAGAACCAAGTTAAAAACCTTTATCAATCAGCAATGTCATAAAGAGGGCGTTAGGATAGAGCTCCTTCAATATGTATTCTGTTCTGATACCTATCTATTAGACATCAATAAACGATTTTTACAACACGATTACTATACAGATATCCTCAGCTTTGATCTCTCAGATAAAAAGGGGCTACTCATTGGAGATGTCTATATCAGCATTGATCGAGTGAAGGAAAACGCCAAATCCGAGGGGAATTTGTATATGCACGAGTTATTAAGGGTGATTTTTCATGGCGCATTGCATTTTTGTGGTTATAAAGACAAAAAACCAGCTGATGTAAAGATGATGCGCTCCATGGAGGACAAATGGCTGAAGGCGTATTTGAAAACACTCGGTTCGTAAACGTTCCACGAGAAAACGCACCGCGTTTGATACACCTATTCATAAATGTTCCATGTGGAACACTTGCCCTTAAACAAGATAGATTAGAAAATATACCTATCCCTTGGCTCTCGCTCGCTTTGCTCGAACGATCGCTACGGAATAGTATATTATGCTCAATTACTTAATGTGTTAATAATGATTAGGGATAGTTGTGATTCGCTATTGCCCCAAGTTGAATAATTAGAAAACAATACAAATATTGGAAGAACTTTCGAGCAACGCGAGCAGAGAGGCGAATATTTTGGTACTTTTTCTAATATATACTTGTAGAAGCACAATTTTAGACAGCGCTTATTAATTTAGTAAAACCATCTTATCTTTGCATCCTTATGTTTCCAAAATACAATGTAATAGTAGTAGGAGCGGGCCACGCTGGTTCTGAAGCAGCAGCGGCGGCGGCCAACATGGGCTCTAAGGTCCTGTTGATTACTATGAACATGCAGACCATTGCTCAAATGAGTTGTAATCCGGCGATGGGTGGCATTGCCAAGGGGCAAATTGTGAGGGAGATAGATGCGATGGGCGGATACAGTGGAATTGTGTCAGATTTAAGTACGATACAGTTTAGGATGTTGAATAAAAGCAAGGGACCTGCAATGTGGAGCCCTAGGGCACAGAACGATCGACACTTATTTGCTAGCAAATGGAGAGAGATGTTAGAGCTAACACCGAATGTTGATTTTTACCAAGACTCTGTAAATGAATTAGTTATAAAGAAAGGAAAGGCTTGTGGAGTAAAAACAAGCATGGGTCACGAGATTTTAGCTGACGCCGTGGTGATCACTAGTGGCACTTTTCTAAATGGCATCATGCATATAGGAGAAAAGCAAATGGGAGGAGGTCGAGTAGCAGAAAGAGCAGCGACAGGCATTACCGAACAGCTTGTTTCGTTTGGCTTAGAATCAGATAGACTCAAGACAGGAACACCCCCAAGAGTAGACGGTAGAAGCTTGGATTATTCCAAAATGGAAGAACAAAAAGGAGACGAAGAAGTGGTAGGCTTTAGTTATATGGACATCCCAAGGGTAAAAGCAGCCGATCAGCGCTCTTGCTGGATCACGTATACAGATCCTATTGTACATGATATATTAAAAACCGGATTTGACAGAAGTCCAATGTACCAAGGCCGCATAGAAGGCGTGGGTCCAAGATACTGCCCAAGTATTGAAGATAAAATCAATCGATTTGCAGATAGAGAAAGACATCAATTATTTGTAGAGCCAGAAGGCTGGAACACAGTAGAAGTGTATGTGAACGGGTTTAGCACTAGTTTACCAGAAGAAGTGCAATATGAAGCCCTTCGTAAGGTGCCTGGTTTTGAAAAAGCGAGAATATTTCGCCCTGGCTATGCAATTGAGTATGATTTTTTCCAACCCACTCAATTAAAATATACACTAGAAACAAAAGCCATTGATAATTTATATTTTGCCGGACAAATTAACGGAACGACTGGCTATGAAGAAGCTGCTTGTCAAGGGATGATGGCAGGGATGAATGCGCATTTAAAAATCAACGAAAAAGCACCATTTATTTTACAAAGAAGCGATGCGTATATTGGCGTTTTAATAGATGACTTAATTAGCAAAGGAACTAACGAACCCTATAGAATGTTTACATCTAGGGCGGAGTTTAGAACACTATTGCGTCAGGACAATGCCGATTTAAGATTAACAGAATTATCCTACAATTTAGGTTTAGCAAGCATCGATCGTATGCGTAAAGTACAAGACAAAAACAACTACGTAGCAGAGATTAAAAACACCTTGAATACGCACTCCATTGAACCACACGAAATCAATGGATTCCTTACTACCATTGACTCTGCGGAGATGACTGAAAAACAAAAAGCATCAAAATTAGTTTTAAGACCTAATATTAGTTTACAACAATTAATGGACCATTCGGTTTCGTTGAATGAAAAACTTCAAGGGAACGAACCCGATTATTTAGAGCAAGCAGAGATCCAGGTGAAGTATGAAAGATATATTGAGAAAGAAAAAGAAATCGTAGAACGCATGTCTGCATTAGAGCATAAGGTTATACCAGACAGTTTTGATTTTGATAAAATACCTGCACTATCTATAGAGGCAATGCAGAAGTTTAAAAAAATAAGACCCATTACAATTGGACAAGCAAGTAGAATTAGTGGAGTGAATCCAAGTGATATTCAAATTCTGATGGTATACATGGGTCGATAATGCATCGAATTACACCCCTCACCATTTATCAAAAAAAAGCAAGTTCTCTTTATTTGAATCGTTGTTTTTAGTAGCTTTAGAAAGAGGAGCTTTCATGATTCCCCAATAATTTTTTGGTGAAAAAGTTGGCTTTATTTTTTTATTCAAAACTAAAATCAACCGCGTATGAGGAAGATTATTTTATCACTTCTTTTACTTGTAATTGGAGCAACTGCATTTGCGCAGGAGTCTTTTCCAATTAATGGAGTGAGAGACTTAAGAACCGGTGTGTATGCATTTACCAACGCAACCATCATTCAAAATGAAAAAACTAAAATTGAAAAAGCAACACTTGTAATTAAGCAAGGTAAAATTGTTGCCGTTGGCGCAGCAGTTGAAATTCCTAAAGAAGCAATTGTTGTTGACTGTAATGGTAAATTCATCTACCCAAGTTTTGTAGATCCTTTAACCGACTATGGCGCGAATACACCAAAGCGATCTGCAGCTGGATTTAACTTTGGCGCACCAGGACAGTTTCTTTCTAATAAGGTTGGGGCGTATAATTGGAATCAAGCCATTAAGCCAGAAGTGAATGTGGTGGAGTCTTTCAGTATAGACGAAGCAACAGCGGTGGGATTTAGAAGCAATGGGTATGGTGTTGTAATGACACACGTGAAAGATGGTATCGCAAGAGGAACAGCTGCGGTCGTTACCCTGGCTGGTACAAACGAAAACCAAAGTATTTTAAAATCAAAAGCCGCACAAGTTTTTTCTTTCGATAAAGGAATATCCACACAAACTTATCCAAGTAGTTTAATGGGCAGTATTGCATTGTTGCGTCAAACTTATTTAGATGCAAAATGGTATGCAACCAAACCAGCTTCAGAGGGTGTGAATTTATCACTTGAAGCTTTTAATGCCAACGCGGGTTTACCTCAAATTTTTGTGGCAGACGATAAGTGGTCTACGCTTAGAGCAGATCGTATTGCAAAAGAATTTGGAACACAATATATTATTAGAGGCGCCGATAATGGATACCAAAGAATAGATGAGTTGGCTAAAATAAAAGCGTCTTATATATTAGGGCTTGATTTTCCTGCTGCATTGGATGTAGAGGATGCGAACGACGCAAGGTTTGTTGCTTTATCAGAAATGAAACACTGGGAACTAGCACCAACCAATCCTGCTGCATTTGAAAAAGCGGGCATTAGCTTTAGTATCAGCACGTCTGATATGAGAGACGGAAAGCAGTTTTTAGCAAACCTTAGAAAGGCGGTTCAATATGGTCTTTCTGAAACAAAAGCATTAGAAGCATTGACCAAAACACCCGCACAACAAATTGGTGTATACGATCAAGTGGGTTCATTAGAAGTCGGTAAATTGGCTAATTTCTTAATTACCACAGAATCCATTTTTAATAGCAATGCAAAAATTATTGAAAACTGGATCCAAGGAAATAAGTACGATGTGAATGGGTCAGAGTGGAACAGTTTTGCTGGCAAATACAAATTAACCATTAACAACGCTGGAACAAAAACAGACTACACGGTTGAAATTAAAAAAGACCTATCTGCGAATATTATTGGAACAGATACATTGGCTGCAAAAATTGCAGTGAGCGAAACCCTAGTAAAGATTAGTTTTCCAGAAAAAAAGGGTCGTGGTGTTGAAAGCATTCGCTTAAGCGGTGTCATGGCAAGCGGTGGTTGGAATGGATTTGGAACAGATGCAAAGGGCGGCAAACTGACTTGGACTGCAAGTCTTCTTACGCCAGCAACTGCTGCTGTAGAAGAAAAGAAAGCAGTAGAGCCAGTGAATTTAATTTCTAAAGTAACCTATCCCTTTGTTGGATTAGGAAACGAAGCGGTGCCCCAACAAGAGACTATCTTAATTAAAAATGCAACCGTCTTGACCAATGAAAAAGACGGTATTTTACAAAATACAGATGTCTTATTAAAGGCGGGTAAAATTGCAAAAATCGGAAAAGGATTAACCGAAACTGGTGCAAGAGTTGTGGACGGCACGGGTAAATTTTTAAGCGCTGGTATCATCGATGAACACTCACATATTGCTGCATTGTCAATCAACGAAGGTGCACAATCTACCACAGCAGAAGTTAGGGTTGGAGATAACATGAATCCAGAGGACATTAATATCTATCGTCAATTAAGTGGAGGGGTTACTTCTTCTCATATCCTTCACGGAAGTGCGAATACAATTGGTGGCCAAACACAGTTGATTAAATTAAGATGGGGCACAACAGATGAGGGATTGAAATTTGCAGGCGCAGATCCATTCATCAAGTTTGCTTTAGGTGAAAACGTTAAGCGTACCACATCTACTAGTAATAATCGTTTTCCTGATACGAGAATGGGTGTTGAAGAAGTATTGACTGACGCATTTGATAAAGCGGTGGACTATCAAAAAGCAATGAAAGCAAATCCATTGACTACAAGAAGAGATTTAGAATTAGAAGCGTTGACTGAGATCATGAATAAAAAACGTTTTATTACTTGTCACTCTTATGTTCAAACTGAAATTACCTATGCAATGCGTGCGGTTGAAAAATTCAAAGCACAGGGCTATGATTTCAACATCAACACTTTCACACATATATTAGATGGATACAAGGTTGCGGATAAAATGAAATTACATGGCGCTAGTGCTGCAACCTTCTCTGACTGGTTTGCTTATAAAACTGAAGTCATTGACGCGATTGCTTACAATGCTGCAATCATGCACAATGTAGGCGTGAACACGGTGATCAATTCTGATGATGCTGAAATGGCACGCAGATTGAATCAAGAAGCCGGAAAGGCGGTAAAATATGGTGGCGTATCTGAAGCCGATGCATGGAAGATGGTTACCTTAAATCCTGCAAAGGCCCTTCATGTTGAAAATAAAGTTGGAAGCATCAAAGTAGGTAAAGACGCAGACGTAGTATTATGGAGCGAGCATCCATTAAGCATCTACGCAAAATCTTTATACACGATTGTAGACGGTACCGTTTATTTTGATCGTGAAAAAGATGCGGAGCGCAGCAAACAAGTGACAGCAGAAAGAACCAAGCTGATCCAAAAAATGTTAGGCGATAAAAGAGCCGGCATGCCAACTAGACCAGCTACACCAAGTACGCAAATATTATTAGAGTGTGGAGACCATGATCACAATGAAGGTCTTAACACTATTTACGAATCTCAAAAAAACTAAACCATGCAAAAGAAATATTTAAGCATTTTTGCTCTTGCGTTGTTAGGTTTAACTGCAAGTGCACAAGACAATGTGTATCCAGCTGC
>CAMCHR010000063.1 GCA_945874755.1 Chitinophaga pinensis
CTTCAATTCCTCTGTTTCCAAATCCAGGAGCTACTAATAATCCATCTAAACTTCCCACTAATTCCTTCACATTTTCTTGGGTAATATCTTCGCTATGCACATTCACTACATTCACTTTCACTTCATTCATAGCACCTGCATGAATAAACCCTTCCAAGATAGATTTATAAGCATCCTGCAACTCAATGTATTTACCAATTAAACCAATATTAACAGTCGCCTTAGGATTTTTTAATTTATCTAAAAATAGCTTCCACTTGGTTAAATCTGGCTCTTTAAAATTGGTGATCTTTAATTTTTCAAGCACGATTAAATCTAATTTTTCTTCCAACATTTTTAAAGGCACTTCATAAATGGTAGATGCATCCGCTGCTTCTATCACTCTTCCAGCTTTCACATTACAAAACAATGCAATCTTTCTTTTGATATCATCATTCAAAGGCTCTTCTGCTCTACATACAATCACATCTGGACGAACTCCTGCTTCACTTAACATACGCACACTATGTTGTGTAGGTTTTGTTTTTAATTCTTTAGCCGCTTTTAAATAAGGCACTAAAGTTAAATGCACCACCATCACATCCTCCTCTGGCAATTCCCATTGGATCTGTCTCACAGTTTCCACAAAAGGTAAACTTTCAATATCACCCACTGTGCCACCAATTTCTGTAATGACTACATCGTATTTTCCATCTTGACCCAATAAAAGCATTCGATGCTTAATTTCATCTGTAATATGCGGTACCACCTGTACTGTTTTGCCAAGGAATTCACCCGCTCTTTCTTTATTGATCACCGTCTGATAGATACGGCCTGTTGTGACATTGTTCGCTTGTGAGGTTGGGGTATTTAAGAAACGCTCATAGTGACCAAGATCAAGATCTGTTTCGGCACCATCTTCAGTGACATAGCATTCTCCGTGCTCATAAGGATTTAAAGTACCTGGATCGACATTGATGTAAGGGTCAAACTTTTGGATCGTAGCAGTGATGCCACGTGCCTGTAATAATTTAGCCAAAGAAGCAGCAATAATGCCCTTTCCTAAACTACTTGTAACGCCACCCGTAACAAAAATATACTTTGCCATAACTTTAAATTCGTCTAATATTGAAAAAGGAATTCCAGCAATAGTTGCCTATTGAGGAGTACCCATTCAAATGGTTTTTAATGCGACCGTCTTTTTTTTTGGAAAATTTACTAGAGGTCATACAAAAATAAGCTAAAAAACACCCCCTACAAAATGAATAAAACGGCCTAAACAATAAATGTTTATAACTGTTACATAAAAGTGAACATCTTAAATCAAAATAAATTTAATTCTATGAAAAAGACCCTTTATACCCTATTTGCGCTGCTTTTAACGGCAAGTTTAATCAGCTGGCAATGGGAAAAAACACAGCATCCAACCCTGGACAAAGGCGAAGTAATTGAATGCCTCAATATGGAGACCCAACAGGCCTATCAATTAGAGGCAAGCCAGGCAAAATTTGCGAATCTACATGTAGCGCCTGCTGTAGTGAACCCAGCGGATTTATTGGGTACCATTGTGCCATTTAATGCTGCTGATGGAAAGCCAGGACAGGCGTATTTTATTTCAGCTAAAAAGAAATCAGATAAGTGGTTGATTGTGATCCAAGAATGGTGGGGATTGAACGACAATATCAAAATGGAAGCAGACCAATTTTTCAAAGACTTAGGGGATGTGAACGTGTTGGCGGTAGATATGTATGATGGTAAAGTGGCTGCTACACCAGACAGTGCTATGAAATTAATGCGTGGTGCAGATATGAACCGAATGGTGGCTTTGATTCAAGGTGCTGTAAAACATGCTGGAGCAAAGGCTTCTATTTATAGTGTGGGTTGGTGCTTTGGAGGGATGTGGAGTTTACAAACTGCCATCATTGCTGGACCTCAGGCAAAAGGATCTGTCATGTATTATGGTCGTCCAGAAGCCAATATGGATAAATTGAAATCTATTCAATGTGATATCATTGGCTTCTTTGGAAATTTAGATCAATCTCCTTCTCCTGCAATGGTGAATACTTTTGAAGCGAATATGAAACTTGCTGGTAAAAATTTAACTGCTTATAAATATGAAGCTGGTCATGGATTTGCGAATCCTAGTAATCCTAGTTATAATGCTGCTGCAAAAGAAGACTCCTATGCTAAGGCAATTGCTTTCTTGAAGGCGCATTAATTTTTTCAACTTAATATAAGAGAAAATATACCTATTCCTAGGCTCTCATTTGATTTTGCTAAATAAAAGTATAATTCAATAGATTTTTCTAAAAAAATGAAGAGAAAATATACTACTCCTAGGCTCTCTAAAAACGATCGCTACGGAATAGTATATTTTCTCTTTTGTTTATAAAAAGGAGACTTAGTAACTCTTAGAGGGGAGCAAATAATTTTTTACGTAGTCAGCAACTCCTTCCTCTAGCGTTGAGAAAGGCTTGTCGTATCCTGCACTGCGCAGTTTTGACATATTCGCTTCTGTAAAGTATTGATACTTATCTCGGATATCTTCGGGCATATCTATGAATTCAATATTGGGTTTTAAACCCTGTGCTATAAATGTATTGGCAGCTAAATCATAGAAGCTTCTCGCTTTTCCAGTGCCTAAATTATACAATCCATTTTTAGAACTAACCCATTCATTGGATAACATGGCTTGCATCATCCATCCTATCACATTCACTAAGTCTTTCACGTAAATAAAATCACGTAATTGTTCTCCGTCTTTTAAATCGGATCTGTGACTTTTAAATAATTTAACCAAACCTGTTTCTTTGATTTGGTTGAATGCATGAAAAATAACACTCGCCATTCTTGCCTTATGCCCTTCGTTAGGACCATAGACATTAAAAAACTTCAAGCCTGTCCATAAAGGAGGTTGCTCGGTTTGGGTAGTGGCCCATTTATCAAATTCATTCTTACTAATACCGTATGCATTGAGTGGTTGAAGTTGATTTAAAATGGCATGACTATCTTCATAACCATGTTCTCCACTTCCATAAGTGGCAGCAGAAGATGCATAAATGAAAGGAATTTGTTTTGCAGTCGCATATTGCCAAAGCGATTTTGAATATTCCACATTTAACTCCTCGTGAATGGCATAATTAAACTCAGTGGTATCGGTTCTTGCACCTAAATGAATAATGATATCAATCTCATATTCATCATTCATTAATTTGTCTAAAAAAGCCTGGCGCTCAATCACCTTTGTATATTGTTTTAGCTCCCAGTTTTTTCTTTTCTCTTCTACACCAAAATCATCTACCAATAATAAATCAGTCAACCCCTTCTCATTTAAATACTGCACCATCACAGACCCAATAAAGCCTGCTGTTCCTGTTACAACTAT
Source organism: Chitinophaga pinensis (assembly GCA_945874755.1). GTDB lineage: Bacteria > Bacteroidota > Bacteroidia > Chitinophagales > Chitinophagaceae > Sediminibacterium > Sediminibacterium pinensis_B. The sequence continues at coordinate 3,365 of CAMCHR010000063.1, forward strand.
GGTAGGTTGTTTAGTCATTTATTTTGAAGCTAATTTATTTTCAATAGCAGTATCATAACTATTTTTCCAGCTAGCAATGGTTCCCCAATTTTCTCCATCCACAGTTATACTTCCGTCAGTGACTTTACCAATCACTGCAAACTCAATATTAAACTTCTTTGCAGCAGCTTCAATTAAAGCAACTTGCGCACTTGTACAAGAAACCACCACTCTTGATTGCGCCTCACCCATCCAATAAGCATCTTTTCTTAAACTACTTGCATTTGAACTAACTTCAAAACCTTTATTCTTAAAGAAAGCCGATTCTAATAATGTAATAATTAATCCACCCTCACTAATATCATGTGCACTTAAAATTGAATGGTCTTTAATGAGTGAAGTTACTAATTGTTGTAAAGTAAACTCTTCTTCTAAATCAAAATGAGGTGCCTGAGAATGCGCAACGCCTTTTAATTTGTTTAAATATTCAGAGGATCTGATATCATTTCTTTGCGTACCTAATAAAACAATCGTATCGCCATTGTTTTTAAAATCTAAAGTCATTCTATTTTTCATATCCTCTATAATTCCAACCATACCAATGGTAGGTGTAGGAAATACAGGACCATCGGGATTTTGATTGTAGAAACTTACATTACCACCTGTTACTGGTGTATTGAATTTTCTACAAGCAGCACCCATTCCTTCAACCGATTTTACAAACTGATAATACACTTCAGGATCATAAGGATTACCAAAGTTCAAACAGTTAGTTACGCCAATTGGCTCCCCACCTGAACAAACAATATTTCTTGCCGCTTCAGCAACTGCAATCATCGCACCAACTTCTGGATTTGCATAAACATATTTACTATTACAATCTACTGTCATCGCTAGCGCCTTGCCCGTTCCTTTTGCAACAACCACTGACGCATCACTTGGTGCATTGGTAGAAGTATTTGCAGCACCTACCATGCTATCGTATTGTGTGTATATCCAACGCTTAGATGCAATGTTTGGAATTTGCACTAATTGCTTTACAGATGCTTGTAAGTTAGTTGTATCAGCCACTGAACTCATATCAAATGCATTCACTTTATCTAAGTAAGCAGGTGCTTTATATTCACGCGTGTATTGCGGAGCACCTCCACCTAAAACTAATTCATAGGCAGGCAGTGAGGCTTCTAGTAGGCCATTCATATAAAAATCTAGTAAGCCATCATCGGTGACTTCACCAATATTAGAACAAGACAAATCCCATTTTTCAAAGACTGCTAATACTTGTGCTTCTTTTCCTTTCTCCACCACCATCAACATTCTTTCTTGACTCTCACTTAACAATAATTCCCAAGCCTTCATGTTTTGTTGACGCGTAGGCACTTTATCTAAATCAATGCGCATACCTACTTCTCCTTTTGCACTCATCTCTGCAGTAGAACAAATAATACCTGCTGCACCCATATCTTGCATGCCTACTACACCACCGGTTTCTATCACTTCTAAACAAGCTTCTAATAATTTTTTCTCTTGGAAAGGATCACCTACTTGCACTGCCGGTAATTCTTCAACGCTATCGGCAGTAATTTCTGCAGAGGCAAAACTTGCACCACCAATTCCATCTTTTCCTGTGGCACTTCCAACAAAGAAAACAGGATTGCCTTTTCCTAATGCAATCGCGCTAACTGTTTTTCCTGCTTTTACAATACCCACACTCATTGCGTTCACTAAAGGATTGGTATGATAACAATCTTCAAAATAAATTTCACCACCCACAGTAGGCACTCCAAAACAGTTGCCATAATGTCCAATGCCATGCACCACACCTGCTAATAAACGTTGTGTTTTTTTATCTTCTAATTTTCCAAAACGCAAACTATTTAAAGAAGCAATAGGCCTTGCACCCATGGTGAAAATATCTCTTTGAATACCACCTACTCCTGTCGCCGCACCTTGAAAAGGTTCCAATGCACTTGGGTGATTATGTGATTCAATTTTAAATACCACGCCGTAATCATTTCCAATATCCATTAAGCCTGCATTTTCTTCACCAGCTGCAACCAACATTCTTCCTCCATCACGAGGTAATGTTTTTAACCACTTAATTGAATTTTTATAACTGCAATGTTCAGACCACATTCCACTAAAAGCACATAGCTCTGTGAAATTAGGCGTACGTCCTAATTTGGTTTTTATACTTTCAAATTCTTCTTCTGTAAGTCTTAATTGTTGGGCTGTTTTAACAGTAATTTCCATGATATTGGCTTATGCTTAAATAGATTTGGCGAAGGTACAAAACCAGGGACTTAACCTATCATGGATTTACCAACATTCATAGGCCTTGTTGTTAGTAGTTGAAAAATGAATGAATATGATTATCAATAGTTTGTAGGAGAATAACATATATATAATAATTTAATACTTATATTTTATGCACATTTAGCTATTTTTTTTAGCATTCATACCAAAAAATAGAACAAAAGAGGATATCTTTGTTCTAATTATTTATATTTTAATTTAATAGCATATGTCATTGAGAACCGACGCAGTCAACCATGTAAGTCATTTTAAACCAACATCACCAGATATTAAGAGTGCAAAAATCACTAGCGTATTTGGAGAAAGTGTTTTCACCCCAAAAACAGCAAGAGAATACTTAAGTGACGAAGCTTACAAAAGTTTAATCACAAGTATCAAGGGTGGTAAGAAAATTGATCGCACCGTGGCTGGTCAAATTGCATCAGGAATGCGCGCTTGGGCCGAGAGCAGAGGTGTGACACATTTCACACACTGGTTCCAACCTTTAACAGGTGCCACTGCAGAAAAGCATGATTCTTTCTTTACCTTAAAAGGAGATGGCACTGCGATTGAAGAATTTGATGGCGCAACTTTGATACAACAAGAACCAGATGCATCTTCTTTTCCAAATGGTGGATTAAGAGCCACATTTGAAGCAAGAGGTTATACTGCTTGGGATCCATCTTCTCCCCCATTCATCATTGAAATTGGGAACGGAAAAACTTTATGTATTCCTACTATTTTCATCGCTTATACTGGTGAATCATTAGACTATAAAGCACCATTGATGAAAGCAGTGGATGCAGTGAACAAAGCTGCTGTAACTGTGTGTAATTATTTTGATAAGAACGTAACTAAAGTCATCCCTACATTAGGATGGGAACAAGAATATTTTGTGATTGACGAAGCGTTGGTGAATGCAAGACCAGATTTATTGCAATGTGGAAGAACCGTTTTTGGTTTCACACCTGCAAAAGGACAACAATTAGAAGACCATTATTTTGGATCCATTCCAGAAAGAGTCTACGCGTTCATGCGTGATTTCGAAAATGAATCTTACAAACTAGGTATTCCATTAAGAACAAGACATAATGAAGTAGCACCTGCTCAGTTTGAGTGTGCACCTATTTTTGAAGAAGTGAATATTGCAGTAGATCATAACATTCTATTGATGGACGTCATGACACGCGTTGCAAAAAGACATCGTTTAGTGGTGTTATTACACGAGAAACCATTTGCAGGAATCAATGGTAGTGGTAAACACAATAACTGGAGTTTAGCAACAGATACTGGCATTAATTTATTGGCTCCAGGTAAAACACCAAAGACCAACTTAATGTTCTTGACTTTCTTTGTGAATACGATTAAGGCTGTACATGATTATGCAGATATCTTAAGAGCCTCTATCGCTTCTGCATCTAACGATTTCCGTTTGGGCGCGAATGAAGCACCTCCAGCAATCATCTCTGTATTCATTGGAGAATATTTAACTAAAGTATTGAACGACGTAGAAACACGCGTTGGTAATAAGTTTGACGAGCAAGACGAAGCCATATTAAAATTAGATTTACACAGAAGTATTCCTGAATTGATGATCGACAATACCGACAGAAACAGAACTTCACCTTTCGCATTTACAGGAAATAAGTTTGAATTCCGTGCAGTAGGTTCTACAGCGAACTGCGGACATCCAATGACTGTGTTGAATACCATTATTGCGGATACCTTAACAAAATTTGCTGCCGAAGTAGATGCTTTAGTTGAAAAAGGAGACAAAAAAGAAATTGCGATCATGCAAGTGATTCAAAAGTATATTGTTTCTAGTAAGAAGATTTTGTTTGAAGGTGATGGTTATAGTGAAGCTTGGCATAAAGAAGCAGAAAAAAGAGGCTTGCCAAACTTAAAAACAACACCTGTTGCTTTAGACGCCATGGTGTCTGAAAAATCAAAGCATTTATTCAAAGAAAATGGCATTTATACGCATAGTGAATTAGAAGCAAGACATGAAATTGAATTAGAGAAGTACATTAAAAAAGTACAAATTGAAGCGCGCTTAATGGGTGATTTAGCAACCAATCATATCATACCGGCCTCTATTAAATACCAAAATGTATTGTTACAAAACGTAAGCCTACTTCGCGAAGCCGCTTTACCTGAAAAATTATACAAAGGTCAATTGACTTTATTAAAAGAAGTGAGCACGCATATTCAAGAAGTATATGATAATGTACATGAAATGGTAGAAGCAAGAAAAGTGGCAAATAATATTGAGGATACAAGAGCAAAAGCCATAGCTTATGAAGCTAAAGTTAAAGCGCAATACTTTGATAAAATTCGTTACCACGTAGATAAGTTAGAAGAATTGGTAGACGATGAATTATGGACCTTACCAAAATATAGAGAATTGTTGTTCTTGAGATAATTGAGAAAGTAAATATCAAGGATGATCCCCAAAGGTGAACCCCCAAACTAAAAGGCTCCAAGAAATTGGAGCCTTTTTAATATCATAAAACCAAGATTTTCCCTAATAAAAGAAGGGACTCCTTCACGGGGTCCCTTCTTTTATTTCATTAGAGAATTTTTAGACTTTGTTTATTTTGCGAAGCAAAACACAGTCTAAAAATTACTTCATTGTAAACGTTTCCAAAAACTTAGTTGTGAAGTTTCCTTTTCTAAAATCTTCGTTCTGCATTAATTGCAAGTGGAATGGAATGGTTGTTTTCACACCTTCAATTACATATTCGCTTAATGCACGATACATGGTATTGATGGCTTCCTCACGTGTTTGTGCCACCGTGATTAATTTACCAATCATTGAATCATAATAAGGCGGAATCACATAACCTGCATATACATGGCTATCTACACGAACACCATGCCCGCCTGGGGTATGGAGTACTGTGATTTTTCCTGGCGAAGGTCTAAAATCGTTGTATGGGTCTTCCGCATTGATACGACATTCAATCGCATGCAATTGTGGTTCGTAATTGCGGCCAGAAATTTTTTCGCCTGCAGCAATTTTAATTTGCTCTTTGATTAAATCATAACTCACTACTTCCTCTGTTACGCAATGTTCTACTTGAATGCGCGTATTCATTTCCATGAAGAAGAAATTACGATGCTTATCTACTAAAAATTCAATGGTACCTACACTTTCATAGTTGATTGCAGATGCTGCTTTGATTGCGGCTTCTCCCATTCTTTGACGAAGTTCAGGTGTCATAAATGGTGAAGGAGATTCCTCTACTAATTTTTGGTGTCTTCTTTGAATAGAACAATCACGCTCACTTAAATGACAAACATTTCCAAATTGATCCCCCGCTACTTGAATCTCGATATGTCTTGGTTCTTCCACAAATTTCTCCATGTACAAACCATCATTTTTAAAACTTGCAGCAGCTTCCATCTTCGCATCATTGAATGCTTTTTCAATCTCTGACTCATTCCAAACCACACGCATTCCTTTTCCACCACCACCAGCTGTTGCTTTGATGATGACTGGATACACTATTTCTTTTGCTAATTTCTTAGCAGCATCAATACTTTCTAATAAACCTTCTCCCCCTGGTACAACAGGCACACCCGCTTTAATCATCGTTTCTTTTGCAGTGATCTTATCGCCCATTTTATTAATCATCTCTGGCGTTGGGCCAATAAATTTAATGCCGTGGTCTGCACAGATTTGCGCAAACTTGGCATTCTCTGCTAAGAAACCATAACCAGGATGCACTGCATCCGCATTGGTGATTTCACAAGCAGCCATAATATGTGGGATATTCAAATAAGATTCTTGGCTCTTTGGACCACCAATACAAACAGCTTCATCTGCAAATTTTACGTGCAAGCTATCTTTATCTGCTGTCGAATACACTGCAACCGTTTTGATACCCATCTCTCTACAGGTTCTAATGATACGCAAAGCAATCTCGCCTCGGTTGGCAATCAATATTTTTTTAAACATCTTTTAAATTTAAGTTAAACAGGTTGGGGATGACTGAGTGCAGGACCTTATGCAGGTTGTACTAAAAACAATGGTTGATCAAACTCTACTGGGCTTGCATCTTCAACCAAAATTTTCACAATCGTTCCTTTTACTTCTGATTCAATCTCATTGAACAATTTCATTGC
>CAMCHR010000064.1 GCA_945874755.1 Chitinophaga pinensis
ATTAATCAAAAAATTACTACAGGTTTTAACTTCAATGGTACTGTGGACGATTTTAAAGTTGCACAATTTGGTGCACAATATGGTCAGTCTTTTGTACAAGCTGCTATTGCAATGAAAGGTCTTCCCAACATGAAGCAAACAATGATTCAAGTGAATCAATTGAATGCAAAAACCAATATGCTAGATTTAGGTAGTTGGATACCTGACATCAAACAATTAAAAAATCTGCCTTTAGATGCATTTGGTAATCTTTATTTTCAAGGAGGCTTAGCTGGTACAATCTATGATTTTAAGACAAATGGTAATATTGCTACAGATATTGGAACTGCCGTAACCTCAATACACTTGCAATTCCCAACCAACAGTGAGCCAATCTATGATGGTAATCTTGTTGCAAAAAAACTGAATGCTGGAAAATTATTTAATATACCATCCTTAGGTCTGTTAAATTTTAAGGGCAAGATTGCAGGTAGTTCATTCGAACTCGATAAGCTAAAAACAAATATAGAAGGTCAAATTGACTCTATTGAATTCAATGGATATACCTATGCACAGATTCAAACCAATGGCATCCTGCAGAAGCAAGCTTATAATGGTTCAATAAAAATTAAAGACCCCAATATTAATTTTATAAGCAACTTAGAAGTTGATTATAAAAATGCCATTCCTACTTTTAATGCAGTGGGGGATTTAACCAATGCTAATTTAAGTGCCCTTCAATTTTCAAATAATGCGATTCAATTAACAGGCTTATTAGACGTTAATTTTTCGGGCTCCAATATTGATAACTTTATTGGTTCTGCAAAATTCTACAATGGAAAATTGAAAAGTGCTGCCAACACCATCAACTTTGATTCTGTTGCTTTAAAGTCTAATATTATAAATGGTAATAAGCAAATCAGTTTGTCCAGTGATGATATCCAAGCTAGCATTGTAGGAAAATTCAATATCAATCAATTACCAAATAGTGTTCAATATTTTCTGCAAGGTTATTTCCCTAATTATATAAAAAACTTAAAGGAAGCACCAGTCAATCAGCAATTTTCATTCCAAGTGAACACCGCCTACTTTGAACCCTATATCAGAATTTTTAGAAACGAGTTTTCAGGATTCAACAATATGGTCATTAGTGGTACAATTAACACAGATAAACAAGCCCTTAAATTAGAAGCAACACTTCCTTATGCGCAATGGGGTAGCTATGCAATTTCAAATGGTATCCTTGGAGGGATTGGTAATAAAGACAGTTTAAAACTTGATCTAACAGCAGCCACATTTAATCTAACTGACAGCTTAAAATTTATTAGCCCCAAATTACGCATCAACACTTCGAAAGACCAATCTTTATTTAAATTAAATGCAGAAAGTAAATCTGCCCTTGCCTATATTTCATTTGAAGGGAAGGTAAATACCTATACGGATGGTCTAACCATACAATGGGCCCCTTCTAATTTTATTTTGAATGATAAACAATGGACGATTCAAAATAAAGGTGAAATTTCATTAAGAAAAAATAATACTTACGCCAAACAATTTAGTATCTCACAAGGGTTACAAAAAATTGCCGTTCAAAATCACCCAAAAGATGCGAATGGATTACAGGTAACACTCGAAAATGTGATTTTAGGTGATATGACCAATCTGTTTTTTAGTTACCCTAAACTAGAGGGAGTTACAAATGCTACCATCAATTTAAATCAAATCAATGACCAATTTTCATTGAACCTAAATAGCACAATCAATCAATTTAGTTTTAACTCAACCCTACTAGGCACGACTACCCTTAAAGCAGCGTACGATGCTAAAACAGGTATTGTACCATTTGATTTAAACTGTCCAAATGATAGCTATCATTTAGCTGCAAAAGGGACTTATGCTATCCAAGACAGTTTAAACCCATTGGATGCGACTTTAACACTGAACCAATCCAATTTTGGATTGATTGAAGAATTTATTGGAGGGGTCTTGACCGATTTAAAAGGAAAAGCGACAGGCGCCATTCATTTTGGTGGACGCATTGAAAATCCTGATTTAAGAGGTGTTGCTACAATCAATGATGCAGCATTCAAAGTAGACTATACAAAAGTGAACTATTTCCTTCCTACAGCAACCATCGCATTTACAGATGAGGGCATCGACTTTGGCACCATTCAAGTCAAAGATAAATTGAACAGAGTGGCTCAATTTAAAGGAAAGATTTTGCATCAAAGCTTTAAGCATCTTGTTTATGACATGGAAATGCAGAGTCCTAAAATTGAACTCTTAAATATGGATGTCATGGATAATAGTAATTTTTATGGACAAGCTGTCGGCAAAGCGGCTATGACCATCCGTGGGCCTGAAGAAAATATCAAGATGTCGATCAATGCGGAGGTCAATGATAGTTCACATATTTATCTACCAAATACCACAAGTAAAGAAACGGGCAAATCAGAATTCATTGTATTTAAAAAAATTGGCAAATCAATCATCCCTAATGCAGAGACTCCAACCTATAATCTTGTGGTAGATCTGGATGTGAGTGCTGACAATAAAACTCAGATTGATGTCATATTAGACGAACTAACAGGTGATGTCATTAAAGCAGTAGGAAATGGACGTATTAAAATTAGAGCTGGCAATATTGAACCACTCACCATGCGCGGCAAGTACAATATTGAAAAAGGAAAATATGATTTCAATTTCCAATCTTTTATTAGAAAGCCATTTGAACTCATTCCAGAGGCAGGTAACTTTATTGAATGGACAGGTAACCCTTATGAAGCAGATATTCATATAGATGCAAGGTATACCGCAGAAAGTGTGAGTTTAAACGAATTGGTGGGGAATGCTAATTTTAGCAATGCTGTAAAATCCTACCGAGGAAATGTATTTGTAATTGCTGCATTGAGAAATAAATTAGCAAGACCTGATATTCAATTCACCTTAGCCTTCCCTCCTGGAAATCCTATCAGCACAGATAATGAGTTTTCTCAATTTATTTCAAGGTTAGAACGTGATGACAATGAAATTATCAAACAGGTTTCTTTCTTAATTGTGTTCAATTCATTTGCACCAGTTGGTTTCAATACAGGAAATAGTAACAATGCATATAGTGTGACCACCATTGGGATCAATTCTATCTCACATTTATTAACCAAGGAAATTAATAAATCTGTCACCAATTTATTGAACAAAGTGACAGGTGATCAAAGCCTGCGTTTTGATATAGGCTCAAAAGTATACAATAGTGGTAGCTTACTTGACCCTACTGGATCTGGCATCGCAATCAATTCTAATAAGATAGATCGTCAAAGGGTAAATTTTAAATTAGGCCGAAGTTTTTTTAATGAAAAAGTAATCGTCAATTTAGGAGGTGATTTTGATTTTAATTTAAGGGCCGCTTCAAATATTGATAATAATAATTTTCAATGGTTGCCAGATCTGAATATCGAATTCGTATTAACTAAAGATAGAAAGTTGAGAGCCATTATCTTTAACCGTAATAGTTTAGACATTATTGGAGGCAGTATGGGAAGAAGAAATCGTCAGGGGGTTAGTATCTCCTATCGAAAAGATTTTGAAAATTTTATTTTTTAGGTAAAATAGGTGCTGGTATCTTTTGACAATTTTTAAATCGATACACATAAAAAGTTCTTAAAACCACTCCCCTTTGTTGTATTTGAATACTGTCTGTTTTACCCATTTTTTCAAAATAAGGCAAAATTAAATTGGTAGGATTGAATGGTAGATTGGAGGGTTGTATAAAGTAAGCATCCTGCCCTAATTTTAGACTAGGTTGATCTTGATTGAGCCAAGCAAATTTATGAACATCTTCAATGGCGCCTATCGCTACCACTTGTTTTTTGATAGATCTAGCAGTATAAAATAAAATATGCCCTGCAGGAAACCATTTAGAGACGATAATAGGCGCTTTAGCATGCATGATGGCATTGTCTTTGTCTTGTTCTGCAAGTGTCTTAAATTTAGCGCTAAATTGCGTCCACCCTGTTACATCATTGATAGGATTGTACTCCCCTAAATTTTCTTGGCTTTTAGAACCTAATTGAAATGGGAATACATGAACCAAGCCAATATATCCAATCACCAAGACCGCAAAAAATCCAAGGGCCCATTGAATTAACTTTGGAAAAAGTGGAGTTGACAGTTCGGACCAATAGATCCCGGATAATAAAAATAAAGCAATAAAACCTGGACCTGTCCAATGTGGTAAAGTAGGATTCAATAAGGAGATGCCCCAAAATAGCAAAATCAAAGGAAGACTAAGCCATAACAATAAATCGACTATTGAAGCCGAGTTATGGTCGGATGCATTTTGATCTCGAACAATTGATTTTAATTTTTTGAACCGAATTAATGGAATCAGACAACTGATATACACTAAAGGATTTTGATAAAATATTTCCCCCACCATTTGTTGTAACAAACTTGCCAATTGAATTCCGGAATTTAATATCCGCTTAGAATGAAATGTATACGTAATGAAATCATTGTCAAAATTCCAGTACACAATAGGAATCAAAGCAGCTATCGTGATGAGCACTGCGATGTACAAAAATGGTTGCTTAAGCGTTTTGATTTGATGGAATAAAATAAATCCTCCAAACCCCACCCATAAATACAATCCATGCACTTTACTTAATGTGGCTAGCCCAATTAAACAACCTAAAACAATCCAATGGATGGCACTAAATAAATGCGGCTTTACAACCCATTTTGCCATTAAGTAAATACTCCCTGTAAAAAATAAAAGTTGCGGGCTGTCAGGCATAATAAATAAGCCAGCAATGATACTTGTGTAAATGGAACAGGTATACAATAATGCTGCAATCCATCCTGCACGTTCGGTATGTATTAAAGTCCCTGTTCTAAAAACAATCCAAGTAGAGAGGGCTGCAGCAAGGATACTTCCAAGACGCATGGATAAAGTGGAGACCCAGTTTAAATTAAGGGTGGAGAGTTGTATCAACCAACCCACCATTGGCGGATGATCAAAATGGTTCCAGTCAGGTTGAACTGCGTAGGTGTAATAATACACTTCATCATTGCCCAATTCCAGTAAAAAAGACAAAGCTATTTTCACAATGACTGCAATTCCGATTAACCAGATTGTCTTTTTAGGATAATCTACCTTTGAATATTGCATGGACCAATAATTAAATTATGATTTGCTTGCAGCTTGATCTACAAACCAAGTGGTAGCAAGATGGTATCCTTTTAAGCCTAGGCCAACAATGGAACCAACTACTTTAGCAGAGACATGTGATATTTTTCTGAAATCTTCACGAGCATGTATATTGCTAATATGTACTTCTATCACAGGTGTTTGAATAGATGCAATGGCGTCACCGATGGCAACAGAAGTATGTGTATAGGCTGCAGGATTTAAGATCATCCCATCTTGGTTAAAACCATATTGTTGAATCGCATTCACAAGCTCCCCTTCTACATTTGATTGAAAATAAGTAAAATTAACTTGAGGAAAAGCTTGTTTTAATTGCAGTAAGCAATCTTCAAAACTTTCATTACCATAGACACCTGGTTCACGCTTTCCCAATAAATTTAAATTAGGTCCATTGATGATGGTAATATTAAGCATGCATTGGATTTTTGAAAAGTAAAATTAATTTGCTTTCATTAAAGCAATAAAATCATCGAATAAATATCGGCTATCGTGTGGACCAGGGGTTGCTTCTGGATGATACTGCACACTGAATGCAGGACGATCTTTCAAACGAATCCCTTCGATAGAATCATCATTTAAATTCACATGAGAAATCTCTACATTAGCATGTGCTTTAACGGCATCTGGATTCACACCAAAACCATGATTCTGTGTCGTGATTTCTGATCTGCCTGTGATGACATTTTTAACTGGATGATTCAACCCTCTATGACCATGATGCATTTTAAAAGTTGGAATGTCATTGGCCAATGCTAACAATTGATGCCCTAAACAAATACCAAATAAAGGTTTCTTCTCTTCTAAAATGGCTTTAATAGTTTTCACTGCATAATCCATAGGCGCTGGATCACCAGGACCGTTTGATAGAAAATAACCAGTTGGATTGAATGTTTTTAAGGTTGCAAAATCTGTCTTTGCAGGATGCACTCTTACATGCGCTCCTCTATCAATTAAACATTGTAAAATATGTTGCTTCACACCAAAATCTAACACAGCTACTTTAATGGGCGAATTGACATCTCCTAATTCATACACTTCCTTGGTACTTACTGTGCTTGCTAATTCCAAACCATCCATGCTAGGCACTTTTGCTAATTGTGCTTTCAATGCATCTATATCTAAATTATCCGAAGAAATGATACAGTTCATGGCACCACTTGTTCTTACATGTGCTACCAATACCCTTGTATCTAGTCCTTCAATTGACACAATATTATTCTCAATTAAATAGTCGTTTAAATTTCCATCGGCTTGAGCACGACTAAACTTTTCTTCTAAATTTCTTCCAATTAAACCATGAATTTTTACAGACTTACTTTCAACGTCTGTTGCTTTTACACCATAATTACCAATGTGCACATTGCTCATGATGATAATTTGTCCAGTATAACTTGGATCCGTAAACACTTCTTGATATCCAGTCATCCCAGTATTAAAACAAATCTCACCAGTGGTGGTTCCAATTTTTCCAAAAGCTTGACCATGAAAAACGTTCCCATCTGCTAAAACTAAAATTGCTGGTTGTGTGGCCATATCGGTAGGTTGATTTAATTATTCAAAAATAGGCAAAAAAAGGCAAGACCAAAGTCTTGCCTTATATGTAAAATGAATTAATTCATTATTCAGCTTTTGGAGCTTCATCATTAGAGACATCATTAGAGACTTCAGTAGCTTCTTCAGCACTTGCTTCTGGAGTTGCTTCAGTTGCAACTTCATCTGCTGGAGCTTCTTCAGCCTTAGCAGCTGCGGCTTTAGGAGCAGCAGTAGTTGTTTTGCTTCTACGTGTCTTTTTAGCTGGTTCAGTCGCAGAAGCGATAGAATTACCATAAATTTCGTTGAAGTCAACCAATTCGATCATCGCTTTTTCAGCATTGTCACCTGGACGAATACCTAATTTGATAATTCTAGTATAACCGCCTGGACGTGTAGCAATTTTAGGCGCAACCACTGTAAATAATTCCTTTACAGCAGCTTTGTCATTCAAATAACTAAACACCACTCTATGATTGTGACTGATTTCTTCCTTGCTAGCTGATTTCTTAGTCTTAGTGATTAATGGCTCAACGTATTTTCTTAAAGCTTTTGCTTTAGCTAAAGTGGTTACAATACGCTTGTGCGTGATAATTTGACAAGCTAAGTTCATCAATAAGGCTTCTCTGTGTGCCTTTTTTCTTCCAAGGTTGTTTTGTTTGTCTCCGTGACGCATGACTTTTAAGTTTTATCCTTACACCGTGTCAGGAATTGTAAGGTTTGAGCTTTCGCTCGTTTATAAATAGTGACTTACTCTAGTCTTTAAAGACTATTGTAAATCTAATTTGTCTAATCCTAATTTACCTAAGTCCATTCCAAAGCTCAATCCTCTTTCGATCAATACTTGCTCGATTTCAGATAAAGACTTTTGACCAAAGTTTCTGAACTTCATTAAATCTTCTTGCTCATATTGTACCAATTCGCTCAAGCTGTTAATTTTAGCAGCTTTCAAGCAATTGAATGCACGAACAGACAAGTCTAGATCTTCTAATGGCGTCTTCAATACTTTTCTTAATTGTAATACTTGCTCATCTACCACATCTTCTTTCTTATCTTCTTTGTTGTCGAAGGTAATATTCTCGTCTGTGATGATCATAAAGTGTTGAATCAAGATTCTAGAAGCTTGCTTAACAGCATCTTCTGGGTGGATCGTTCCGTCTGTAGCAACTTCCAAGATTAATTTTTCATAATCTGTTCTTTGCTCTACACGATAGTTCTCCATCACGTATTTTACGTTCTTGATTGGTGTGTGAATAGAATCAATCGCGATATAACCAAATGGCATATCTTTTAATTTATTCTCTTCAGCTGGAATATATCCACGACCTTTTTGGATCGTTAATTCAATCTCTAATTTAGCAGAAGGATCCATGAAACAAATCACTAACTCTGGGTTCATCACCTGGAACTGTTGAGACGCTTCACCAATATGACCTGCGTTAAATTCACTACCACCTTTGATAGATAAAGTAATTTTTTCAGAACTCACATCTTGATCTGCCTTACGCTTAAAACGAACTTGCTTTAAGTTTAGGATCATTTCTGTTACGTCTTCGGTAATACCTTTGATTGTAGCAAATTCGTGATCTATTCCTTCAATTTTAATACCTACGATAGCAAAGCCTTCTAAAGAGCTTAATAAAACTCTTCTTAAAGCGTTTCCTAATGTCAAACCAAAGCCTGGCTCCAATGGACGGAATTCGAACTGTCCTTCGAAATCATTTGCTTTTTGTAAAACAATCTTATCTGGTTTTTGAAAACTTAATATAGCCATGTTACTACTTTTTTTTATTTTGATTCTTTCGTTAGAAAGAAATTGTGTTAAGTGCTATCTACTATTTAGAATACAATTCTACAATCAATTGCTCCTTGATATTCTCAGGAACTGCTTCGCGCTCAGGCATTGCAATAAAAGTACCAGTGTTGGTTGTTTCATTCCAATCCACCCAGCTAAACTTAGTGTTTCTAGCACGTTGCTTGCTTACAATAGAAGAATTGTGAGCACTCTTAGGACGATAAGTGATGACATCACCTGGACGACATGTATAAGAAGGCACATTCGTTACATCACCGTTTACAGCGATATGCTTATGCGCAACCAATTGACGAGCTTCAGGACGACTAGCAGCCAATCCCATTCTGAAAATTGTATTGTCTAAACGAGACTCTAATAATTTGATTAAGTTTTCACCAGTAACGCCTTTTAAACGAGCTGCTTCTTCAAATGTTTTACGGAATTGACGCTCTAATACACCATAAGTATACTTCGCTTTTTGCTTTTCTCTTAACTGTAACGCGTACTCGCCTAATTGCTTACGCTTGCGTTGCGCACCGTGTTGTCCTGGAGGGTTGCTGTTTTTACCCAACCATTTAGCGTTCCCTAAGATAGGTTCGCCGAAAATGCGGGAAATTTTTGTTTTGGGGCCTGTGTAACGTGCCATAATAATGTTGCTTTTTTTTGATTTTTTAATGTCGACGCATCGTCAGTAAAAATCTAAAATCAATGATGCATCCTGGTTTATATTGTAAAAATTATACTCTTCTTTGTTTAGGAGGACGACATCCGTTATGTGGCATAGGCGTTACGTCACGGATAGAAATCACTTCGATACCAGATTGAGAGATAGAGCGGATTGCACCTTCTCTTCCAGAACCTGGACCTTTTACAAAAACTTCTACTCTTTTAACACCAGCATCTAACGCTACTTTCGCTGCGTCTGCTGCTGCCATTTGAGCTGCGTATGGCGTGTTCTTTTTAGAACCTCTGAAGCCCATTTTACCTGCACTACTCCAGCTGATCACTTGACCTGCTTTGTTTGT
>CAMCHR010000065.1 GCA_945874755.1 Chitinophaga pinensis
AGAAGACAATGCAAGCAATGTAATTACGACTGAATCTAAAGCCACACTTGATTTACGACAGGTTCTTGGAACGGACTATTTAAAGCAAGTTGATTTATTAAGAAAGCATATCATTGAAGAGGGATTCTTAGTGTTAGATCGGGCGCCTAATGATGAAGAAAGATTACAATTTCCAAAAATTGTAAAATTCAAAATGGTCAATGGAGGTTACAATGCACAAAGAACACCAATAGATCTTCCGATTTCACAGCAAGTGATCAAAGCTGTTCAATCCGCTACTAATAAGCAACTCATTTTAGAACCTACATCGGGAGGTAGTTTGCCACTGTACCTTTTTGAGAAACACCTCAATGCCAAAGTCATTAATTTATGCCTGGTTAATCATGATAACAACCAGCATTCCGAAAATGAAAATGTAAGATTACAAAATCTATGGGATTCAATAGCTCAGTTAGCTGCAATTATGATCATGGATTAGCGAAGCCACTCTTTTCTATGTTTTATGAACCAAATAGTATGTATCAATAAAATACAGCTATTTACAATGACTGTTGGCCAAGCTAAAATTCCAAATCCATAGATAATCCAAAAGACAGAGCCAATTGAATTGATCAAGCGTAGCTTGAAAATGTTTTCAATAACAAATGAATACAAAATTATTATGGTTCCTATATAACCAAATATATCCCAACTAATCATTATTTATAATTTTACTTTTAAGTAATTTTATTCAAACTTAGCAGTATAATTCATTGAAATTTATTTATCCTGTTTTATAGCTAAGTACCTATTAAGAATTACTAAGGTACAGTATTACTTAGTTCCATAAAATCATTATTTTTATAGACCAATTGAAAAAAGCAATGAGTAATAGACAAACCATTATAGCATCATTAAATGATGGCGTAAATCAATTCAATGAGTTAATCTCAAGTATAGATCAAGCAGCATTTGAAACCAATTACAACAACAAATGGTCTGCAGGACAAGATTTAGTGCATTTAATCAAAGTACTCAAAATAGTCAATATAGGATTTACATTGCCTAAACCCTTGTTGCACTTAATGTATGGTGTTAATAAAAACGAAGCAAGGTCCTTTCAGCTACTTCAAACATTATATAAAAATGCTTTAGAAGGTGGCGCAGAGTCTCCTGCTATTTATATCCCAAAACCAGTCTTATTTGAATCAAAAAATCATTTAATTCAAAAGCATGCAACATTGAATCAATTATTCATTGATAAAATGAATGATCATTCCGATAATGCATTAGATCGCTATAGATTACCCCACCCCATATTAGGTAAGGTAACCTTAAGAGAGCTAGCCAGCTTTGCTTCCTTCCATACGGCTCATCACTTTGAATTATTAAAAACAAAATTGCTCAAGCAAAAACAACAAAGGACCCACGATTTAACGTAAGTCCTTGATTTACATGTAGCGAGACCGGGATTTGAACCCGGGACCTCAGGGTTATGAAGATTTTTTGAGAAAATTAAGGGGTTGATTTGTAAGGGGTTATATTTTAACAAAACCGAAATCAACCGATTTTGAACGATTTCAGGGGGTGTTTTCCTCACGCAGAGGTATCTAGATCATACTATTTCTTTTTAATTAATACAGCAGAAATAACGGGCCTTTCAATGCCATTGTCACCTGGGCGAACTAACTGTTGACTAGAAACCACCATACTTGTAGACCCACCTCCATCTAAATTAATAGCATCTTGACATCCCAATGAAACTAATTCTGATACTATACCTACCTACTGGGATAAAATCAAACTTAAAATTACCCTCTTTATTGGCAATCGTATTTTTATTGATATCACCGATTAGCTCAATTGTTGCAAAACTGAGGACCGTTTTAATGGATTTATCAATGGTTGATCCGCGCAAGGTTTGTGAAGGCTTTTCCTGAGCAGATGCTTGATTCAAAAGCAAAATAAGGAGTAGGAAAAATAATTTTGTTTTCAATGCTATGTATTTTGTGGCGCTTGTAAATTTAAATTAATAAAAAAAATTAACTACCCTCTAATTATTGGGTATTAACCCACAGCCTAACATAAGGCATTGATGTGTAATAGATTAGATTTTAAAATACAGTAAAGCATTAATTGATGTATATTCAGATAACAAAAAAATGCATCCCATGAAAAAGTGCTTTTCTCTACTACTCGCTGTTATTCCATTTTTATCCTTTGCGCAATCAAATGATTCTGCATGGGTCGTTAAAAACTATACCAAAACTGAAACGATGGTGCCCATGCGTGATGGTTCTAAATTATTTACCACCATTTATGCCCCAAAGGATAATACCGAAAAGCATCCTATTTTATTAGAGAGAACGCCCTACTCTTGCGCTCCCTATGGTGAAAATATTTTTAGATCTTATTGGAACTCACCAAGAATGTACTTTTTAAAAGAAAATTATATTCTTGTTATACAAGATGTACGTGGTCGTTGGATGAGTGAAGGACTTTTTGAAGATGTAAGACCTTATATCCCTAATAAAAAACCAGGTCAAATAGATGAAGCTACTGATACATACGACGCCATTGACTGGATGGTAAAAAATGTAGCTAATAATAATGGTAATGTTGGTGTATTTGGCATTTCCTATCCTGGCTTCTATGCTACACAAGCTTCACTAAGTAATCATCCGGCTTTAAAAGCAGTGAGTCCTCAAGCGCCCGTAACAGAATGGTTTATTGGAGACGACTTTCACCACAATGGTGCCTTTATGCTTGCAGATGGTTTTGCATTTTATTCAGGATTTGGGAAGCCAAGACCTAAGCCTACTACTGTTGGACCTGCTGGATTTAATTTCACCAACCCAGATAATTTTGATTTTTATTTACAAACAGGCGCCATCACTAATTTTACGAAATTGATGGGCGATAGTATTCAATTTTGGAATGATTTAATGGCACATCCTAATTACGATGAGTTTTGGCAGGTAAGAAATGCCAGAAAACATGTAGAAGACATTAACCCAAATATTGCCACATTAGTGGTAGGTGGTTTATATGACGCGGAAGATTGTTATGGTGCATGGAATTTATACAAGGCCATTGAAGGCAAAGCAAAAAATAATAATAAAATAGTGATGGGGCCTTGGTACCATGGACAATGGGCAAGTAAGGATGGCACTCATTTAGGCAATGTACAATGGGGATCAAATACCAGTGAATGGTATGGTAAAAATATAGAGCTACCCTTTTTTAATTTTTATTTAAAAAATAAAGGAAGCATAGATCAAATTAAAGAAGCCAATATCTTTTTCTCAGGTAGCAATGAATGGAGACAATTACCAAGTTGGCCGGTAGCCGATATGAAAATGCAATCTTATTTATTAAGTAGCAATGGAAATTTAAAAGCGGGCAACAAAGCCACTGCTATTGGTGGTTATGAAGAATATATTAGTGATCCTGCTAAACCCGTTCCTTATATTTCTGATAACTATATGATGAAAAGTAAGCCTGCTAGACATTATAGAGAATATATGGATGATGATCAAAAATTCACTTCAAGAAGGACCGATGTACTGGTTTATAAAACACCTATACTAACTGAAGACCTTACCTTGGGTGGACCATTGGTGGCCGACTTAATGGTGGCTATGTCTGGCACGGATGCTGATTTTGTAGTGAAACTAATAGATGTTTATCCAGATAATTTTGAATACGAGACCAATAAGAAGGATTATTTAATGAGTGGATACCAACAACTCGTAAGAGGTGAAATAATGAGAGGCAAGTATAGAAATAGTTTTGAAAAGCCAGAAGCCTTTGTACCCAATAAACCAACTGCAGTTAAATTTACTTTACCTGATATTGCACATACTTTCAAAAAAGGGCACCGTATGATGATTCAAATACAAAGCAGCTGGTTCCCACTTGTAGATAGAAATCCGCAAAAGTTCATGAATATATACGAAGCAAAAGATAGTGACTTTAAAAAAGCTACTATTCGTATTTACCATGACGCTTCTGTGATTCAATTGCCAGTATTAAAAAATTAATTGTTGTAAGCTTTAGTATAATTTATTTTTAAGTGAAAACAGTTTATTATTTTTTAATAATTATATTGCTTTTTAATAAAGCAGCTGCTCAGGATAAGCCTTTACAAACATTACGCGGCTCAACCATTGACAAATCCATTAAAACGGTTCTTAGTGGGGCAACAATTGAACTTATTGGTGCTATCAATAAAAAAACAATTTCCAATAAGGATGGGGCTTTTAAGTTTGATTTTATCCCAGTTGGCAGATACAGCATTAGAATTTTATATATAGGCTATAAGACCATCACTATTCCTAATATAGCCATTGAATCAGGTAAAGAAACTTATTTGAATGTTGAGTTGGAAGAAGATATCAATAACAATAAGGAAGTTGTTGTACAGAGTGGTCAAAATAAAACAAGACCATTGAATGATGCTGCATTAGTGAGTGGTAGAATGTTTAGTGTTGAAGAAACAAGAAGGTTTGCGGCTGGATTAAATGATCCTTCAAGAATTGCCACATCCTTTCCTGGGGTGTCTAATACTGGGGATATTAATGCGCTAAGTATTCGGGGCAATGCACCCAATGGATTGTTGTGGAGAATGGAAGGCGTTGAAATCTCTAATCCCAATCACTTTGCAAGAGTAGGGACTTCGGGAGGAGGGATTTCTATTTTAAGTGCTCAATTATTAGCCAATTCAGATTTTTTGACTGGCGCATTTCCTGCTGAATTTGGGAATGCCTTATCTGGGGTATTTGATATTTATTTACGTAAAGGCAATAACAACAAAAGAGAGTTTAGTTTTTCTGCGAGTACGATTGGTGTTGACCTGACCACAGAAGGGTATTTCAAAAAGGGAAGTAAGAGTTCTTACTTGATTAATTACCGATACGGATTTTTGACTTTAATGGAACAGCTAGGATTCAAAATTAGTGATGCTAGCACAAGGTTTCAAGACCTTTCTTACCATATCAATCTACCTACAAAAAGTATCGGCACTTTCTCGATTTTTGGTTTTGGTGGATTAAGTCGTCAAAATAGAATTGCACTCAATGATTCTTTAAATTTCTTACAAAATGCATCTACAAGATCGGGCTCCCTCGATCTAAGCAATACAGGATCCACGGGGCTGATTCATAATTTAAATATTGGTAATAAAACATCCCTTAAAACAATTTATAGTTTTAACGGTACAAATTATAGAGAGGAAGATAATTACTATAATAAAATCAATGGCCCATTAATAGTGACTAGAGATAATCAATTTCAGGAGGCAAATGCTATTTTATCAATTGTTGCTACTCATAAAATAAACAAAAAAAATCTAATCAAAGTTGGGTTCAATACAAATGGGAGAAACTTTTTTTTAAATCAAAGAGAAGCAGTAAGCAATGTACTTAAAGACAAAGTCAAGGAAGAAGGAGACACTAGATTGAGTCAATATTTTTTACAATGGAAACTAGATCCATCTAATAAAATTAGATTCCTAATGGGATTGCATGGTCAATATTTTGCACTCAACCGAACTGCTGCAATAGAACCAAGAATGGGTATTCGTATTCAAACAGGAAGAACACAATTTTTTTCTGCTGGTTACGGATTACATTCACAAACACAACCATTGGGTAATTATTTTGCAAGAATAAGAGTGGGCCTCGATTCCATCCAACCCAATAGAAATCTAGATTTTAGCAAAGCGCAGCATTATGTAGTTGGCTATAATATACAATTTAAACAAAATTGGAATTTTAAAATAGAGGCTTATTATCAATCATTGTATGCTATTCCAGTTTCTGCATCCACTAAAACTAGTTTTAGCTTAATCAATCAAGAGGATAACTATGTCATTGCTGCTTTAAGTAACAAAGGCAGGGGGAAAAATTATGGACTTGAAATGACCCTTGAACGATTTTGGAATGATCAATTTTATTTTTTAAGTACTTTAAGCTTGTATCAATCTAAATACCAAGCCTCCGATTTGATTTGGAGAAATACCAGATTCAATTCAAATAGTATTTTATCTGTTACAATGGGGAAAGAATGGAACCTACATACAAAAAAGACATCTACAATTGCATTGGATTTAAAAATTACAAATCATGGAGGTGTTCGCGTAACACCCATCAATCTACAGCAATCAATTTTAAGGAGAACGACAGTGCTTGATAATACGCGTATTTATGAAGAAAGGCTGCCCGATATTTTTAGAATTGACTTACAAACTCAATGGAAAACACAGTACAAAAATAGGACAGGTAGTTTTATTGCAGGCGTGCAAAACCTTACCAATCGAAAAAACCCGGTTAGGCAATACTATGATGCAGGAATTGGGGGCATTAAATACAATTACCTACTTGCTTTAATTCCCGTAGTGGGCTACAAGATTGATTTTTAACCCATAACGCCTATATAATAAGGGTCTTATTATTTGAAATTTATTGTAAATTACAGGACACTCATAATACCATGCTATGAAAAATTTAACGCGTGTCTAACGTCAGCATAAAGTGGACTAAAAAAGGTCGAAATTAGTAGAGAGTTTCCATCATTAACAATTAAACCAAAAATGACAAAAACCTCACGCAAAACCTCACGCAAACCTCACGCAGAAACAACAAAGGACCCACGATTTAACGTAAGTCCTTGATTTACATGTAGCGAGACCGGGATTTGAACCCGGGACCTCAGGGTTATGAAGATTTTTTGAGAAAATGAAAGCGTTAATTTGTAATGAGTTACGTTTTGACAAAACCGAAATCAACCGTTTTGGCCCGATTTCAGGGGGTGTTTTCCTCACACAAAGGATTAGTTTAATGAAATTAAATATTTATTTTTTTAAATTTAGTACACTAATTCTTTGAGAAATTGAATCTCCAGAATTATAATCAACACTAGAAGGTAGATCAGAATCTTTTTTTGAATCACTAGCACTATCTAAAACTTTTTGTGAACTTTCAAGTTCTTTCTTTTCTTCAACTGATAATTGATTTTTCTTGAACCACTCTATGATTTTAAGCAATGAATCATCAGTACTAAGTTTCTGATTTAAATCAATTTCTTTTAAAATTGATTTAATCTTATTAACCACTATAGTTTTAGGGACAGTAATTAAACATTCTAAATTAGTTGTTTCATCATTTTCAAAACGACAAGTGTAAATATTTCCAATTACTTCACAATTCTCTTTTGCATGTACTTTTCCAGTACAAAATATGTTCCCTTTTATTTTTCCAGATAAGTCTAGATTGGAACAAATTATATCACCTTCAAAAGTAGAATTTGGTTCAATGATAACTTTATTTTTAGACAATAAAACTCCAGTAAAATTACTTTCTATGTTTATTGAATGATACGTTTTGAAATTTCCTTCTATAAAGAGTTGTGAAGGAAGTTTGATTATTAATTCAGTTTCGTTGTTCATATATTAGATATATTATATAGAAAAATTTCTATAAACAAATATAATGTTGATAAATGACTGGAAATATTTACATATATTAATAAATTATTAATATATTATTATTTAAATATGATTAAAAATATAAAATAAAATTAAATGAAAAAAGGGAATGTAGAAACATTCCCCGTTTGTCTGACATCTATGAGACCCCTTTATTTGGGTAATTTACTAACCCAGTTTAAACCATCCTTCAAATAATTTATTTCCAGATAACTGAAATTCAGCTTGATCTATAATTTCATTATCTACTTTCTTGATTAATTTTAAACGTCTTCCTTCCTTTAGATATTGATTATAAACAAAAACACTAAAACTAACCTCTCCAAGTTCTCTAAAATACAGTTCCTTCTCCCATTTTGATCCACTAAATTCTTTAATCCAGGGTCTGCCATTTTCATCTTTGTATTTAACCTGACCAAATGTTTCAAAACTTATTTCAACAATAAGTTCAACTTTAATCAATGGTATCATATCCATAATCCGATTGTTTGGAATTAACTTAAAAATATCCTTAAATGAAATGGTTCTTGGGGCCATTGAAATCATTTTTATTTCTTAAGTAATTTAGAAAAGAAATATAACTAGAATATTAATTAGAGATTAACTTATTGTGTTTTTCAGTTTGCATAGAAACAATTCTATTTTAATGACAAAAACCTCACGCAAAACCTCACGCAGAAACAACAAAGGACCCACGATTTAACGTAAGTCCTTGATTTTCATGTAGCGAGACCGGGATTTGAACCCGGGACCTCAGGGTTATGAAGATTTTTTGAGAAAATGAAAGCGTTGATTTGTAGATAGTTATGTTTTCAGAAAACCGAAATCAACCGATTTTAACCGAATTCAGGGGGTGTTTTCCTCACGCAGAACAAGGGAACACAAATTAGCATAAGTTACTATGTTTCTGCATTAGATTTTTTACTTACTACAGATTGCTATACTAATTTTTTTATTTGGTATTGGACTATAGGCTTGGCATTGAGCACAAGTTTGTGGTATCTGATTCTTAGGGATAGTAAAATAAAATTCATCTCCTTCATTAATAGTGGATGGAAAATTACATATGCTTGCTAATCCAAATACATTTTGATAGGTAGTATTGCTTAATGGATTTTGCCAAACACTTTCAAATAACGACTTATCTACATCACCTTCGGTTATTTGAATTACATAATTCATACAAATGCCTTTCAACACTAACTTGCCTTTAAAGCAAGCTACTGAAGTATCATTTGACTTATTGCAAGAGATGTTTAAAAGAATAATGAAAACGAAAAGGCACTTTAACATGATTATTGGTTTTATCATATTTTAACCATACCCAAATTTAAACTTTTTTTCCTTGAGCAATTCTCTTTAAAAATTAATTTTCCTCACGCAAAACCTCACGCAAACCTCACGCAGAAACAACAAAGGACCCACGATTTAACGTAAGTCCTTGATTTTCATGTAGCGAGACCGGGATTTGAACCCGGGACCTCAGGGTTATGAAGATTTTTTGAGAAAATGAAAGCGTTGATT
>CAMCHR010000066.1 GCA_945874755.1 Chitinophaga pinensis
TAATAAAGCCTTAAAATAGCCCTAAAATGATTCCAATTTAGGGTGTACCTGGTGCTAAATACATCTTAAAAACATACCTTTGCCGCATCTATTTAGATTAATTTAAAAGCATGAAAACGGACAAAAATACGGTCATTGGGTTTGTATTACTAGCAGGTTTATTCTTTGTTTACTTTTGGTATACCAGTAAGCAGCAAAACGAAATTGCAGCCTACAAGCAAAAATTCGATGATTCGGTTGCCATGGTGAAAGCCAATGCCGAAAAGGCAGCAGCATTGAATACGGTTCAAATAATTGATTCAACTAAAAAAGATGCAACTGGTATCGCAGTTGTTGCAGATACTTTAAAAGAGCAGGTTGTTTTTTTAGAGAACGATTTAATAAAAGTAGCATTCACCAATAAAGGAGGTCAAGTAGCAAGCGTTACTTTGAAAAAATACAAAAATTCAAAAAAGGAATTGGTACAATTGGGCGACAGCAGTTCATTGTCTTACGCTGTGAATGCAGGCAACAATCAAACAGTACAAATTAATCAGGTTATTTTTCCAGTATCCAATGTATCCACCGATCAGAATGGGGTTCAAAAAATTGAATATGCTTGGACTGCTCCAAATGGTAAAACAATTAAGCACCAATTTACCTTAACAAAAGGAAAATACAATGTGAATTGGAATATCATGTTGGATGGCGCAGATCAATTGTTGACGAATAATCAATTAAATGTTTTGTGGGATGTGCATTCTTATGGACAAGAAAAGACAACGACCTATGAACGCCAGATGTCCAATATTTGTTTTGCAGAAGGGAATGAGTTCGATTATATTTCTAGCAACACCAATAAAGTTTTCGAAAAGCCTGTTCAATGGGTTGGACTTGTACAACAATTTTTTACAACCACAGTACTTTATAAGGATGGATTTAATTCAGGTAAAATTGACTGGCAGCGTAAGACAGATAGCAGCAATGGACTAGCTACTTTACAAGCGCAGTTCCAAACAAAATTGACCGGGGCCAATGCCACCATGCCACTTTCACTTTATTATGGTCCGAATGATTTTGAAATTTTGAAATCACAGGCACCAGAGATGGAGCAAATTGTGAATTTAGGAAGAGACTTATATTCATTTGTTCGCCCTATCAATAAATACATCATTATGCCAGTGTTTGATTTCTTTGCTGGCTTTGTTCAAAATTATGGATGGGTGGTGTTTTTATTAACCATCTTTATTCGTTTAGTGACTTCGCCTTTGACTTACTCTAGTTTTTTGAGTACAGCTAAGATGAAAGTATTGAAACCTGAACTAGATACTATTAAGAAAAAGACAGGGGACGATCAACAAGCTTTTGCAATGGAGCAAATGAAGTTGTTTAGAGAAGCGGGTGTGAATCCTTTAGGTGGATGTATTCCTGCTTTATTGCAAATCCCTATCTTCTTCGCACTTTATAGTTTCTTTAATTCCAATATCGCTTTAAGGGGACAGTCCTTCTTATGGAGCCAAGACTTGTCTAGTTATGATTCTATCTACACCCTTCCATTTACTATTCCATTAGGTTTTGGAAGCCATATCAGTTTGTTTACATTAACAGCAGTATTGACGACGTTTATCTCGTCTATCTACAATATGTCGATGACACCTACCCAAG
Source organism: Chitinophaga pinensis (assembly GCA_945874755.1). GTDB lineage: Bacteria > Bacteroidota > Bacteroidia > Chitinophagales > Chitinophagaceae > Sediminibacterium > Sediminibacterium pinensis_B. The sequence continues at coordinate 1,645 of CAMCHR010000066.1, forward strand.
ATAATCCTGCATTAAAGTACATGCCCTATATCTTCCCATTCATGCTATTTTTTATCTTCAATAGTTTACCTTCTGCATTAACATGGTATTATACCGTATCCAATATTGTGACTTTATTATTGCAATTATTGATTCAAAAAGTCATCATCGATCATGATAAAATTTTGGCTACGATTGAGGTAAAGAGAAAGACGCCAAAGAAAAAAAGTAACTGGCAGGAGAAATATGAACAAATGATGGAGTCGCAAAAAAAGGTACAAGCCTTAAAAGATAAAACTAAAAAATAATATACGATAAAGAGGCCTAATGCAACATTAGGTCTCTTTTAGTTTAATGCTTATTTAATATGCTTCGATTTTCCCCCTTAATTGTTTGCTTTTTTAGTTTTGTCGTTATACAATTACAAGCCCAAACTAAAGTTGTAGGTGAATGTGCCATCACCTATGATATTCATCAAATATCAAACATTGGAGATACAAGTTTGATAGGTCAAAAACAAATTTTTATAAAGGGGAATAGTTGCAAAACAATTTTAAAGACGCCTCAGTTAACCCAGACCCTTATATTCAATACACAACAAGACACAGCCATCATTTTAAAAGAGATAGGCTTGAATAAATTGCTTCAGTATATTTTGTATACTTCCATCCATCCTGTTAATTTGGTGGCAGCTAAAAAAAATGGCCTTATAAATAGCATTTTAAATTATCCATGTTCTTCCATTACATTGACCTGGGCAGATGGAAATACAATGGATGTGGTCTATACAACAGATATCTTGCCTACTGTAACAGTATATGAACAAGCATTTAAAGAAATACCGGGCTTGGTATTGAATTATCAATTGACGACAAAAGAAGGGAATCGAATTTTGTATAGTGCAACGAAAGTTGACTTAAGTCCAATTACATTGAATGTATTTGAAGTCAATAAAAATAACTACCAACAAATTAATTAGGGATTTTGTGGACTTGGTGTCTTAAATCTAGGTAAAATTACTTTGTGACGATAAGGGATCACATAAGTGATATTTCCTTTATTGTATTTAAGATAATTTGTTTGTCCTAAGCCAGTATTCAAAGTACTTGAAACGGTAAGCCCTTTGTAGAGTAAACTAGATTTTAAATCACGAAATGTGCTTACTTTATGATTTAAGCTACTTAGGTTTTTTAAACTATATTTTTCGGTGACTTTTTTTGACTCAGTCGTTCCAGTTACAATTGTAGATGCATGTACAGAAGTGGATACGACTGTAATGAATACTAAAGAGGTTAATATGGTTTGTAGGATACGCACGGTTATGACGAAGATAAAACATTATGCCATTCCGGCATAAATATTTTTTTAACGATATATTGGGTCAACTGTGAACAATAAATTGGTTCAAATTAAGCCCGAACACGTACATTTAATAAATCAATGAAATGCTAATAATTAGACCTATTTGATTGATTTTCAGTTTTTTATTAAACATATGTAAATAGTTGCCATGTTCAATCATCAGTTTGAAGACGAAAATGGAGATATTCAAGACCTTCTCTTACGTTACCAGAACCTAAAAACTGGCAAAGCACCATCTTATATAGAAGAGGATGATTTTGAGAAGATCATTGCCCACTTAGATGAAAAAGATGCGATTGTAGAAGCCATTGAAGCTGCTGATATCGCATTGTCTCAATTTCCATCTTCCGCACTGCTGATGATTAAAAAAGCAGATTTATTATTGGCTACCAGAAAATATACCGAAGCATTAGCATTGTTGAATACAGCAGCCTTGTATGATCATCAAGACATGAATTTATTCATTCTTAAAACGGATGCTTACTTGGCTTTGGATCAACCCGAAGAAGCGATTGTTTTATTGCAAGAGGCATTGCATTTATTTGAAGGTGCAGAAAGAACAGAATTACTTTTTGAATTAGCAGATGTCTATGATGACCACGAAGCCTTTGATAAAGTGTTTGATTGCTTACAATTGATTTTAGAAGAAGAGCCAACCAATGAGGAAGCCTTGTATAAAATTTGTTTTTGGACAGATTTTACAGGGCGTAATGAAGAAAGTATAGTACTGCATCAAAAAATGATTGACGAACAGCCCTACAATGCGCTCGCATGGTTCAATCTTGCTGCAGCTTATCAAGGCATAAAACTATACGAGAAAGCAATAGATGCTTATCAGTTTGCAATCGTCATTGATGAAAAGTTTGATTATGCATATCGCAATATGGGAGATGCGTATCTAAGAACTAGAAAATACAAAGAAGCCATTGAGGCATTGGAGAAAGTATTAGAACTATCAAGGCCTGAAGATGTGATTTATGAAGCCATTGGGCATTGTTACCATCGATTAAAAAACTTTGCGCAAGCAAGGTTTCATTATAAAAAAGCGGTCCACTTAAATCCAGAAGATAGTAGGCTCTATCAAAAAATTGCTTCTACTTATATGTTAGAATCAAAATGGCAAATGGCGATCAAACAAATTGAACATGCCATTAGAATTAACAAACACATCAATGAGTATTATATCATGATGGGGGAGTGTTATATGTATTTAGACCAATACAAAGAAGCAGCAACTTATTTTGGCATCGTGGTAAAACATAAGCCAAAGCAAATTGCGGGATGGGAAAGTTTTATCAAATGTTTAATTGCCAATCACCAATACGATGCTGCACTAGAGCAAACAGAACTGGCCTATATGTCCACACAGGGTAAAGTTATTTTTGTATACTACCGAAGTGCTATCTTATTTATGATGAAAAAGCGAAAGGAAGGGTTGTTGCAATTAGAGATGGCTTTGTCTAAATCGGGTAAATGGTTGAATAAGCTCATTAAATTTTATCCTGAACTCATTCAAGATCCTAAAGTGGTGGAATTAATAAGTCAATACAAGAAGCTTAGATAAACTGAGTATTTTAAATTATCTTTGCAAAAATAGACATATGATGAATTTTAGTTTAACACAAATACCAGAAAGAACAAAACAGCCTAGACAAAACGGGTTAACAATGGTGATGGATAAAGGACTTAGCTTAAGAGATGCAGAAAGTTTTATAAGTGTTGGCGCCCCACATACAGATATTGTTAAATTAGGTTTTGGTACTTCTTTTGTGACACCGAATTTGAGAGCAAAAATTGAATTGTATCAACAACACAATATTCCAGTTTATTTTGGCGGAACATTATTTGAAGCTTTTGTTATTAGAAATCAGTTCGATGATTATATAGCCATGTGTAAGGATTATAAAATTGATGTGATTGAAGTGAGTGATGGTTCAATTGATATTCCACATACAGAAAAATGTGGTTACATTGAAAAAATAGCAAAATTTGCAAAAGTATTTAGTGAAGTAGGAAGTAAAGATGCAGCACATATTATTCCTCCATACAAATGGATTGAATTAATGAGTGCGGAGTTAAGTGCTGGCGCTTCTTATGTTATTGCAGAAGCTAGAGAAGCTGGAAACGTTGGTATCTATAGAGGTTCAGGAGAGGTGAGAGAAGGACTTGTGCAAGAGATTCTAACTAAAATTCCTGCAGAAAAAATTCTTTGGGAAGCCCCACAAAAAGCACAGCAATTGTATTTTCTTGAATTAATTGGTTGCAATGTGAATCTAGGTAATATTGCACCATCTGAAGTTATTCCATTAGAAGCAATGCGAATTGGACTTCGTGGAGACACTTTTGATTTATATTTAAATAAATAAATGTGCGCCAGTTTGGATTAATCGGATTCCCATTAACACATTCTTTTTCAAAAGGATATTTCGCCAATCATTTTTTGACCGAAAAGATATTGGATGCGCATTATGAAAATTATCCAATTGAATCCATCGATTTATTTTCAGGCTTATGGAAGAACAATCCTTCTTTACAAGGATTGAATGTCACCATCCCGTATAAAAAATTAGTCATCCCTTTTTTACAGCATTCCTCATCGGTGGTTCAATCCATTCAAGCTTGTAATTGTATCAAACTGCATGAAGGCGCTTTATACGGCTACAATACAGATGTCATTGGCTTTGAAAAATCTTTATTGCCCTACTTACAACCCCATCATCAAAAAGCACTCATATTTGGAACGGGCGGTGCTGCAGCAGCAGTAGCATGGGTGCTTAAAAAATTAGGCATCGAATATCAATTGGTTTCTAGAACTGCATCAGAAGGCTGTATCAGCTATGCATCATTAAGTCCTGCAGTCATTGCTGCACATACATTGCTCATTCATACGAGTCCTGTTGGTACATTTCCAAATGTGGATGAGGCGCCCAATTTACCTTATGAAGCAATCACTTCAAAGCATCATCTGTTTGATTTGGTATACAATCCAGCAGCAACTAAATTTTTGACTTTGGGTGCAGCACAAGGTGCTACCACGCAGAATGGATTAGAAATGTTACACTTGCAAGCCGATGCGAGTTGGGAGATTTGGAATAGCGAGACGCCATTCCATCAATAATTATTTAGTAAGCTTTTTATTGGGGTGCATCCAAAATGCCTTCACTAGGTATAGCGCTTAATTACAAAGTACCTAAGAACTCAAACAATTGCGTCACGGCTTTTTTCCGATGACTGAATTGATTCTTTTCTTCCATCGTCATATTGGCAAAGCTTTTAGAAGCGCCATCGGGTAAAAAAATTGGGTCATAGCCAAATCCATTTTCACCCTGCATGGTAGTTAAGATTTGCCCCTTGCAAATACCTTCATAATAATAGGTTTGATTTTTCCAGATAAGACAAATCACTGTTCTAAACTGCGCTGTCCTATTTTCAACGCCAGTCATCTTGCTTAAAACAAGGTCGATATTGGCTTGCGCATTGCTATTTTCTCCTGCATATCTTGCACTTTTAACGCCAGGAGCACCGCCTAAAGCAGCAATTTCTAATCCAGTATCTTCACTAAAACAGTCTTGTTTGGTCAAATTAAAAATTGTCATGGCCTTTTCTAATGCATTGGCTTCCAATTGGTCATGCGGCTCTGGAATCTCAATCTCAATGCCCGCCTCTTTGAGTGGAATAATCTCAAAATTAGGTCCAACTAAGGATTGAATTTCGGCCACTTTATTTCGATTATTTGTAGCAAAAATGAGTGTATGCATTTTAACTAATCTTAGATTTATAATTTAAAAATTATTTTTAATACGCTCCACAATTTCGTTTTTTCAATTTTAGAAGCTTGATCAATTCCTTGCATTTGCGCTAAATTATTACTGAATAATAATTGGGTTTCCCCAAGTAAAATTGGTGTATATAATTTAGTAGGTAATTTAATTTTTAATTGTGTAGGATTGATATCAAAAACCAGTACAAAATCAGAAGGGACTTGTGTTAAAATTTGATGCAATGAAAAGTTTTTATTTGCAAGGTTAATTAAAGCAATATCCGCAATGGTTAATTTGCATGCATTTAAAATAGACGTTAATAAATCGAAGTCCCTTTCATTTAAATGAACTGCATTGATATCTTGCACTAAAACAAGGATCTTTTTTTGGTGTTCCCCAAGAAATTTGATAGGTCCTATGGGGGTCGCATCTTCGCTAATACTGTCAATTTCTGTGCTAGCTGGAATGGTGGGCTGCGCTTTTTTATCCACATTCGCTTTCGCTTTACCTAGTACTAAACTTTCTTTGTACAGGTGCACTAATACGCTATTTGGCAGCTTGTTTTTTACTTCTTTCATAGGATTTGGATACCGAAAATTAACTGAATTGATTGATTTGAAAAAATAACAATTGTATGTCTTTATTTTTTTGTGTTTCTTTGTGCTTGATTTTGCATTAAAAAAGACTAAATATGAGTGTACACAATATCCCATTTATCGAAATGCCAAAGGAACAATTAAGGCAGTTAGATGCTAAAAATTTTTACTTTGGGAAGAGCTTTACCAACTACATGTTGGAAGCAGATTATATCAATGGTGAATGGACAAATGCAGTCATCAAAAAATTCGAACCCTTACAATTAGATCCATCTTCAGCAGTCTTACATTATGGTCAATCCATATTTGAAGGCATTAAAGCCTATAAAAGTGCAACAGATCAGGTGGTTATTTTTAGACCTCAAGAAAATTACAAACGCTTTAATATTTCTGCAGATAGAATGCAAATGCCAGCAGTGCCTGAATGGTTATTCATGGATGGCATGAAGCAATTAATAAAAATTGAGCAAGATTGGATTCCAAAAGAAGCAGATCATTCTTTATACATTCGACCATTCATGATTGCAACAGATCCATTCATTGGGGTACGTCCATCGGCATTGTATAAGTTCATGATTATTCTAGGCCCAGCTGGTCCATACAATGTTGAAGCAATGAAGATTTTAATTGAAAAAAATTATACTAGAGCGACACCAGGTGGAGTAGGTTTTGCAAAAAATGGTGGTAACTATGGCGCAAGTTTGTACCCAGTTGTGTTAGCACAAAAAAAAGGGTATGACCAAGTTTTATGGACAGATGCATTGGAACATAAATATGTAGAAGAAGTTGGGATGATGAATGTGATGTTTGTGATTGATGGAAAAGTAATTACCCCAAGCTTGGAAAGAGGCACCGTGTTGAAAGGGGTGACAAGAGACAGTGCAATTACCTTGTTAAGGGAAATGGGGTATACCGTGGAGGAGCGTAACCTTTCAATAGATGAGATTGTTGCTGCACACAAATCGGGTAAGTTAGAAGAGGTATTTGGGGTGGGTACAGCGGCTGTTGTGTCCTTTATCTCCACATTAGCAGATGGAGATTACGTGATGGATTTTGACTTAACTAAGTCAGAGGTCGCGCCAAAGCTTAAAAAGAAGCTTAATGATATCCGCACAGGGGTAGAAGTAGATGATCATGGTTGGCTGGTGAAAATATAGTTAAATAACTGGTAATCAGTATTTTAACTATCAAAAACAAAGACAATCTTACGGTAAAAGGGTCTAATTGCTTTATTTTTTAAAAAATAGCAAATAACATTTTGGTAATTCGTTAACAGACATTACCTTTGCCGTCCGAATTTTTTATAAACCAAAATTGAACTAAACAGCATAATTAATGCCTACTATTCAACAATTAGTGAGAAAAGGCCGTGAGATCATCAGGGCTAAAAGTAAATCAAGAGCTTTGGATGCATGTCCTCAG
>CAMCHR010000067.1 GCA_945874755.1 Chitinophaga pinensis
GGCATTCAATCAAATGGAAGGACAATTGAATTCTGCAAAGTTGGTCTTGGCATTACAAAAAGCAGTGCAGGCAAAAGGTGTACAAATTTTATTTAGCACCGAAGTCAAAAAGTTCAAGCCTCATAAAAAAGGCGTGACCATCACTACCAATTTAGATGCACCTATAGAAGCAAAGCAATTTTTAATTTGTACCAATGGATTTGCAAAACAACTTATTCCTGGTTTAGATGTGGTACCAGCAAGAGGACAGGTATTTGTCACAGAGCCTATTAAAAATTTAAAATTCAAAGGATGTTTTCATTTTGACGAAGGCTATTATTATTTCCGCAACCTGGGCAATCGTTTATTACTAGGAGGCGCAAGAAATGCGGATTTTAAAAATGAAAAAACTTACTCATTAGATACTTCGGGTACCATACAAAAAGTGTTAGAGGATTTTATGATGCAACGTATTCTGCCTAAAGGATCCAGGAAACCAAAAATTGAATTAAGATGGAGTGGTACGATGGGAATAGGTTCAATCAAAAAACCAATCATTGAACAAGTCCAACCCAATGTATACTGTGCAGTGCGCATGAGTGGCATGGGTGTTGCTATTGCCCCAATCGTTGCTCAAAAAGCATTGAAATTAATGAAGGTGTAAAAAAAATTAAACACTTTCTAATCTTATCTTTGCGCCATGGGTCAGAAGAAATTAATCAAGTTTGCAGCTATTAAAGCATATGAGAACGTCTTGGAATTTCCGCAGGACATGCAGGGCAAATGGGCTGCTTTTTTTGACGCATTGAAAAATGGGACGACTGCAATTGATATTTCAAGCTTATCTATTAGAGAAAGTAATGTTGCGCCAAGTGTTTCTCTTCAAAATAATAATGACGATAACGCATCTAGAAAACTTACTCTAGAACTTGCCTGTGGCCGTGGAGAATACGCCGTTGGGCTGGGCCGTATGTTTCCGGAGCAACATTTTATAGGGATCGATTTAAAAGGCAACCGTATTTGGAAAGGTGCCAGTATTGCCAATAAAGACGGATTAAAAAATGTGGCATTTGTTCGTTCTCAAATTGAACTGACCTCTAACTATTTTGCCAAGGACGAAGTGGATGAAATATGGATCACTTTCCCTGATCCTCAATTAAGATGGTCAAAGGCAAAAAAGCGATTGACTCATCCTAAATTTTTGAGACTGTACCAACAGTTTTTAAAAAACGACGGCATCGTTCACCTGAAAACAGACAGCCCCCTACTCTTCAATTTCACACTAAAAGTGATTGAAATGTATGGTTTAGATCTAATCTACAAAACAGATCAATTATACACTGAACAAAACATAGATCCTCGTTGTTTAATAAAAACCTACTACGAAGGATTGGATATCGCTCAGAGTAGCAAGATTCACTATATTCAGTTTAATATTGGTAAAGACCTGCCTTTGGAACTAGATGCGGTTTTAAAAGAGGCCATCAAGGACATCCCAATGGATGCCGGTGAGTTAATTAGAATGGAGGCAGAAGCAGGGAGAGCAAAAAAAGAAGCGTAAAAAAGAGCGCATAAAAAAATGATTGAAGGTGTACATTATTATATAGACCCAAAAGGAAAATGGGTTTTTACTGCAGCCTACCACGAAGGTAGAGGCTATTGCTGTGGGGAAGCCTGCAAGCATTGCCCATTTGATTATGACGCGGTGCCAGAACCTATCAAAACCAGAGCGCAATTAATTAGAGCTGCAGCAAGTAAGACAACGCCAGATGAGCATATTGAGGAATATATAGATAAGAATAATCCCAATAAGCATTTATAAAAATGAAGTCTTTGACCTTAATTTAATTTCTTGATTTTAATAAATGTACTCTTTCGATTTTGTATATTTATTTCCTTATTCATTTATGCAATACACGCCCAAGACAAAAGACTTTTTTCAAAATGTATTTGATGTAGTTCGTCTTATACCCAAAGGTCGTGTGACAAGCTATGGCGCTATTGCAAAATACTTAGGCACCGGAGGTAGTTCAAGGATGGTGGGTTGGGCCATGAATGCATCGCATGGCGTAATACCAAAAGTCCCCGCACATAGGGTTGTGAATCGCAATGGCATGTTAAGTGGCAAAGCGCATTTTGAAACATCAACCACTATGGAGGAACTATTAGCTAAGGAAAAAATAAAAGTCCAAAACGAAACCGTCTTGGACTTTGAAAAATTATTTTGGGATCCGGCGAAGGAACTAAAGTTCTAATCTTTTAATCTACAACCCTAAAGGTATATTATCTCTTATTTATCTATCTATAGTTTTAAGCAATAATTAATTATAATACTGCTTAATCATCAAGTATACAATTGGTCCAGTTACCGCTACATAAAACCAAATAGGCCATACTTTTTTAGCTAAATTTTTATGTGCTTCAAAATCACTGGTTAAAGCCCTGTAGGCAGTCCACAATATAAATGGTAAGCTAGTGGCAGCAAGTACAATATGTGTACCTAATAAAACCAAGTAAAAAGGACGGGTATTACCCAGTAAAGCTTTTTCGGCATCATCTACTATCCCATCAAAATTGGCATCACCAAATTTTGCTTCACCTGCCAACAAATGATGTGCGATATACGTCACTAAAAACAACAATGAAAAAATCATTGCTGTCATCATAATAGTTTTATGCAAACGATAATTCTTTTGCTTCACTGCAAGTAAACCTGCAATTAATAAAACAGCAACTGCTGTATTGATCACTGCATTGATCAATGCAAAAATATGTTTGTCAAAAGGCAGTTCTACGCCTAAAGTAAATTTGCTAAGAAAGGTCACCACAGCAAATACAACCACCGAGAAAACACCAATTAAAATATAGGCTAATTGATCGTTCTTCTTTAATACAGGTGCTAACATACAGTTTTTATTTATTATTTAAAATATCCTTTATGATTCTGTAAGCCATTGTTGCAATAAACGCAATCAAACCTACTCTAATTTCTTGTTTATACTTAGTTTTAAATTCATTCCAGTTCATACAATGAATATTAATTTTTTAATCTTGTTTTAGTAAAATAAAATACAAAACTAGATACCATTAACGCAATCACCAACCACAACCAACTCAAGTCAACAATATCTTGGAAGACTTTACTCTTTTTAGTTTTGTCTTTTTCTAACATTAAGTAACCTACGTCTTTTGCTAGTTTTAACATAGATGCAGAATCTGTGCCATTGTAATAACCACGTACTTGCATTCTTTTATCTATCAATACAAAACGACTTGTATGCACAAAGTCTGGCGATACTGGCTCAGTGCTAAATTGATCCACTTTCATTTCCTCAAATGCAAACTTGTAAATAGAATCTCTATTGCCAGTAAGCAACCACCAATTATCAGCAGACACCCCCATTTTGGTGGCGTATTCTCTTAATACAGGAACTGAATCACGTTCTGGATCTACAGAAAAAGAAATGAATTGAATAAAATTCGTGTCCAATACTTTTTTACGACTATTGCCTCCTCTAGTAAAGGACTGTTGTAGTTTAGCCATATTGGTGGTCAGCTTTGGACAGATACTTCCGCAACTTGTAAAAAAGAAATCGGCAATAATAATTTTACCAGACTGTTGGTATAAGTTCACTGAATCGCCCAATTGATTCACCAAGCGAATATCCTTTGTGGTATGCCAAATACTATCATCAATGGTCTTGCCTTTTTCTACTCTGCTAATTACCGTATCCAATAAATAATGTCTTGGCATAGTTACCGCAGTATCACTTGCAGACTTAAGCCATAAATAACAACCAATAGGTATGACTAGTGCGATAAATAAACCGTAAATAGACTTTTTAGACATGCTGTTGATGGAGTTATTAGGATGTAAAGTTACAACAAAAAACCACCCCAAATAGTTGGAGTGGTTTCGAATATTTTAAAGAAATTATGCCTTAAGGGGCACAATATCTGGTCTAAGATTAGTGCTTTGCTTCTTCGTGCTTAGTCTCGTGCTTAGCGTCTTCATGCTTTGCAGATGAATCAGTCTTGTGCGCTGCAGAATCAGTATGTGCTGCACCAGCTGCACCAGCCGCTTCGTGTCCACCACCGTGCGCTTCTCCATGAGCTGGCTGTACTACCTTAATAGTAGATTGCTCCTTAAAATAAGGATTATAGGTATTGCGTAAATTTCTGAAAGAATTACCATCCGCTAAAAAAGCAACGATGAACCAGATGAATAAAGTAAGTGGCACCACAATGGTCATAATCAAGTTTTTTACTTCATGCTTTAAGTGCATAAAATAAGCAACGATGTAAAATGCTTTCGCCATCATCAAAATCACGATGGTACCCTTCACTCCAAGCACCAAGGCTCTGCTTTCCATTCCAATCATCCAGAAACCCAAGATCAATTCAACAATTGTTAAAACTGAAAGAATGATGGTAACTTTTTTAATTTCTGCAATAGCACCACCATCTTGCGCTGCGTGTGTATCATTTGTATGTGACATAGTTCGTTCGTTAATTCGTTAGTTAGTTCAAATTCTTTATACTGTTCAAATTCCTTATTGAGACCGAAATAGTTTTATAATAAGTAGAAACAAGTAAATACAAATACCCATACTAGATCTACAAAGTGCCAGTAAAGTCCAGCCTTTTCAATCATATTGTAATGACCTCTTTTTTCAAATTGATTGGTCAATGTCATGATCAACATAATAATATTAATCAACACCCCACTAAATACGTGGAAGCCATGGAAACCAGTAATCGTAAAGAAGAAGTTGGTGAAGTTGCTCGAAGAAGCTGTGCCATCTGCATTGATGAAAGGATTTCTTCCCCACCAAGCACCTTCATGGAATAAGTGATTCCACTCCCAAGCTTGACAGCTTAAAAAAGCGATACCACCAATAATTGTCCAAATCATATTTCTAACAACCCCTTTCTTATCCATATTGTGACCTGCATGTACCGCCAACACCATGGTCACAGAACTTACAATCAAAATAAATGTCATCACCGAAACAAACACCAACGGAGCGTTAATGCCTTCTGGTGCAAATGGGAAACTTTTAAAAACTACGTTTGGGTCAGGCCATCCATTCGTAGAAAAACGAACCGTGCCATAAGAGATCAAGAAAGCGCCAAAAGTGAATGCGTCACTCATTAAAAAGTACCACATCATCACTTTTCCGTACTCTACACTAAAAGGGCTTTTTCCACCACCCCATAATTTTGCTTCAGTTGGCGAAGCGGTTGTTGTTGTTGACATGTTCTGTTTCAATTTCAGTGCAAAAATATTGGTTTTTAGTCTATCCTACAAATTGTAGGAACACAAAAAGATAAATCCATAGTATATCTACAAAATGCCAATAAATGGATGCTAATTCCACCGGCAAGGCATTGTAAAATTTTGTTTTCACGGAATAAGCTCTTAAAAAGATAATCGCAAGGGCTATGACCCCACCCACCACATGGAGGATGTGTAAGCCAGCAATGACCAATAAAAAAGAACTCGCTGAATTGCTTCTAGGACCAGTTAGGGCGATGCTATTAGCCTCTAAAGCGGCAAAACCCATGACTTGAGTAACTACAAATACAAGCCCAAGCAACATGGTTAAAGTAATGAACCCACGATATTGACCCATTTCTCGCTCTTTGAACTTCTTCAAAGACATCTGCATAGTCACACTACTTAAAACAATCACTAAAGTAGAGAACCAGAATACCACAGGCAATTCAAAGTCCAACCAATTGGCTTGCCCTTTTTTCACAATATAAGCGCTGGTCAACCCTGCAAAAAGCATGATGATACTTCCTAAACCTACCCAAAGGATAAATTTATAAGGATGCGCTTTTTTTATTTCTGTACTCATAATTATTCTTTAAATTTTATTCGCCATTAATGCCAAATACACAATTGGTAAATAAATGTAGCTGCTAAACATCACGCGACGTGCCGCAGGCACACCCATGTTCTGGTATAAACGCACACATTGTACCACCATAAAAATATTCGCTACCAAGACCACCCACATACTCCACTCCCCCGTAATTTTAAAATAGTTGGGCAAAAAACCAATTGGAACCATCAACACTGCATACATCACCGCTTGTAAAGCAGTGAACTTAGTAGGCCCTTTGTCGGCTGGCAATAATTTAAAACCCACTTTAGAATAATCTGTATGTGATACCCAAGCAATCGCCCAAAAATGTGGGAACTGCCAAAGAAACTGAATTAAAAATAAAGCGTAACCACCCGCGTTCGAATAAGTTTTACCATCCACAATAAAGGCTGCAAGCGGATTGATTTCATTGGTTGCAGCAACCCATCCAATTAAGCAAGGAATGGCACCCGGAAAAGCACCTACCAACACTGCAATTGAATTGACTTTTTTTAGTGGCGTGTAGATGAAAGCATATAAAAATAAACTTAACGCACTTAATACAGCGGACAAGGTATTGAATTGATATGCCATTAAGCCCACGCCAATAATTCCAGCAATAATCGCAAATGCATACGCAGTTTGCTGAGACATTCTACCCGAAGCCACAGGACGATTCGCTGTGCGTTTCATCTGTGCATCTGTGTCTTTTTCCACTGCCTGATTAATCGCATTGGCACTACCCGTAATACAAAGACCTGCAAAAGTTAAGATCAAAATATTCCACCAATCAAAAACTATAATATTAGGAGCAATCTGATAACAAATTACACAGGTGAAGACCACCGTAAAACTTAAGGTGAACTTCATCAACTGCGCGTAATCTTTTATAATTGCTTTCACAGTTTAGTGGGTAGATTCATCCGCACCAACAGGTGTTGTTTGTTGAATGAAATCTTTTCCATCCTTACCGTAATCATATGCCCAACGGTGTACTTCTGGTATTTCACCAGGCCAGTTACCGTGACCAGGACGAATAGGTGTAGTCCACTCTAATGTATTTGCTTCCCAAGGATTTTGAGTAGTCACTTTACGTCCTTTAAAAATAGAATAGAAGAAGTTCATCAAGAATAAAATTTGCGCCGCAAATACAATCATAGAAACAATCGTGATAAACTTATTCAATTCAGCAAATTGCTTGAAACTTTCCCAAATACTAAAATCAAAATAACGACGTGGCATACCTGCTAATCCTTCGTAGTGCATTGGCCAGAAGATCAAATACGCACCTGCCATCGTTATCCAAAAGTGGATATAACCAAGTGTGTTATTTAAAAAACGACCATACATTTTAGGGAACCAGTGGTACACACCCGCAAACATACCAAACATAGAAGCCACACCCATTACAATATGGAAATGCGCAATTACAAAATAAGTATCATGCAAGTGAATATCTAAAGCAGCGTTTCCTAACCAAATACCTGTTAAACCACCAGAGATAAATAAACTCACAAAACCAATTGCGAATAACATACCTGGCGTGAAACGGATATTACCTCTCCACAAAGTCGTCAACCAGTTGAATACTTTGATAGCAGAAGGAACCGCGATTAATAAAGTTAATAGTACGAATACAGAACCCAAGAAAGGATTTAATCCTGTAACAAACATATGGTGTGCCCAAACTAGGAAGGCCAATGCAGCAATCGCAAACAAAGAACCTAACATGGCCATATAACCAAAGATGGGTTTACGAGAACTCACAGACATAATCTCAGAGACCATACCCATGGCAGGTAATAAGATGATGTATACTTCTGGGTGACCTAAGAACCAAAATAAATGTTGGTATAAAATTGCACTTCCACCTTCATTCGGTAAAGCACCTACACCATTTACAAAAATATCAGATAGATAGAATGAAGTACCAAAGTTTCTATCAAAAATTAATAAGATCATACCAGACAACAATACTGGGAAAGACAATACACCTAATACCGCTGTAAAGAACAAAGCCCAAATCGTTAAAGGTAAACGCGTCATGCTCATACCCTTGGTACGCATGTTCAAAATAGTAGCGATATAGTTCAAGCCACCCAATAAAGAAGAGACAATGAATAAAGACATCGCGATAATCCATA
>CAMCHR010000068.1 GCA_945874755.1 Chitinophaga pinensis
TTATTGACGATGTTAGATTAATATAAATGAGCACCTGATATCTGATTGTACAAACTATAATAATTGAATTACTATAAATATAGAACAAAAAAAAGGCGCTTCAAATGAAGCGCCTTTTTTAATAACTAAACTTAAATTATGGTTGAGTTGCTAACGGAATTCCTTTTTCTAAATTTTCAATCACATTGATCAACTGATAACAAGTTAAAATATCTTGAATAAATGATGCTTGTTTATTGTTAAATTCAGTTGCTTTATTCTGATAGGCATTCTCTGCATTTTGCATAAACTGTGCTTCCGACATTGGCGTACCCAATGATTTATAATAAGCCAATTGTTGTTTTAAATCCTTTACAACAGAAGCGCCAACTCTTTTACCTAATTCAGTATCCCCTGCTGCATAGGCTGCTTGCAAGTATAAAAAAGAGAAGTAATTATGTTGATTACCTCTATTAGATGCCATACCATAAGGGTGATTTTTAGCATTAAGTTCTTTATCTAACTTTCTTAATACTTGCACTGCACTGTCTCTTTTACCACCAGCAACCAATGCTTGTGCAATTTGAGATATATTCAATCTCAATGAATTCAAATGTCTTCTATTTTCTTCGTCATAATACACATTTGGCTTGTTCGAATTCTTGAAATCAAACTTTGTCATCGTGTTAGTATAAGCTGCATCCAAATCAACTGATGCCCCTTTAACAGGAACCAATTGATAAGCTAATCCTGTTTGACGTACATATTGATCCAATCCTAAGTCTTTTAACTCCTGTGTAGATGTAAAGCAAATTGGACGCTTAAACTGAGTCGTCGCGATGATTGCATAAATTGCTAATTCATTTTTGATCATGTATTGTCTATTTGGATTGAAATCAATCAACATCTCAGACTCAATATTATCTGTTGGCTTAGCAATACCAGAAGCCAATGCAAATTCCTTATTAATAGGTAATTTAAATTTATGTGTTGGGAAGATATTCACTGGACCTTCCTGCGTTGAAGCTTGGTACTTACCAGTTTGATCCCCTATCACATATCTTAAAATAGAATCCAAATTATGGTAAGTTGTTTCGCCAAACTCTGGCAGCGGACTATAATAAGCCACATTTAATTTATTGCCAGCAACTTGTTCTTCGGTAAAAATAACATCAAACTTATCGCTCTTATTTACTTTATATCTTAATTCACGCATATACCAATCTGACCCCAATAAACTATTTACCACAACACGCACGTCTGGTCTAATGCCTTCCACTTCCTGCGCATACCATAATGGATAGGTGTCATTGTCGCCGAATGAGAATAAAACTGCATTAGGAGGACAGCTTTCTAAATACGCTCTTGCCATATCCCGTGCTAAAGTCTTTTGGCCACGATCATGGTCATCCCATTCCTGCTGCGCCATCAATGTTGGTACTGCCAATAAACAAACTAAAGTTGCAATAGTACCTGCCATATTTTTTTGGATGAATATACTTAGCCAATCTGCTACTTGTAAAACACCTAGACCAATCCATATTGCAAATGCATAAAACGAACCTACATAAGCATAATCACGCTCACGCGGTTGCAAGGTCACTTGGTTTAAATAAATTACAATCGCTAAACCGGTAAAGAAAAATAATAAACCAGTCACCACGAAATCTTTTTTATTCTGTTGGTATTGATATAACAATCCAAAGATGCCCAAGAAAAATGGCAACATGAATAAATTATTGTTGGCCTTATTGTCTTTGCTAATGCTATCAGGTAATTTGGATTGTTCTCCAAAGAAGAAATTATCTACAAAAGAGATGCCTGTCTTAAAATTACCATCACGTACATTACCAAATCCTTGTAAATCGTTTTGTTTGCCGGCAAAATTCCATAAGAAATAACGCAGGTACATAAAACCAAATTGGTAATTGGTAAAGTACTTGATATTATCTCTTAGAGTTGGCACATCACCTTCTTGTATGCCAGCAAAAGCACGGTAACTATCCAATTGTCCGCGATCATTGTCACCATCCCACATTCTTGGAAACAAATGCGCAGAAGGTGCAGAACCCCAATCTCTTTTTATACTCTTTCCTGAGAACTCATAGTTGATTGGTGTTTTCACATACTGATCACTACCTTCTACTGTTTCTACTTTGTCAACAAAATCAGGGCCGTATAAAATAGGCCAATCTCCATATTGTTCTCTTCCTAAATAACCCACTAAAGTGACTGGATTGTCTACATTGTACATATCAACAGAAGGGTCTGCATTAGAACGAATCATTGTCGTTAAATAGGTAGAATACCCTATCAAAACAAATACCGTTGACCATATGCCCAACTTTAAAAAATAGTATCCATTTTTATTCGCATATCGAATACCTAATACAAACAATGCACTGATGATTACAAAGAAGCTAATAAAACCACTATAAAAAGGCAATCCGAAGCTATTCACAAATTGAATATCAAATGCTGCTGCCCACTTAATCGTGTATTGAATTAAAAATACTTGTAGCAATCCAGTAATAATGACACCCACTAAAAATGCAAATAAAGCACCTTTGAAACTTGGCTTATACAATCTAAAATAATACACCATCACAATAGCAGGGATGGTTAAAAGGTTCAATAAATGGACCCCAATTGAAATACCCATGATATAAAAAATGAAAATGATCCACTTGTCAGCACCAGGCTGATCCGCTTTATCTTCCCATTTTAAAATAGCCCAAAAAACCAAGGCAGTAAAGAACGAACTCAATGCATATACCTCACCTTCAACAGCACTATACCAAAATGAATCACTAAAAGTATATGCTAAAGCACCTACTACACCTGCACCCATCACCAAAAAGATTTGGTTATTGGTTAATTCAGCTCCAGACTTTGCAACTAAAATACGTTTTGCAAAATGCGTAATGGTCCAAAATAAAAATAGAATGGTGAACCCACTTGCAATGGCACTCATACTATTCACTGCCAATGCTGCAGTTTGAGGATTATCTCCAAAGAAGATGATAAACACCCTACCTAAAAGTACAAACATAGGCGCTCCAGGAGGATGTGGAATTTGTAATTTATAGGCGCTGCTAATAAACTCTCCGCAGTCCCAAAAGCTACTAGAAGCTTCCATCGTTAATAAGTAAACAGTACATGCAATTAAGGTAACTGCCCAGCCTGTTAGATTGTTGATTTTCTTGAAATCCATTTTATCCATTTTAGTAGTTGCAAACTTAACTGAAACTGAGCAAAAAGGGAAATTTGAGCCATTTTTAAGGTTATTTTAAGATTTAAAGCTTTCTCAGGACAATTGTTAGGTTGGGTTTTTTATCTTTGAGCCTCATGAGTCAAAATCGATCTGTCGCATTCCATACATTAGGCTGTAAACTAAATTTTTCAGAAACCTCAACGATGTCAAGGCAACTGGAATTAGAAGGCTTTGAAAAGAAGCAGTTTACCGAACAGGCAGACGTCTATGTAATCAATACCTGCTCTGTAACTGAAAATGCAGATAAGGAATGTAGACAATTGGTAAGAAGGGTGCAGCGATTGTCTCCAGAAAGTTTTATTGTCATCACTGGCTGCTATGCACAATTAAAGCCTCAAGAAATTGCTACTATTCCTGGAGTTGACTTAGTACTTGGTGCAGCTGAAAAGTTCAACTTGGTTCAACACCTCTCCAATCTAACAAAGGGCGATGAAACCAAAATTTGTAGCTGTGATATTGATACATTAACCGGATTCCATAGCTCCTTTTCTGTGAATGACAGAACCAGGACCTTTTTAAAAGTGCAGGACGGATGTGATTATAGTTGTTCATTTTGTACCATCCCAATGGCCAGAGGTAAAAGTAGAAGTGATACAGTGACAGGGGTGGTGAAACAAGCACAGGAATTGTCTGAAAAAGGTGTAAAGGAAATTGTATTGACAGGCATCAATCTTGGTGATTTTGGAAAAGGGGGCGATGGTGGCAAGCATCATGAAGAAAACTTTTTTGAACTCATCAAAGCATTAGATAATGAGACTGCAATAGAACGTTACCGCATTTCGTCTATAGAACCCAATTTATTAACAGATGAAATTATTGCATGGGTCGCAGAGAGTAAAAAATTCATGCCGCATTTTCACATTCCTTTACAAAGTGGATCAGATGCCGTCTTGAAACTAATGCAACGCAGGTACAATAGTCAATTTTATAAAGAAAGAATTGAATTGGTTAAAAAGCTGATTCCTCATGCTGCAATTGGAGTGGATGTGATTGTTGGATCTCCAGGTGAAACAGAAGCCTATTTCCAAGAAAGTTTTGCTTTCATTCACAGCTTAGACATTTCTTATTTGCATGTATTCACTTATTCTGAACGAGCAGCCACCAAAGCCTTAGATATTAAACCCATCGTACCCATTGCAATTCGCAATGAACGTAATAAAATTCTACGCAATCTTTCTTACCAGAAATTACAATATTTTACAGAAGCACACCGAGGTGAAAACAGAAAAGTCTTATTTGAATCCGTTAAGAAAACAGCCGACGGTGGGATGGAAATGCTAGAAGGTTATTCTGATAATTATATCAGGGTAACCATACCTTATAAAGCCGAATGGAGCAATCAAATAGTGGAGTGGACCATCTAATGCATCTAATTCATTGAACTAAAGGAATTAGATTAAAGGACTGAAACTTCTTCTAACTTAAACTCAACAATCATCATCATATTGATGCTGTCTAATCTTACGTAAACAGATTTCTTGTCTGCTTTTACCACTTCCCCTCTTTGACCCATGAATAAGCCATTATTAACAGCCACTTTTGTTTGTGGGATAATCGCTCCCATATCCACCACTTGAATATTAGTATAAGACAACCCAAGATATTTTCTGATCAATTCAATTTCTTTGTCTCTAATGATAGCAGGCTTTTTTTCAAAATAGAGAAAGCGCACCACCCCCATCGTAGTAAGTACATTGGTATATTCCTCCTTAGTTGCTTTTACAAAAACATAAGACTTGAACAAAGGCTCTTCAATCACCTTCTTTCTGTCAGACCATTGACGTACTTTTTTTTGTGTAGGGCACCAGCTTTCAATGCCTTTTTGCGCAAAATTCAAATCTACCTTCTTCTCCCATTTTGGCTTTGTATATACCACATGCCACTTTTTCAATTGCTCCATGTACTCAATTATTTTTTTACAACCGCTGTTGTTTTTTTATTCAATGCAGCTAGAATTTTACTAGACTCATTTACCTGAAAATCTTTTGCTAAGTCTTTAATCCATGCTTGGTAGCGATCTTGTTTTGATTTATCAGGATTATTGTAAAATTTATTGTAGTCTACTTTTATCGGCGCCAATGTCATAGGCGTCTTTAATTTTAACGCCTGTTCATTCTGTTTAGAAACTTCTTGTACACGCTTTTTAAAAGCCTGAAACTTGTCTAATTTCAAATACACTGGGGTTTCAATTTGATTCGATACCCAAAGTAAATTTTCCTTGAATTTATTTAAAGCGGTGTCATTTTGAATATGCATATTCGTTGACTGCACGACTTGAGACAATTGCGCATTATTAGACCATACCATGTATCTAGCGCGCTCCATTTCATCCCAACTTAATGCAGATTCATTGTCTTTTTCTCTATACTTGAGGTACTCGTATTCGTCTGGCAAAATAACATCAGGTACTACACCTTTTTTTTGTGTAGAACTTCCGGTGATACGATAGAATTTTTGGAAGGTTAACTTCACTGCACCATATTCTGTCTGGATTCCCAACGAATCCAATGGTTTGCCAAAAGCCACATTCCTTTGTACAGTGCCCTTTCCATAGGTAGAACTACTTCCTACAACAATTCCACGTTTATAGTCTTGTATCGCACCAGCAAAAATTTCACTTGCAGATGCACTAAACTCATTGGCCATTACGACCAATGGGCCATCGTATAAAATACCAGGTGTTTCATCATATAAGGTTTGAGATCTGCCTTCTTTATTTCTAATTTGAACAACAGGACCTTTGTCTATAAATAAGCCAGCCATTTGCACCACTTCGTATAAAGACCCGCCGCCATTGAATCGGACATCAATCATAATACCTTTCACATTTTCTGCTTTCAATTTTTTAATTTCTGCAGCTACATCCTCAGAACATCTATGTCCATCTTCTCTTTCAAAATCAGCATAGAAATCGGGCAATAAAATATATCCGTATTTGTCTACGCCATTTTGGATGACTACACTTCTTGCATAGCCTTCGTCCAAGACAATTTTTTCTCTAATTAATGAGACCACTTTAAATGTACCATCTGGCTTTCTAAAAGTCAATCTTACCTCGGTTCCTAAATTACCTCGAATCAATTTAACCGCATCCGTTGTTTCATAACCAGAAACGTCTACTGGCTCATCCGCCCCTTGTGCAATTTTTACAATCACATCGTTCACTACAATCTGTCCAGACTTCCATGCTGGCCCACCTGGTTGGATACTTGCGATACGAATGCCAAAATCATCCTGGGTTAACTGTGCGCCTATGCCATAAATGACACCACTCATTTGTTCTGTAAAAGAACGCTTTTCTACTGGTGCTAAATAATCTGTATGCGGATCCATTAGTCCAGTGATTGAATTTAAGAATACTTCAAATCGTTTTTCTTTAGTAAATGTTTTTTCGAAAGATTCCAATCTCTTTTTATAAGATTTTTTTATATACGCTCTTGATTCAGCTTCTAAGGTTGAATCATTTTTAACCACAAATTTATCTTTGCCCTTATTTTTTTCTCGCTCCTCAATTAAACTTGCATAACGTTCGATGGTTCTATACTTCAACAACATTTCCCAACGCTTTGCTCTTTCTGCTGCATTTTTAGGATAAGCCATTTTATCCAAATTCAATAACACAGAATCATCTACATTAAAATTAAAAGGCTGATCCATGATCTGATTGAATATGGCTTTAGTCTCTATAATACGAAGCTCATATATACGACTTACTGCTGGTTGAAATGCAATTGTGGCGCCATGAATTTCATCGTCAATCGTTGTGCTATAATTGGATAAACTATCAATATCTGACTGAAGAAATGTATTTTTTTCTGGATCCAACGCTTTAAAATAAGCAGTAAATACTTCTTTAGAAAATGCATCATCAATGTTTCTTGGACTGTAATGTTCTGATTCCAATAATTGGCCTATTGTAGATAATAATTTTTTTTGTCTTAACTCAGGCGATTCTTGTGTTTCTGGTTTGAAAGTATTAAAGGCAAAGAACAAAGCGCCAAATAGGAATACTGTGGCAAAAACTTTCCACTTATTTTGTTTTACGTATGTCATAATCTTGTGCATCTAGAATTTCAAAAATAGCGTAAAATGGGAATCTTACGTGTCTAATTACGTTTTTCTAGTCTTTTTTACCATTATTTTATAAAAACATGCTTAACTAATTTTATTGATTACTGAATTAACGTATTTTTGCAGCCCAAATGGAGGGCGTAGCTCAGTAGGTTAGAGCGACAGTTTGTGGCACTGTAGGCCGTGGGTTCGAGACCCATCGTTCTCCCATTAAAAACCTGTCCCGATTTTGGGA
>CAMCHR010000069.1 GCA_945874755.1 Chitinophaga pinensis
TAATTAGAATAAAGTATATTTAATATTGTGAAGGGAATTCGTTCCCGTACTTACTAACCCATCTATATACGAGGTCCCACATCAGTGGGACTTTGTTATTTAAGCCGCTCAAACAAGTACAAATTCATGGACTATTTTTTAATCTACAAACCCTTTCAAGTGCTATCGCAATTCACTTCAATAGAAGGTAAATTGTGCCTAAAAGACATCTTGCATGTACCTACAGATGTATATCCAGTTGGGAGATTAGATTATGATAGTGAAGGCTTATTGTTGATTACGAATGATAAAAGCATCAATCAACAATTATTAAATCCTTTACATGCGCATCAACGTACCTATTGGGTACAAGTAGATGGTGTCATTACAGAAGCAGCTTTAGTACAATTAAGTAAAGGTGTCTCGATCAATGTGGATGGTAAAATGTATTTAACCAAGCCTGCGCAATTGGAAAGTTTATCAGATACGATAGCAGTTCCTGAGCGCAATCCCCCTATTCGATATAGAAAAAGTATTCCAACTAGCTGGGTAGCGATACAAATCGCCGAAGGCAAGAATCGTCAGGTGCGTAAAATGTTTGCACAGGTTGGTTTCCCGGTTCTGCGTTTAATTAGGGCAAAATTGGGTACGTATTCCATTGATAACATGCAACCAGGGGATTGTCTTTCTTTAACGGCGGCGGAAGTTCAGGAAGGCTTCTTTCGCTAATTGACTGCTAAGTTTTACTTTTGCAGTAATACAATAAAATATCAACCGATTATAATGAGTCATTTATCAGAGCAGGAAATTATTAGAAGAGAAAAGCTACACGCTTTAGAAGCTGCAGGAATCGATCCTTATCCTGCCCCTTTGTACCCGGTAACACATTTATCACAGGACATCAAGGCGCATTTCACCGAAGAGACCAAAGAGCAGTTTGCAGCAGTTTGTGTTGCAGGACGTATCATGAGTGTGAATGATAAGGGCAAAGTATTATTTGTAAAGATCCAAGACGATCAAGGCATCTTTCAATTATATGTAAAGCGAGATGAGATCTGTCCAGACGAAGACAAAACTTATTGGGATTTAATTACGAAGAATGGATTGGACCTAGGCGATATTATTGGTGCAACTGGTTATGTGTTTACTACAAAAACTGGTGAAACTTCATTGCACGCATCTACCTTAACCTTATTGGCAAAATCATTAAAGCCATTGCCCGTTGTAAAAAGAGATGAGTCAGGACAAGTATTTGATGCGGTAACAGATCCAGAGTTTAGATACCGTCAACGCTATGCCGATTTAATTATCAATCCAGAAGTGAAAAACACTTTCACTAAGCGTACCATATTAATGAATACCATTCGCCAGTTCTTAAACGATCGTGGTGCATTGGAAGTGGATACGCCCGTATTGCAATCAATTCCTGGTGGCGCAGCTGCTAGGCCATTTGTAACGCATCACAATGCATTGGATGTACCATTTTATTTACGTATTGCAAATGAATTGTATTTAAAGCGTTTGATTGTGGGTGGTTTTGATTGGGTGTATGAGTTTAGTAGAAATTTCCGCAACGAAGGGATGGACCGCACGCACAATCCTGAGTTTACCGTATTAGAATGGTATACTGCGTACAAAGATTATTTATGGATGATGGAAATCACAGAGCAGTTGTTTGAAAAAATTGCATTGACATTACACGGCAAGACAGAATTACAAGTTGGTGATAAGACCATCAATTTTAAAGCACCATATAAGCGCATCAGCATCTTGGATGCGATTAAAGAGAATACAGGCATTGATATTAGCGGCATGGATGAGGCAGGCTTAAGAGATGTGTGTAAGCAATTAAAGATAGATGTACCTCCAACCATTGGCAAGGGCAAGTTGATTGATGAATTATTTGGTGCCACAAGTGAGCATACTTATACCCAACCAACTTTTATTATTGACTATCCAGTAGAGATGAGTCCATTGACAAAGAAGCATAGAACGAAGGAAGGATTGGTAGAGCGTTTTGAATTGATGGTGAATGGAAAAGAATTAGCCAATGCTTATACCGAATTAAATGATCCGATTGAGCAACGCAAGCGATTTGAAGATCAATTGGCTTTAATGGAAAGAGGAGATGACGAAGCGATGTTTATTGACCATGACTTTTTAAGAGCACTAGAATATGGCATGCCACCTACATCGGGTATTGGTATTGGTATTGATCGTTTGTGTATGATGATGTTGAATCAACCATCCATTCAAGATGTATTGTTCTTCCCACAGATGAGACCCGAGAACTATGAATAGGAACTTGTAAAATAAAAAAGGCCACTCAATCGAGTGGCCTTTTTTTGTGCCCTTAAATGAGCGAGGGTAGAAAAGAATTAATCTCGGTACCCTCGAGATGCCCATTAATGGGTACCTCGAAAAAATCATCAGAGTAATTATAGAGATTAATTATATTTTTTAATTAATCTCTATAATTCAAAGCAGGTTTAATATCACCCAACAAAGCTTTGTATTTATAATCACCAATTGATTTATTAAATTCTTCTGTTGCTTTTTTAATCAATTCAGGATTGCTCATTAAATCAATTGCAGTCAATGCCATTGTTTTACTAGCTACCAACATACCCTTGGTTCCAATTTCTGTTCCACCAGATGCAACTGCTTGCCAGCTATGCGCAGCAGTTCCTGGAACCCATGTAGCTGCGCGCAATCCCACTGTTGGTTTTGTATAACTCACATCACCTACATCGGTAGAACCACTATTGCCTTCGTTGATATAAGTCAATGGTTTTATTGAAGCTGCAGTTGCTAAATCTACTGGAGCAACCATTGTTGGTTGAATTTTTGTAGCAAAAGCAATTTCTGCTTCTGTATATTTAACACCTCCTACTTTATCTAAATTAGCTTGCATTGTTTCTGCAAGTGTTTTATTAATTAACAAGTCGTGCGTGCCACCTATAATGTCATAACTAAATTTCGTACCTGTTCCTAGAGCAGCGCCTTCTGCAGCTTTCACCACTCTATCAAAAATTTCTACCACTTCTTTTCTTCTTGGATGACGTACATAGTAATACACTTCTGCAAAATCAGGAATCACATTAGGCGCTTTACCACCATTGGTGATCACATAATGGATTCTAGTTTCTTGAGGAATATGTTCACGCATCATGTTCACCATATTGTCCATCGCTTCTACCGCATCTAATGCAGATCTACCTTGGTCCGGTGCAGCAGCAGCATGTGCTGAAATACCATAAAATTTAAACTTAGCTGATTTATTTGCTAAAGCACTAGTTGTAGTAATCGCATTTACATCATCAGGATGCCAGTGTATCACCGCATCTAAATTATTGAACAAGCCTTCTCTTACTAAAAATACTTTACCACTTCCACCTTCTTCTGCAGGTGTTCCAAAAACCTTGATGGTACCTTTTAATTTGCCAGCAGCAATTAATTCTTTAATGGCAATACCAGCAGATACACTTGCTGTTCCAAATAAATGGTGTCCACAAGCGTGTCCAGCATTTTTCCCCGCAATGGGATCTCTTTCTGCCGATGCAGATTGATTGATACCAGGCAAGGCATCATACTCGGCTAAAATACCAATAGCAGGACTGCCAGTGCCATAGGTCGCCACAAATGCAGTTGGAATGCCTGCAACGCCAGTTTCAACAGTGAAACCAGCATCTCTTAAATGTTGAATATGTAGTGCAGCACTTTTTACTTCTTTATAACCCACTTCTGCAAAATCCCATATTTGCAATGCAGTTTTCTTGTCTGCATCGTAAGCATTATTCAATGCAGCGATTGCAGTTTCTTTATTGGCATTGATTTGAGCAGTGGCAGGATCTACTTTTGCTTTCTTTTGTGCCCAAGCACCAAAGGATAATAATAGCATTGCTCCAAGGAATAGTTTTTTCATCTTGTTTTTTTAAATCATTATAAAAATAAGTCGGTATATAAATGTTCACCCGGTACGACCGAGTAGTGGGATAGGTCTGTTACGCCCTCTGCTGCTAAAACTGCTTCGTCCACAAAGGTTTGACCAGTGTAAACCAAAGGTTTTTTGGTAACAATAGCATAGGCCGCATCGGCAAGAATAGCCGGCGTGCGACTCATATTGGCAAGTGCTACACCGCCTAATAAATTTCTAACAGCTGCAGTATCAATGGTGGTGCGCGGCCATAAAGCGTTCACTGAAATTTGATCTTCTTTAAATTCTTCTGCCCATCCAAGCGTCATCATGCTCATATTATATTTAGTAATGGTGTATGCCACATGTGGACCTAACCATTTTGGTGCTAGATTAATTGGAGGCGATAAAGTTAAAATATGTGCATGGGTAGATTTTCTCAAATAAGGTAGCGCATGTTGCACTACTAAAAAAGTACCACGTACATTGATACTTTGCATCAAGTCAAATCTTTTACTAGGGGTATGTTCGGTATCTGTTAATTGAATCGCAGATGCGTTGTTAATTAAAATATCAATGCCGCCAAATTTATCAACTGTTTGCTGAATCGCATTCGCAATTTGTGCCTCATCTCTAATATCTACCTGCACTGCTAAAGCGCTTACGCCCAATGCTTCTACTTCTGCAGCAGCCGAGTAAATCGTTCCACCTAAACGTGGATCTTCCTCTACCGACTTCGCCGCAATCACAATATTGGCGCCAGATGCAGCTAATTTAAGTGCAATGGCTTTACCAATTCCCCTGCTCCCACCAGTGATAAAAACTGTTTTTCCTAGAAGTGTTTTGTCAGACATTTTATTTGTATTTAATTAATTGTTGAATGAATTAATGAATGCATAGTTGAAAGAAATTATTTTGAAATAAACCCTTGTATGTGGGCAGCCGTTGCTTCACATGCGGTATCCAATACTTCGTTTTTTACAACCGCATTGAATTGATCACTAAAACTAATTTCATAAGCAGCTTTATCTAAACGCATTTGCATTTTTTCTGCAGACTCTGTATTTCTTTTTGCAAGACGCTCTTTCAGTACTTCGATCGATGGCGGTAAAATAAAAATAGAGAAAGCTTGATCTCCTAATTGTTTTTGAATCGCTATAGCACCCTTTACATCAATATCCAATACAGGCATTTTACCTTCCGCCCAAATGCCGTCTAATTCAGATTTTAAAGTGCCATAATACAATCCTTCATAGACCATTTCATATTCTAAAAAGTCATTTTGGCGAATATGTGCTTCAAAAGCTGCTGCGCTAATAAAATGATAGTCAACGCCATCCTGCTCCGCTCCTCTAGCCGCTCTTGTGGTGGCAGAAACAGAAAATGCTAGTTGAGGATAATTTGCCAATAAAAATCGTGTGATAGAGGTTTTCCCAGCACCAGATGGCGCCGTCAAAATGATGGCTTTTTTGTGTTGTTCAGACATGGGACTAAATTACGCAAATACATGCAAAAAAGTAGGATTTATATATAGATCTACTACACATAAAAAACCCATACGATTTACCGGATGGGTTTTTTGTGATTTATAAAGACTTAGTAAATCTAAAAGAGGCAATTAGTCTTCGAAATCTTCGAATTCATCTTCTTCTTCAAACAAAGCTTCAAATTCTTCTGATTTCTCTTCAGTTAATTCTTCGATGATATCAAAAATATCATCACTTAACTTTTTCCACTGAAACGTTTCCACGTCTTCGTGAATTAAAATTAATACACAAGATTCCGTTTTCATAATCGGCTCTACTAATAAAACTTGATCTCCATCAAATTCATTGATAAGGTATTGCTTATCTAGGCTTAAATCGTTGAATACTGGCATAATATATATTTTGATTACAAATTAGAACTTTTCATTTTAATGAAAGAACTATTTAAATCATTCTAGTATTAACTTATTGTAAAGGATATATTTTGAGTACATTTTTTTAATCATTCAAATTCTATTCCTATTATAATTTGTACATTTAATTATGAAAAATTATTTAACGACCATTTTGCTCTGTCTGCTTGTGAATCAAGTCATTGGACAGGTCTATACCCCACAAAATGCACATTCACACAATGACTATGCACAACAAAAAGTATTTCATTTAGCCTATAATGAAGGCTTTGGGTCGATAGAGGCTGATATTCATTTATTTAATAATGAAATCTTAGTAGGGCATGATACAAAAGACTTAAAAGTATCCAACACTTTAGAAAATCTATACCTTAAACCATTAGTTGCTTATAATCAACCTGATAGAAAATTGCAATTATTAATTGACATCAAGACGGATGCGAAAACAACACTTGATCAATTGGTGGTTTTGCTTGGCAACTATCCAAGCATCACCAACAACAAAAACATAAAAATTGTTATTTCTGGTAATTCTGTAGCTCCAGCATTATTTGATAGTTATCCAAATTATATCTGGTTTGATGGAAGGCTATCTATCCAATATGCACCTATGCAATTGACTAGAATTGCTTTAATAAGTGAAGATTACTATAAAGTGATTGGTTATAAGCCTATATGGCCACTTGATAGTGTATCTATTGATAAGGCTAAACAGTTTATTGACAAAGTACACCAATTAGGCAAGCCTGTTCGCCTTTGGGCAAGTCCAGATAGGCCAGTTGCATGGGAACAATTTATGCAATGGGGCGTGGACTTTATTAATACAGATAAAATAAAAGAATTAGCAGATTTCATTGTTCACCATGAATAAAATCATATGGTTTTATGCCAAAGGAAATTTACCCTATCCTACAATTAATAAGCAGTCATAAAAAATCCCATCTCGTAAAACGGATGGGATTTTTTTATTCAATTAATTTTAGTAATTAGAAACGCTTTTTAAAATTGCGGTTATTGTTATTTCTTCCGCCGCCTCCACCTGCGTTAGGTCTATTGCGGTTGTTCTGCCAACGACCACCAGCTGGACGATAATCTTCGCGCTCAAAATTTTGATTGCGATGTTTGATATAAGGTGTGTTGCTAAATTCCAATTCACCACCAGTGATGGCATTTAATTCGCTACGTATAGCATCGTCTTGTACCAATTCTTTATGCCAGTTGCTATAAGCTAGTTTCATATAATGCGCAATCGTATGAGCGAAACCAGTTTTCTTTTCAGGATCTTGCTCGGCCATGGCTTTATCAATTACCAATTCTAAATTCTTACCAAGGTGCGCATATTTGATTTTGCGTTGAGGGTAAGGTAAAGGATCAGGCTTTTGCTTGTAAGTTTCTTTTGTAGGAATAGGATAAGGACTTTCCACATCTAATTTGAATCCACTCATAAAAAATAAGTGGTCCCATAACTTATGTCTATAGTCTTCGACATTCTTTAGTTGTGGATTCAGGAATCTCATCAACTCAATTACGACTTTTGCTTGTTCTAATCTTTTTGCGCTATCCTCAATGGTTAATAGATGATCCACCATCCTCTGAACGTGACGGCCATACTCTCTCATCCCCATGATGCTTCTTGCTGTATTGTACTCCATGTATATATTACTTCAACGAATAACAAATGTAAGGTTTTTTGCGGTATAAATAG
>CAMCHR010000070.1 GCA_945874755.1 Chitinophaga pinensis
ATAAATCAAGTATGAAATCTATATCCTCTATTGAACTATTTTGTATTTCCATCTATAACTTATTGTATGGGTAAAAGTAAAAAACCTCACGCAAACCTCACGCAGAAACAACAAAGGACCCACGATTTAACGTAAGTCCTTGATTTTCATGTAGCGAGACCGGGATTTGAACCCGGGACCTCAGGGTTATGAAGATTTTTTGAGAAAATGAAGGCGTTGATTCGTAGTTAGTTATGTTTTCACAAAACCGAAATCAACCGATTTTAACCGAATTCAGGGGGTGTTTTCCTCACGCAAGAAATTACATTGTTAGTTAGACATATAATTTTGTCAGTATTAAAAAAAGATTAATTTTATGATATCATTTTAATATCAAAATACTACTATGGAAAAATTAATGAACCCATTAAACGGGTATAAAGCAGCTTTAATAGCACTTATGTCATTTATTACTGGATTATTTGGCATTATTACTACTGCACAAAACGCAACTCCAAGCGGAGGCGTAATTTTGTTTGGAGTTTTATTTATTGTTTTCGCAGTTTTTTTAATGAGGGGATTAATGGTGGTGGATCCAAACTATAGTATTGTACTTACTTTTTTTGGTAAATATGTAGGAACAGTAAGAGAAAATGGATTGCAGTTTGTGAATCCTTTTTATTCAAAATTGAAAGTTAGCCTTCGCTCTCAAAGTTTGGAGAGTACTAAATTAAAAGTAAATGATAAGTTAGGTAACCCGATTGAAATTGCGGCAGTCATCCTATATGAAGTAAGTGATACTTACAAAGCCGTTTTTGATGTAACAAACTTTAATGAGTACATGAAAAATCAAAGTGAAGCTGCTGTTCGACACCTAGCGACTAGTTATCCTTATGATAATATCGAAGACGAACATGCACAAATAACTTTAAGAGATGGTGGTGAAAAAGTAATTGCAATGCTTGAACAAGAATTAAATGAACGATTAATGAAAGCAGGCATTACAGTGACCGAGGCTAGAATTAGCCATTTGGCTTATGCTGCTGAAATTGCAGGTGCTATGTTACAAAGACAACAAGCAACTGCGATTGTAGCTGCCAGAACTAAAATTGTAGAAGGTGCAGTGGGAATGGTTGAAATGGCATTAGCAATGTTGTCCGAAAAAGATATAGTAGTACTTGATGATGATAAAAAAGCCGCAATGGTAAGTAATTTAATGGTAGTGCTTTGTGGTGAAAAATCTGCATCTCCTGTTCTAAATACTGGTACCCTTTATTAATCTTTAAAATACAAATATGTCATTAGCAAAAAAAACATTTGTATTAAGAATTAACGATGAAACCTTTTCTGCATTAGCAAAATGGGCAGAGGATGAGTTCAGAAGCGTGAATGGACAAATTGAAATGATTTTAGATAAGGCATTAAAAGATACTGGTAGAAAGAAAGTAAAAACAGATACAAATAAAATAAAGATCGACCGTAGCAAAATAGAAAAAAAGTAAAACTACTGCTGTGTTTAGATCTAAAAATGACAAAAACCTCACGCAAAACCTCACGCAAACCTCACGCAGATACAACAAAGGACCCACGATTTAACGTAAGTCCTTGATTTTCATGTAGCGAGACCGGGATTTGAACCCGGGACCTCAGGGTTATGAAGATTTTTTGATAAAATGAAGGCATTGATTTTTAATTAGTTATGTTTTCACAAAACGGAAAACGACCGATTTCAGTCGAATTCAGGGGGTGTTTTCCTCACACAGAGGTTTTATTTAATTACTTCTTTTTTCTTGATTTAAAATACAACGTAAAGCCAACCACAACTACCATGATTTGCGCCATTGCCCAGAACATAGTGCTAAAATCTCTCCACTCCTTACCTGCAAAATCCATAAAATGGTGTTTATGTAAGAAACTGAAACTTAATCCTTCAAAAATATCAGTATCGTCTACTTTTACAGATAATTTACCACTTGTGGTTTCTACATAATAGCGCTCATTATTGTTTTTTGCATAAGCTACCTTCCATACTGGTAGACGTTTATTTACAAATCCATATTCCCCTTCAAACTTAGTGATCACAGAATCACTTATTACATCCTTGTCGCTATTTCCACTGAAAGTATTGGCTAAATAATGAGCGTACTTTTGATCGCCATTTTTTAACAAAGTATAATTTGATGTATTGACATAAGCGATTTGCGGCCTAGGCACTTTCATCTCCTTCATCAAATCCTTAGGTTTTTTATCTCCTCCTTTAAATCCAGATTCTTTCTTTGTAGACACTTGGTAGTATTGACTACTATCAATAGTTACCAAAGATATATTCGTAACAGGTTTATTAGCATATTTAATAATGCTATCTATATTTAAATGTGTACTTGCAGTTTGATAATATGATTTGTCAAAATATTGATCTCTTGTATCAACTTCAAATTTTGTTAAAGCATGATAAAACCCACTAAAACTAAACATTAAAGTGAATAATGAAATGGAAGCTGATGTATAACGATGATTTCTTCTTGCAGCTACCAATTCATTTCCTTTTACTTTTTTGGATTTAGTGGTAAAGAAGATGTACAATCCCATAATACTTGTTATAAAGGCAAGCCCCACTAATATTAATTCAATATAGATACGGCCTACTCCTAAAAAACTAAGCCACTCCCAAGTGTGAATAATAACAAAGATTCGAGAAAATAATGCTCTATTATTGTCAACAGCAAAAGCAAAACGATCTTGACTGGTTTCAACATAGACTCTTATGCTATCTTCTCTTTTAAATTCTACTTTATAAACAGGAAGTACTCTGTTTATATCTTTATACTCATCATCAAAAGATGTTAGTTTATGAACATCTGTAACTTTAGCCCCTTTGTTAGGCTTTAAAACACAGACAGTGGCAGCGTCACAACAATCAGTAACTGGATTTTCTACAATTGGAGCAGTAGCTTTATCTTGTTTTAAACTGTCTTTTTTTGCTTCACCTTCTAAAAAATACCTGGCTAAATATTGGGCATAAATCCAATCCCCTTTTTTAAGAAGTTTCCCGTTTTTCACACTTAAGTAAGCTAATTCATCTTTGCCAATTAGTTGTACTTGATAGAACCAATTGGTATCTATATGGATTAATCTTACATTTTTAAAAGAATCAATTTTGTTAATTAATAACGCTTCTTCTAATGTTATTTTCTCATAGCTACTGTCTATTGCTTTAGCACTTAGAAACTGTGTGGCCACCTTGGGTCTAAAACTAGACATTATAGGATGCATAAAACCACTAGCCGCCCATAAAACCACAGGAATTGCAATCACAATTGAAATGATTCTATGCCATTTGTATATGTTTTTCTTAATCATAAAAGGGATTTAAAATAAGGTACTCCTATTGTTTAGGAGTACCTTGTAATGATGAAAAATGCAACTCTATATTTCTAGTTATTATTTTTTACCGACAAAATTATACTGTAATCCAAATACATATGTTCTTGGAGCACCTGGATTAAAAGTAGATCGATCAGTTGGATTATTACCTCTAGAAGCAGAATTAGCATAGAGCTCGTCAGTTAAATTTAATATATTAGAGTATAATTCAATTGACTTCCATTTATAACCAATTCTGAAATTGATCAAATTATAACCTTCGTATTTTATCGTATTAATTTGATTTTGATACCAACTAGATAAATACTGCCATTCTAATGACGTACGTAAGTTTTTTACCCATTTAGGATAATAAGTAAATTCAGTATTCCAACTCCATCTTGGAGAACTTGGCATTTCGAAACCACCAAGATTTTTTAATTTATCAGCAGGATTTTTACTTATTTCAAAATCTTCAAACCTATGCAAAGCATTTGTACCTCCAAATCTAAACCAATATTGTTCGTTGGGCTTAGCAGTTATTCCAAATTCTATACCTCTATGGAGTGTTTTACCTGCAGATTGATAATCAAAAGAGTTGTCTGCTTGACGAATATTAAGCAGCTCATTTTTGCCGTCCATTTGATATAAGGCCACATCGATCATAACCTTATTTTTGATTATTGAACCCCATCCACCAATCTCATAATTATTAAAATAAGCCGAATTTAAATTTGTGTAAAACTGAACAGGTGTTGTATTTGGCCTTGGTCTAAAAATTGCTGTTAGAGATGGTGGTGAAAATCCTTGAGAATAATTGGCATACATACCACGACCATTACCTAAATCATAAGTGACGCCAACTTTAGGTGTGAATCTTTCATAAGTAATATTGCCATTAGTTTTATTTATATTATTAATATAATCCAAGTCCATTACGTCATATCTTCCACCCAAAGAGAATCGCAGATTATTTATTGGTTCAAAATCATATTGTAAATAACCAGCATAATTATTAATATCGCCGACATAATTTGCTATTGGCAATTCAGGCCTTTCTTTAGAAATAGAATACCTCTCAACGAATTTTTTTGTTGGATCTAATTTAGCATCTAAATCAATTCTATAAGACCAATAATCGTTTTGAGTAATGTCAAGAACCCCTCCTAAAATGAGTTTAGCATTAAGGAAATTGAATTTTTGACTATGCTGAGCTACTACTCCATAACTTTCAAAATCATTAGAATTTATTTCTCCTCTTGCAGTAACTGCACCAGGAGTCCATCTTATAGCATAGGTTGGATTTTGACCATGCTTATTACTACGTTGAAAAAAAGTTATAAATGATTTGCTATTTGAATTCCAATCGTGCTCAAGTGTTAATCTTGAACGATATGCATCAGATTTACGATAAGTAAAATCAGAGGAGCTTACATAATTTCTTTTATAAAACATTGTACTATCAACGCTTCCTGACATTTGAGAATAATACTTTCCATAAATTAAACTACCAATCAATCTTGTTTTTTCAGTGAAGTTATACTCAAGCCTAGCGTTTATTGAAGTTTTATCATAATCAGAAGCTGCCATCCAAGAATTGGTTTGTTGGCTACTTAAACCACCAACGTAAAATCCAAACTTTTTAATTTTGGCACCTGATCCAAATTGAACTCTTCGAAATCCCCAGTTATCAAATTGTACCCCAACTTTTGCAGTTGGAACCAATGTAGGCCTTTGCATAATAAAGTTAACCGCGCCTCCAACTGCTTCAGGTCCATAGATTGATGAAACTGGTCCTTTTACTACTTCAATACTACTGATTGCAAATTGATTAATCTCCAACAGAGCGTTGTGGTTAAAAACACCCAATGGTCTAATTGGTATACCATCTTCCATATATAAATAATAGGCACTTGTACCCATCGGTTGGCGAATAGCCATTGCATGTTGCTCATTGTTGTAACTTGGCATAATTACACCAGGTGTTTTATTGATTAATTCATAAACCATACTGGCTTTTGATTCGTCAATTAACTTTGGGGATAACCTAGAAATTGCAATTGGACTTTCTGTCCTGAGTGCAGCCTCTCTATTTGCTGTAACTACAACAGATTGTAATTCTAAATTACTTGGACTCAATGAAATGTTCATTTTTGAGTTATTTGCAACAATAATACTCTGATAACCAATAAAGGAAATATTGATTGAATCTTTCGAGCTTATTGTAGTTATTGTAAATTCTCCTAAAGCATTCGAAATTGTGGATTGAGAACTTATTAATGTCTTAATTGCAACTCCTTGGATCGGCTCCTTAGTATGTATATCAAAAACCTTTCCTTTAACTGTTTTTTGCTCCTGTGAAAAAGCGTTGATCGTGTTCAATAAAATAAATAATATATATAAAATCTTTTTTTTCATGGTTTTGTTTATTTTTTAAAAAATAAATACATCAAAGCACCTATAGTGGCTATTATTATAATTAACAATACTGTACTAAGTCTATACATTCGTTTGTATACAGACTTACGTTCAGCATCATTTTGAAAATGCTGTTGCATTAGAAAATATTTCAGTGATTAATAAATTGAATTCTAATATGATTCAATTATGCGCCTGGCGGATGGAAAATTGCCCCTAAGTAATTGGATGAAAAGTCATCATTATGAGTAAAATAAGTAGAACTATTTGTAGTAGTTACAAATTGCATAGAAGGAAAAAATGATTTAGAAGATAACACCACTTCTAATTGATTGAACTTTGGAGCAGGTGCACTGGTTTCAGTCTCTCCTTGTTGAGTCTTCATTTTCTTAAGCATCTGACACTTACCATTACAGTTTAATTTAGGTTTAGCTTTATTGATACATGATTTCTTGTATGCTTCTAAATTGACCATATAATCGGCCATTGCCAATGACCTAGAAAAGGTCTGAGCAATTAAAGCGGTTAGAAGTAATATAGTAATGGCGTATTTCAAAGCAAAGCAAAGTTATAGACAAATATTAAAATCTAGCTGTTTGAATAAAAAAATTTACGCTAATTTGCTTTAAAATTCATTGAAATTGTATGAAAACAAGCATCAAATACCTCCTAATTACCTGTTTTATTTCCATTACCCTATTTTCAGTTGCACACGAATATTGGATAGCGCCTGTTAAGTATAAGGTAAAAACAAAAGAATCTTTTTCTGTTAATTGTTATGTAGGAGAAGATTTCAAGGAAGAGGTGTGGGCTAAAAGAAAAGAAAGAACATTAAATGTCAGACAATTCAACAACAATAATATAACTGATATTACCCCTAAATTCATTTCTCAGGATTCTGTGAAGATTCCAATGTTCATAAATGAATCTGGAAATCACCTTATTGCAATAAGCACTAAACCTTCTTATATAGAAATGGAAGGGAATGCTTTTAACGCATATTTAGAAGAAGATGGAATGGCAAACATTTTAGCATACAGAGAAAAAAATAATATAAAAGAGAAAAGATCGAGAGAGTTCTACCAACGATGTGCCAAAACACTATTACAAGTTGATGGTAAAAATGATGAAACCTACAAAATCAATACAGGGATGACGCTTGAGATTATTCCACAAAATAATCCATATACAATAGGCACAAAAGAATTAAATGTATACTTTGAATTTAAAGGTAAGCCCCTCGCCAACTATCAAGTAAGAACTTGGTGTAAAAAAGATAGCAAATTGATTGTTAAATCTTTTCATCAAACCGATGCCAATGGATATGCAAAATTAACAATCAAAGAAAAAGGAGAATGGATGATTTCTGTAGTTAAAATGGAATTATACTCAAATGCAGAAAAAGCTGATTATGATAGTTATTGGGGGTCTTATACATTTGATAATAACTAGAAAGTACTAATTCCTAAAAAATACTTTATAAAAATAAATAAGCAGGCTATTAATGCCTGCTTATTTTACCTTCTATATTATTCTCTAAAATAACACTGTAGCGAGACCGGGATTTGAACCCGGGACCTCAGGGTTATGAA
>CAMCHR010000071.1 GCA_945874755.1 Chitinophaga pinensis
TTAATGACTGGAGAGGATAATTTAATTGCCAACCTTGGTAATATAGCAGCAGCGCTTAAAGAACAATTCAATTGGTTATGGGTTGGTTTTTATTGGGTAGTCGATGAGGAATTGGTACTAGCCCCTTTTCAAGGCCCTGTGGCTTGCACCAGAATCAAGAAAGGACGCGGTGTTTGCGGAACATCTTGGGAAAAAGGGATGACCTTGATTGTGGAAGATGTTGAAAAATTTCCAGGACATATTGCATGTAGTAGCGCATCCAGATCTGAAATCGTGGTACCTGTTTTTCAAAATGGTCAAATAGTAGGTGTTTTAGATGTAGATAGTACCGAATTAGCGCATTTTGATACGATTGATCAAGCGTATTTAGAGGAAATTGTCGGGTTCTTAGACCAATTTTAAAAAATATCGTTTAAGTTTGCAGCCCCTAAGCGGATGTGGCGAAATTGGCAGACGCACTAGACTTAGGATCTAGCGCCGCGAGGCGTGTGGGTTCGACCCCCTCCATCCGCACAGAAAAAGGCCCCTATTTGGGGCCTTTTTCCTATTATAATGCCTTATTTAAATCCAAAAATTGTACCTTCGCCCCCCTTAAACATTTCAATTAAGCAGTAAAAGCAAGACCTATGGCAACCATAAAAAGAACCAACATTGCGCCTTTAAATGACCAATTAACGGTGACCATTTCAAAAGCAGATTATTTATCTACTTATGAAACAAGTTTAAAAAAACAAGCCAAAACGGCCAATATTCCAGGATTCAGAAAAGGAATGGTGCCAGCCGGTATGATTAAAAAAATGTATGGACAAGCTATTTTCAGCGATGTAATTTTAAAGTCTGTCGAGAACGAAATGAACCAATACATGTCTAAGGAGCAAATAGACATCTTTGCACAACCACTTCCAATGGCCACTGCATTTGCCAATATGGATCACAACAATCCAACAGATTATGATTTCTCTTTTGAAATTGGATTAAAGCCAAAGTTTGAGCTAAAGACAAAAGAAATTAAAGTAAAGCGTTACAAAATTCAAGTAACAGACGAAATGATCCAAAGCGAAGTAGAGCGTCTGCAAATCAGAAATGGTAACATGACTGAGCCTGAATTGTCAACTAGTGAAGACAATGTTTTGAATGTAACTTTCATTGAATCAGATAAAGACGGTAATGAAATTGAAGGGGGTATCAAAAAAGATAATTCTTTATTGATTAAATATTTTAGTGAAAAACAAAGAAATCAATTCATTGGCAAAAAGAACGATGATACCGTTGTCATTCAATTAAAGAAAGCCTTTGATGATAAAGAATTAGATATCATTTTAAATGATTTAGCATTAACAAAAGCTGATACTGAAAAATTTTTTAAACTAGTCATTACGAAAGTTGGTCTAGTAGAAAAAGCACCTTTAGATGAAACTTTATTTACGGTAACCTACCCGAATCAAACCATCACCAATGAAGCTGAATTCAAAGTAGCAGTGCAGCAAGATATAGAAGGGTACTATGCGCAACAAGCAAAAAATCAAGTGCATGATCAAATTTATCATAGCTTAATTGAGCAAACTAAAATGGATTTCCCTGTTGCATTTTTAAAGCGTTGGTTACAAAAAGGTGGAGATAAACAAAGAACAGAAGAAGAAGCAGAAAAAGAATATCCAGTTTTTCAAGATCAATTAAAGTGGACTGTCATTAGTACACAATTAATTGCTGATTATAAAGTAGAAGTGGTGGCAGAAGATTTAAAGGGTTTCGCAAAACAACAATTGATGAGTTATATGGGTGGGCAATTAGGTGCATTGGGTGACAATGACCAATGGTTAGAAGATTACGCTGCTCGTATGATGCAAGACAGAAAATTTGTAGAAGATAGTTACCACAGAATTAGCACAGATAAATTATTCAACGCTTTAGAAGCAGAAGTGACTGCCAAAGAAGAACCAATCGCAGCAGAAAAATTTGCAGATTTGTTGAATAGCCACAAGCACTAATTCGTACAATTTTGGAAGTAATAATGATTTTGAAGCCCCCATTTCGGGGGCTTTTGCATTAATGCCCCATTTCCGGTCAAATTTGGCACTCTTTTTGCAATAGCTTAGGAGAATAGGTTTTACCTTTACAATCTGAAAAAAGCAATTATGAACATAGGAAAAGAATTCGAAAAATACGCGATCAAACACAGAGGGATCGGAAGTAATAGTCTGCATCAATATCAAAATAGTGTGACTAATTTGACACCCTATATTATTGAAGAAAGACCAATGAATGTAGCAAGCATGGATGTGTTTAGCCGATTAATGATGGATAGAATCATTTTCTTGGGAGAAGGCATCAATGACTATGTAGCCAATATTGTTACAGCCCAGTTATTGTTTCTTGAAAGTACAGACCGCACAAAAGACATTCAAATGTATATCAATAGTCCAGGGGGTAGCGTATACGCTGGATTGGGCATTTATGATACCATGCAATTTATTAGTCCAGATGTGGCGACTATTTGTACGGGCATGGCTGCAAGTATGGGAGCCATTTTATTGTGTGCTGGTGTAGAAGGTAAAAGAACTGCACTAAGACATAGTCGAATCATGTTACACCAACCAAGTGGCGCCATTGGAGGACAAGCATCAGATATTGAAATTACCGCAAGAGAAATCAAGAAATTAAAACACGAGTTATACGAAGTCATTGCTACACATACCCATAAGGATGTAGAATTGGTAGCTAAAGATTGTGATAGAGATTTCTGGATGACTGCTGCCGAAGGCAAGGCATATGGTTTGGTGGACGAAGTGTTGTTAACCAACCCAAGAAAATTAAAGAAATAATTATACTAATTTAAACTGTTCATATGATACTGACCAATCGTTTTTTAATGGAAGAAGAAGAAGAAGAACATAGAGAAGATAAAAAAGAAGACAATGCACCCTCTTTTTTGAACAAGAAAATGGAACAAATCTTTTTTGAAAAAAGAGCTATCTATTTATGGGGCGTAGTAGATGATAAGTCTGCAAGAGATATTGTGACAAAACTTTTATTATTGGATGCAGATAAGCCAGGCGAACCAATTCATTTTTATATCAATAGTCCAGGCGGCGTGGTGACGAGTGGAATGGTCATGTTTGATACAATGAACTTAATTAAGAGTCCTGTGCATACCATTTGTATGGGCTTAGCAGCAAGTATGGGCTCTATCTTATTAAGCATGGGTGAGAAAGGAAAGCGAACTATTTTTCCGCATGGCGAAGTGATGATACATCAGCCTAGTTTAGGTGGCTATTTTCAAGCTACAAGTGCAGATATCGAAATTCAGGCAGAACAAATTAGAAAGACAAAAGAATTAGGTGCTCAAATTTTAGCAAAGAATTGTGGTAAATCTATTGAGCAAATTATGGCTGATTTTGATAGAGATTATTGGATGGATGCCAAAGAGGCGGTTGAATACGGAATCGTAGATAAAATTGCGAAGAGCTTATAATAATAGTCTTCATAAATTTCTTAAAATGAAAATGAGTAAAACAGAAAATATACAATGTTCTTTTTGTGGCAGAAGCAGAGAAGAAGTAAAGATCCTAATTGCTGGACAAGATGGTCATATCTGCGAGCACTGTATTGAGCATGCTCATGAAATTGTAGGTAAAGAATTTCATCAAAAAAAGGAAGCTGGTAAAGCAGGTACGCTCAAAGTACAAAAGCCGATTGCCATTAAAAAGTTTATGGACCAATATATCATTGGCCAAGATGAAGCCAAAAAAATACTATGCGTGGCCGTCTACAATCACTTCAAACGCATTAACCTGCCAACTACTATCAAAGATGATGTTGAAATAGAAAAAAGCAATGTGATTATGGTTGGTGAAACGGGCACAGGTAAAACATTGCTTGCCAAAACCATTGCAAAGCTATTAAATGTACCTTTTGCTATTGTGGATGCCACGGTCTTCACTGAGGCGGGATATGTTGGAGAAGATGTAGAGAGCATGTTAACGCGTCTGTTGCAAAACTGCGACTATGATGTAGAAGCAGCGCAAAGAGGGATTGTTTATATCGATGAGATTGATAAAATCGCAAGAAAAAGTGACAACGCTTCTATCACAAGAGATGTAAGTGGAGAAGGCGTTCAACAAGGTTTATTAAAAATGCTCGAAGGCACAGAAGTATTGGTACCTCCTCAGGGCGGAAGAAAACACCCTGATCAAAAAATGATCAAAGTAGACACCAAGAATATTTTATTTATTTGTGGTGGCGCATTTGACGGGATTGATAAAATCATTGCAAGAAGAATCAATACCAATGCCATTGGATTCAGTGTCAACAAAGACGAGCAAGAATTACAACGCAAAAATTTATTGCGCTTTGTGAATGCACAGGACATCAAAACTTTTGGTTTAATTCCAGAAATGCTAGGGCGTCTCCCAATTGTAACACACTTAGAACCATTGGACGCTGAAACATTAAGAAGCATTTTGACAGAACCAAAGAATGCATTGATTAAGCAATACACGCAATTATTTGCAATAGAAGATATCAAATTAAAGATTGATCCAGAAGTATATGATTTCATCACCGCTAAGGCAATGGAATATAAATTAGGTGCTAGAGGATTAAGAAGTATCTGCGAGAGTTTGTTCACTCAAGCGATGTTTGAACTTCCGGGTACGGATACCAAAGAGTTTCATCTGACTTTAGCTTATGCAAAAAACATGTTTGATAAAAGTAAAATAAGCGCTTTAAAAGTGGCTTAAAACAAAATAAATAATCACTTTAAAAAATAAAATTATGCAAGAATTAATTGACCGTTTAGTTAAAGAAGCGGGCGTAACACCAGAACAAGCAAAGCAATCAATCGAAACTATTGCAGCTTTTGTGAAAGAAAAATTCCCAATGTTAGGTGGTGCTGTAAATCAAATTTTCAAGCACAAATAACTTTATCTAGCCATTTTGGCTAATCACTGAACCAATCTAAATAATTGTAAAGTAATTGTATTTCAATTGCGGCTCAATTGCTCAGATTGGTTCTTTTTTTTAAGACCATTGCTTCTTCCTCAGTGAGGTCAAACTGTATCACCATTTCCGACCAAGTCAGCCTACCCTGCTTCTCTTTTCGAAGCTTTAGGATCCTAAAAACAGCCCTTTCATCAAATATGCCTAGTGCCATCCAATCCTCAAAGCGCATGGTTTGAAAGGCCATCTTTTTAGATACATTTGGCTGATACTTTAAATAGGGATAAATCATTTGAAAATCAAAAGCAGTGATCCCATATACTTTCTTTAACCCTTGCACACTTGTAAAACCGCCGCTCCATTTTTGATAGGTTAGAATA
This sequence comes from Chitinophaga pinensis, assembly GCA_945874755.1. GTDB lineage: Bacteria > Bacteroidota > Bacteroidia > Chitinophagales > Chitinophagaceae > Sediminibacterium > Sediminibacterium pinensis_B. Next base: position 5,319 of record CAMCHR010000071.1, read on the forward strand.
CGTTTTACCTTATAGGCTGGTAAACCAGTGATTCGAATCCAATCCGATGCATTCGGATTGTTGATATCAATTTGCACAGGTGCATACTTTTCCCATTTTCGATTTGTATTTTGTTGAGCGCTATGTGTGGAGTCCATTGCCTTAATACGAACCCAGGGAAGCAATGCTTGCGCTTGGCTTTCAGAAACACCGTACCATTTTAATAGATCTTCTTTTTTATAAAATCGTCCTCCTTTTTCTCGATAATGATATAGCGTCCGCATTTGTTTGCTGGACAATCCCAGTTGGAATCCTTGAGTACTATCCAACAAATTAGGATCAAAATAAAAAACCTTTTTGGGTTTGCTTTTGGAATTTGAAAAATAACCCTGATTGGCAGATGTTGTTGGTAATAGATAATGTAATAATAAACTTAAAGATAAAATACATCCAAGAACGATAATGCCTTTTTGCTCTTTTGAAGTAAAAACGAAATAAGATTTCCAATCAAATTGCATGGTTATTTTTAATAAACCTACTTTTTTTCAACATGCAAAATTTGCGTATAAATACTTCGAAAAGATAATTCTAAAAAATAATTGGAGTAACTATAGGGTAATCACCATCCCATCATATGCCATCCCAATGCCCTTTGGCAAACTTGGCTCCACTATTGCATGTAAACCTATCTGGTGGCTAAAATGCGTGAAATAAGTTTGAGGAATATCCAAAGACTGCGTCATTGCAATCGCTTCTGATAAGGTGAAATGTGTTGGATGGGAATTAGGACGAAGTGCATTTAGAATAAGGACCTTGGACCCTTTTATTTGTTCCATGGCTTCTGCCGAAATATAATTGGCATCAGTGATATAAGTAAAGTCACCCATTCTAAAACCTAATACAGGCATCTCTCGATGCATCACTTTAATTGGCGTTAAATCAATATCCCCAATCTTAAAAGGTGTTTCATGATCAATGGTGCGCAATTGCATCTCTGGCAAACCTGCATCTTTATCAGCTTCAAAAGCATAAAAAAAATCACGTTGAATGGCCACCTGGGTAATTGTATTGGCATAGATAGGCATTGATTTACCCGAGAAAAAATTAAATGGCCTAATATCATCTAGTCCTGCATAATGATCTCTATGGGGATGGGTAAATACCACTGCGTCAATATGTGTTGTTTTAGTTCGAAGCATTTGATACCTGAAATCTGGGGTCGTATCTATAATGATACAAGTGGTATCGGATTCAATTTTAATACTTGTTCTTAATCTATTGTCTCTGGGATCGTCTGATATACATACAGGACATACGCATCCAATAAGGGGAACCCCAGTACTGGTGCCTGATCCTAGAATGGTAATGCTTAACAAAATTTGTTGGGTTAAAATTTATGCTTCAGACAATGCAATACGCTTCACTTCCTCATATAGTTTTTGTGAATCATGCGTCAACTTATCAAATTCAATGGTGAGTTGCGGAATCAATTCAAGTAAGGTATTGATTCTAGCTTCCAAATTTAAAAACTTGTTTAAAACCACGATTTTTTTGAATTCAAGTAAACACCAGCCGCTCTGGAAATTGCCACGCTCGTATCTTACTACATATTCAGATTCGCCTAAAATATCTTCTAATTTATCTAAAGTGCCTTGTGTGATTTTCATAAAAATGGGCTATTTAAAGTCGGTTTTACCTGCATTAAGGGGTCTTACAAAGATAGTTTTTTGGTACAGTAGCTATTTAAATAAATCGCAGGAGTTATTCACATTTCGTACCTTTGTCAACACATTTAGCCTATGGAATTTTTGACTCGAAAAATGAT
>CAMCHR010000072.1 GCA_945874755.1 Chitinophaga pinensis
AATCCAATTTTGAAAAAAGTAACTGTACACAAAGAAATTAAATAATCATGGCAAAAGCAGCTTCTAAAAACGCGAAAATCAAGGATCTTAAGGCTTCTGCTGAAGCAAAAAACTGGACTAAAGTAATTAAAGCAGTACGTAGCCCTAAATCAGGTGCGTATACTTTTAAAGAGTCTATCGTTTATAAAGACAACGTTAAAGAGTTCTTAGCAGCTAAATAATATTGCTGTTGATATTCTTGATCAATAAGATTCAAAAACCTTCATTCTGAAGGTTTTTTTATGTCCCTAATAGACTCGTATTGGATTAAGCCTAGGGGGAATATTATTGTATATGATGCTGTAATTGATTAATTTTGATACCTATGAGTTTTTTAGGAAAATTATTTGGAAAGAAGGAACAAGAATCACTAGACCAAGGCTTGGAAAAGACCAAACAAGGCTTTTTTGAGCGTATTTCTAAAGTGATCATTGGTAAGACCTCCGTAGATGAGGAGGTCTTAGATCAATTAGAAGAAGCACTTATTGGGGCGGATGTAGGCGTGGATACCACTTTGGCCATTATTGAACGTATTCAAGATAGAGTGAAGAAGGATAAATATGTTTCAACATCCGAATTAAACCAAATTTTACACGACGAGATTTCAAATTTATTGATAGATGCGCCTCAAGATCTCGCTGGTTTTCAAGTACCTATAGATAAGAAACCTTTCATTACACTTGTTGTTGGGGTCAATGGCGTCGGTAAGACAACCACCATTGGCAAATTGGCACATCATTTTAAAGCCGCAGGGAACGAGGTCTTATTGGGTGCTGCAGATACCTTTAGGGCTGCTGCTGTAGACCAATTGACCATTTGGAGTGAAAGGGTTGGTGTTCCTATTGTAAAGCAAAATATGGGTGCTGATCCTAGTTCTGTCGCTTTTGATACAGTACAGTCCGCCATTGCTAGAAAATCTGATATTGTTTTTATTGATACTGCCGGACGTCTACATAACAAAGCACATTTGATGGACGAGTTGAATAAAATCAATCGTGTCATTCAAAAACAAATTCCAGCCGCGCCACATGAAGTACTTTTAGTATTAGATGGCTCAACTGGTCAGAATGCATTAGAACAAGCAAAACAATTTATGGCAGTGACCAATGTGACTGCACTTGCCATCACTAAATTAGATGGTACTGCAAAAGGGGGCGTCTTGCTAGCCATTGCACATCAGTGTAAAATACCAGTAAAATATATTGGTGTTGGGGAACAACTAGATGACCTAATCTTGTTTGATAAAGTTGCCTTTGTGCAAAGCTTATTTAAGGGTGTATCGAATGCCTAAGCCAGCCCATCCACTTTCAAAATAACTAGATCCAACAAAATTAAAGGAAGGTTGCCAGTCTATACTAAGGTTCAATGGTGCATTTTTTATTTTGTAATCCAGCCCTAAAATACCATCTACACCAACTGCAATGCCAGCTTTGTGGCTAGGATTATTCTTTTTCCATTCTTCGCTCCAAATTCCTAAATGCCCACCATAACCAATATACCAACTTAACTGCTCTGTGTTGGCAAAGGCACTGTATTTCTCCATCATGATCGTCGTTCTAAAGCCATCTAATGTGAAATAACCCAGCACTTCGATGGCTTTACTATTTGTCAAAAAAGTTTTATAAGAGATAGCACTAGGATACATTTTAACACCAATTGCTTTTTTATAGCCAGTGGTAAATGGTCCAGTTTTTTGGACTGGTTCTAAACTATAGGCTTGAGCGTTCGCTTGTGCAGTAAAAAGTCCTACAATTGGAATTAGTAAAATGGGAAGTATGCGCATAAAATTTGCTATTTGACTATTACAAATTTAGTGTTCAAGGGGCAAACAACTGTTTAAAAAATGGTAAAATTTGGGTAAGTTTGTAACATGCATCCTTTTCAAGAACTGATCGAAAAATTCAACAAAGATTTCGATACAACACATTTTCCATCACATCCGGCTTCATTGTATGAGCCGAGTGAATACTTTTTAAAAATAGGCGGTAAGCGTATCCGTCCAGTTTTGTGTTTATTAGGCAATGAATTATTTAGTGAATTACATCCAGATGCATTTTTAGCTGCTAAAGCAGTTGAGCTATTTCATAATTTCTCTCTGGTGCATGATGACATGATGGATGAGGCAAGTCTAAGAAGAGGTCAACCCACTGTACATACAAAATATGATTCGAATACGGCTTTACTAGTAGGTGATATCATGGTGATTAGAGCCTATGAATATATCCAGCCAATTCAATCCAACCATTTATCTAAAATTCTTGGACTCTTTAATCAAACTGCTAGAGAAGTTTGTGAAGGGCAACAATTGGATATGGATTATGCAAAAAGAACAACAGTTTCAATGGAGGAATACATCCACATGATTACCTTAAAAACTTCTGTGCTTTTAGCAGCGAGTTTACAAATGGGTGCGATCATTGGTGGTGCTGGCGAACACAACTGTACTCATTTATATGAGTTTGGAAAAAAATTAGGCATTGCATTTCAAATACAAGACGATTATTTAGACGCCTTTGGGGACGCTGCCGTATTTGGAAAGGATGCTGGAGGAGATATTAAGCAAAACAAAAAAACATTCCTTTTAATACGTGCATTAGAAATAGCCAATCCTGAACAACAGATTACTTTAAATGCTTTACTGGCATCTGACGCTCCAGATAAAGTGGATCAAGTGTTGGGTATTTTTAAAGCTTGTAAAGTGGACGCTTGGGCAGAAGATTTAAAACAAAAATACATGCAAGAAGCATTAGCACATTTAGAAGCTATTGCAGTGGTTGAAGCAAGAAAAAAGCCATTAATTGATTTAGCGAATTTTTTAATGAATAGAAATAAATAAATAAATAAATAAAACCCAATTAGTATGAATCTTTTCAGAAAAAAATCAATCGACAAAATTTTACAAGATGCTACATTGGGTATGACAGATGGCCACAGTTCAATTGGGCTAAAAAAAGAATTAGGTGTTAAAGATTTAACTTTTATGGGTATTGCAGCAGTAGTAGGGGCTGGTATTTTTTCAACCATTGGTACAGCAGCTTTTCACGGTGGTCCTGGTATTTCTATTTTGTTTGTGATTACTGCAGTGACTTGTGGCTTTAGTGCACTCTGTTATGCAGAATTTGCAAGTCGAGTGCCGATTGCTGGAAGCGCTTACACTTATGCTTATGTTACTTTTGGAGAACTTGTTGCATGGATTATTGGATGGGCATTGATCTTAGAATATGCCATTGGTAATATTGTAGTGGCCATTAGTTGGAGTGGCTATTTTGTAAATCTATTAGAGGGGCTTCATATTCATTTACCTGGTTGGTTGTCTACCAATTTTGATACAGCTCAGCAAGGTTATCAAGAAGCTATGAAGCATTTGAATGCGGGTGGCACTAAGGAAACCTTTAGCAAATTGGCAAGAGTTGGATATGATGCAATTACCAATGCCCCAATGATTGGCAACTGGAAAGTAATTTTAAATATACCTGCTGCAATTATTGTAGTATTAATTACTGCTTTGGTCTATAGAGGAATCAAAGAAAGTAAAAAGAGTACCAATGCAATGGTTGTTTTTAAGATATGCATTATTGTAGGTGTTATTATCTTAGGTTTCTTTTATGTTGATACCGCTAATTGGACGCCATTTATGCCAAACGGTTTTAAAGGTGTTTTAGCAGGTGTATCGGCTGTATTTTTTGCATTTATTGGTTTTGATGCCATTTCAACGACTGCCGAGGAGTGCAAGAATCCACAACGTGATTTACCAAGAGGGATGATTTACTCATTGGTTATCTGTACTGTTTTATACATTTTAATTTCATTGGTTTTAACTGGTATGGTAAACTATACACAATTAAAAGTTGACGATCCTTTGGCCTTTGTGTTTGAAAGAATTGGGATGCATAAAATTAGTTACCTCATTTCGGTGAGTGCGGTTGTGGCAACAACTAGTGTATTGTTAGTTTTCCAACTGGGTCAACCTAGAATTTGGATGAGTATGAGTAGAGATGGCTTATTACCAAAGCAATTTTCCAAAGTACATCCAAAATTTGGTACACCCACATTTGCGACGATTGTTACAGGACTTTTTGTAGGTATTCCTTCCTTATTTATGTCTATTAGTATGGTGACCGACCTTACCAGTATTGGAACTTTATTCGCCTTTGTTTTGGTTTGTTTTGGCGTATTGGTCTTACCAAGATTGTCGGCTAGTACTCCAGGTCAATCATTTAGATTGCCTTATATCAATGGTCAATTCATCATTCCAATCATAGCCCTTCTATTTATTTATTTTGGACAAGATCGAATCAAGACTGCTTTTGCAGCAGCGGGGGATGAAGGTTATCAAGAAATATTATATTTAATTTTTGTATTTATTTTGAGCATCGTTGCATTATTTAGTTTCCTACGTAAATATTCTGTGATACCAGTTGTAGGGGCTTTATGTTGTTTATACTTGATGATAGAAATACCTGCTATTAGTTGGTTATGGTTTTTTGTCTGGATGGGTATTGGGTTGGTGTTTTATGCACTTTATGGCAGCAGGAAATCCAAATTAAATGAAAACAGCCCGCAAAGATAATTTTATATGAAGTATCAAGTGGGGGATGAAATATTGGTGCTCCATAGCAATGAGGAGGGGCATATCATTGAGATCATGAATAATGAAATGGTGATGATAGAAGTGCGTGGAGTAAAGTTTCCAGCTTATATGGATCAAATAGATTTTCCTTATTTTAAAAGATTTACCGAGAAGAAATTATTCCCAGAAAAAAAAGCGCCACTAAAGCTTTTTGTGGATCAGATTCCTAAAGAAAAAATACAAAAGAATGCGAGCAAAGAAGATGCTGGTGTTTGGCTGAATTTATTACCAAAGTTTAGTTTAGACGATTTCAATGACGAAATAGTAGAGACCCTTAAAATTTTCTTGTCCAATAAAACAAGAATTGAATACAATTTTGTTTACGAGCAATCGGCCCAAGGAGAGGTAGACTTTTCTATAGCCTCTACCATCGCGCCTTTTACCGATTTTTATATTCATGATATTCCATTTGCAACGGTGAATGATAGTCCTCAATTTTCATTTGATTTTTCTTTAATGGAACAGCATAAGAAAAAAGCGGATCATTTTGAATCTTTTGTAAAAATTAAGCCAAAACAAATTTTCCAAAAAATTGAAACCTTAAAAGAGGACAATAAAGTGAGCTTGGATTATCTATTGTTTAATACCTATCCAGACAAAGCAGAAGACAACCATATTGCCATTGATCGATTAAGAAACGCTGGTTATAAAGTGTACGATGCTTCTAAAATTAAAGAACATATTCCTGCCGCAAGATCTGTGGTAGATCTTCATATCGAAAAATTGATGGATCGACATAGTCATCTAACCAATGCAGAAATCATCCATTTTCAACTAGAAGCCTTTGAAAAATGGTTTGAGTTAGCGCAATTAAATCATTTACCTTCTATGATCATTATTCATGGTGTTGGATCTGGAAAGCTTAAAAATGAAGTCCACGATTTACTAAAAGTAAAGAGGGGTGTGAAAAGCTTTATCAACCAATACTCCGAATTCTACGGATATGGCGCTACAGAAGTCTTTTTTGAGTATTAAGCACATCCACTTTATTTTACTACCTTTGACCCGACTACAATCCCGAACTATCGTGGTAAGCAATTGCCAAGGAAAGTCCGGACAGCATAGGGTAACCCACCGGTCAATAGCCGGCATCTCAGCAATGAGATAGAGAAAGTGCCACAGAAAATAACTACCTCGCAAGAGGAAAAGGTGAAAACGTGAGGTAAGAGCT
>CAMCHR010000073.1 GCA_945874755.1 Chitinophaga pinensis
ATCACTGATTTCGGAGCCTTCATGGACTTAGGTGGATTAGATGGTTTATTGTATATCACGGATATCTCTTGGGGTAGAATTTCTCATCCAAGTGAAGTGGTTAAGATGGATCAGAAGATTCAAGTGGTTGTATTAGACTTTGATGATGATAAAAAACGTATCAGCTTAGGTTTAAAACAATTGACTCCACACCCTTGGGATGTATTACCAGCTGACTTATCAGAAGGTAGTGTAGTGAAAGGTAAAGTTGTGAACATCGAAGATTATGGTGCGTTCTTAGAAATTCAACCGGGTGTTGAAGGTCTAGTACACGTTTCTGAAATCACTTGGGCAAACACACCAATCAACGCTAAAGAATTCTTCAAATTAGGAGATGAGCATGAAGCGAAGTTGGTTACATTAGATAAAGATGCACGTAAGATGAGCTTAAGCATTAAACAAATGTCTCAAGATCCTTGGAATGCAATCGATAATAAATTCCCAGAACAAAGCAAGCACAAAGGGCTAGTTAAAAATATCACTCCTTACGGTGTGTTTATTGAATTAGAATCTGGTATTGGTGGAATGATTCACATCAGTGATTTAAGCTGGTTGAAGCGTTTCAATCACCCTTCTGAGTATGTGAAAGTAGGAGAGTCTATTGACATCATTATCTTGAACATCGATAAAGAAAATAGAAAATTACAATTAGGCCATAAGCAATTAGAAGAAGATCCTTGGAATGCATTAGAAGCAACTTTTGCAATTGGATCTATTCATGATGGTACCATCAGCCGTAAGGATGAAAAAGGTGCTATCGTACAAATGCCTTATGGTTTAGAAGGTTTCGCGCCTAACCGTCACTTAGCTAAAGAAGATGGCAAACAAGTTCAAGCGGAAGAAACTGCGCAATTCATGGTGATCGAATTCGATCGTAATGAAAAGCGTATCGTAGTGTCTCATGCAAGAATTTGGGAGCAAAACATCCAAGAAGAAAAAGAAGTAGCTAAGAAAGAAGCAAAAGCTGATAGTGATAACACTAAAAAAGCAGTGAAAGCAGTTCAAGCTAAAGTAGAGAAATCTACCTTAGGTGATTTAGGTGCTTTAGCAGAAATCAAAGCGAAATTAGACGAAAAGAAAGAAGGATAGTTTTTTTATAGCAATATAAAGGCTCAAAAAAACACTTTTATAATTTTGAAGCCCCTTTCCGATCATTCGGGAAGGGGCTTCTGTCTTTCTTGCCTTTTATAGCACCATCATTTAACAGGCGCTTTTGGTAAATAACTGACTATCAAGGATGTTTTAGCTATTTCTTAACGTCAAAGCCTTTATTTGCAATCTTTTTCGACCTAAATTGAGGATTATTAGTTAATTTTGCTACCCTGTATGAATAGAATCATCTTATTTTTTTGCTTAATTTTTAGTTTAAGCGCTTGTACCTCAAAATTCCAAAAAGTTTTGAAGAACAAGGACACCGACTATAAAGTTAAAATGGCAGAAAAATATTATGCAGAAAAGAAATACATCAATGCACAACAGCTCTTTGAGTCGGTAATTCAGTTCGTAAAAGGAACGCCTAGATATGAGGAATTATATTTAATGTATGCTAATTCTTATTATTACGATAAGGACTATGATAACGCAGAAAATATTTATAAAACATTTATCGAGTATTTTCCTAATTCTGCAAAAGTAGAAGAAGTGGAATTTATGAGAGCGTATACTTATTTTAAGCGTTCTCCAAAAGCTGAATTAGATCAAACCACCACCAATAGAGCAATGCAATTAATGCAATCTTTTATTGATGCGCATCCTACTAGTACAAAAGTAAAGGAGGCATCTGATGTGATTGATGCATGTAGAGCAAAGCTTGAATTGAAGGATTATAAAACATCTACATTGTATTTTGATCTTGCCTTATATCGCGCATCTGCTATTTCTTATGGTTTATTGTCAGATTATTTCCCTGACTCTAAACAAGCTGATAGATATAAGCTGTTGACCTTAAAGTCCTATTTTAAGTTTGCAGAGAATAGTTTTATTGAAAAGCAAAAAGAGCGTTTTGAAAAAGTAATTTTAGAGTACAATGATTTTGTAGATAGATATAGTGATAGTCCATTAATGACTGAAGCAAAAAAAATAAAGAAACAAACAGATCAATATTTAAATAGTATAAAATGAGTAAATTAAGAAGACATATGGGTGCTAACACACCTGCTGTTGTAGAAACTAAAAGTTTGAAAGCTTTAAAAGCAAAGACTGGAAACTTATATGAATCCATTTCTATCATTGCAAAAAGAGCAAATCAAATCAATATCTCTATCAGAGAAGAATTACATTCTAAATTAGAGGAGTTTGCAAGTCATACAGACAGTTTGGAAGAAATTCATGAGAATAAAGAGCAAATCGAAATCTCTAAAGCTTATGAGCGTATGCCAAATCCTGCGATTTTAGCAACTGCTGAATTCATTGATGACAAGATCTATCATCGTAAAAACGAGGAAGCGGATTTATTCCGTTAAACTTGTAAAGGTATTTATATAAAACGTCCCGAAGTTTCGGGACGTTTTTGTATTTTAGGGTATAAAACAACCAAGTATGTTTTTAAGAAAGATGACGATCATTTTATTGTGCTTTTGTACATTTCAACATTTGAAAGGGCAGGAGCTTGCTGCAGTTGTAAACTTGCAAACCAATAAAGTGGACAATCAAGTAGATCCTAAAATTTTTACGCAACTTCAAACACAATTAAAAGATTTTATAAATCAACGTAAATGGACTTCTGATATTTTTACGCAAGAAGAGAAAATTGATTGTAGTTTTTATATTACTATTGAGTCTCAGGTATCTCCAGGTGTCTACAATGCCAAATTAAGTATTTTGGCCAATAGACCAGTGTATCGCGCTAATTATACGACACCATTGTTGAATATGCAGGATGCTAATTTCACGTTTAAATATCAATTAGGGCAGCCTATTGAATTCAATGAAAACAATGTAGCCAGAACAGATCCATTAGAGGCAAATTTAACAGCTACATTAGCATACTACGCTTACATTATCTTAGGGTTGGATTATGACTCTTTCATTAAAAATGGTGGAGCACCTTATTACAGCAAAGCCTTAAATATAGTGTACAATGCGCCCGATGGATCAGGTATTAGTGGATGGAAATCATATGATGGACAACGTAACCGATTTGTTTTAATTGATAACCTAACAAAAAGCGGTTTTGAACAACTACATGAAATCCTTTATAATTACTATAGAAAAGGGATGGATCAAATGACAGAGCAGCCAGAACAAGCAAAAGTAGCTATCCTCAACGCACTTATGAGTTTACAAGAATTGAATGAAGACAATATCAATTCTATGGCCATCTCTATTTTTATGCAGGGTAGGGTGGCAGAATTAATTGGATTGTTTTCGGAAGCAGATAGGGCCACTAAAAAACAATTGATGGTCACTTTATCGGCAATTGATATTGCAAACATCAATAAGTATAAAGCATATTTTGAATGAAAAAAATAATCATTTTTGGCATGCTGTTTCTTTTGGCATGTAATTCAAAGAATAAAGAAAATCAGTCAATACTGCCAATGGCAACCATGCAGCAAACTGTATGGCAGTTGATGAAGGTAGATGAATACCTTTCAAGAAAAATTCAGACTGATACGACCATCCAGCCATCACTTGTGAAAGCACAATATTACAAGCAGGTATTCAATTTGAATAAAGTAGATCGGGTGCAATTTTATGCGACAATGGAATACCTAGGCAAGCGCCCATTAGAAATGAAAGTGTTATTGGACTCGGTGGAAGCATTATCAAAAAGGGAAAAGATTATCGAAAAGGGAAAAATTAGCACTTATTAAACATTAATTTTTATTAAAAAAGTGGATCTCTCATTAAACACTTTTACATTTGAATTGTTAAACTATTAAATTAAACAATTATGCCAATTTCAATCGGACAAAACGCTCCAAATTTTACTTTATTTGATACAGATAAAAATCCTGTTCAATTAGCAGACGCTAAAGGAAAGAATGTGGTGCTTTTATTTTTTCCACTTGCTTTTACAGGTGTTTGCACCACTGAACTTTGTAATGTAAGAGACAATATCGCAGCATACAATGCTACGAATGCTCAAGTATACGGTATTTCTGTAGATTCTTTATTTGCATTAGGCAAGTTCAAAGAAGAGCAAAAATTAAATTTCCCTTTATTGAGTGATTTTAATAAAGCTGCAGCAACTGCTTTTGATGTATTATATGAAACATTCCCAGCTTTTGAAATGCAAGGTGTTAGTAAGCGTGCAGCATTTGTGCTTGACGCAAATGGCATAGTACAATATGCAGAAGTTTGCCCTTCACCTGGAGACTTGCCTAATTTTGAAGCAATTCAAACCACTTTGAATACATTGAACTAACACTAAGCTGTCTAATGATTTTTAAAAGGGTCCCGATTAATCGTGACCCTTTTTGGTTCTTGCTAGTTTTTTATAGAATATTTTTATTTATCACAAACTTCCACAATCAAGAATTTTAAATAATGCGTATTCTCCATTCCCCAAATAATAGGGTGGTCGCTTGATTGTGATTGATAGGTAACTTGTCTAATCCTTTTCTTGGCGTCTTTGGCGGCCATATAGATGGTGTCTAAGAACAACTCTGGACTTACTAGGTTGGTACAACTAGACGTGACTAAAAAGCCTCCATTGTTGATCATTTTCATCCCCCTTAAATTAATCTCTTTATAGCCCGTGACTGCTTTTTCGATACTACTTCTGCTTTTTGTAAATGCAGGAGGATCCAACATCACCACATCATATTTTCTACCTTCTTTGCCCCAGTTTTTTAGGACATCAAAAGCATTCATTGCTTCAAACTTTACAATATGGTCTAATTTATTTAACGCAGCATTCCTATTGGCTTGTGCCACTGCATTGTCAGAAATATCAATACCTAAAACAGATTTTGCACCGTAATGTGCAGCATGTATTTCAAAAGTACCTGTATAAGTGAAGGCACCTAAAACATCTGCTCCTTTTACGATATGTTGAATAGCGCGACGATTGTCTTGTTGGTCTAAAAAATAACCTGTTTTTTGTCCATGCTCAATGTCTACATAAAATTGTAAACCATTTTCTTGAATGATGATTTCTGTTTGGAATGGGTCGGATAAAAAATCCTTCTTCTGTTCAAGTCCTTCTAGTTCTCTAACGGGTACATCGTTCCTCTCATAAATCCCTTTTGGTTTAAAGATGGTATTGATCGCATCTACAATGGCTGTTTTCCACTGCTCAATACCCAATGATAAAGTTTGTAAAACAAAATAATCATTGAACTTGTCAATGATTAAAGCTGGTAAGCCATCTGCTTCACCAAATACCAATCTACAATTTTCTGTATAACCCAATTGCTGTCTATAGGCCCAAGCTTCACTAATTTTTTGATGGAAAAATGCTGCATCAATATTGTCTCTTTTTCGAGTTAATAAACGGATCATGATTTGAGATTCTGGGTTGATATACCCACGGCCTGCTAATTGACCGTCAAAATAGTAGACTTCTACAATATCCCCTGGGGAAACTGTGCCAGCAATACGATCTATTTCGTTGTTATAAATCCATGGATGCCCCATGGCGATCCTTGGGGTAATGCG
>CAMCHR010000074.1 GCA_945874755.1 Chitinophaga pinensis
CCAAAGGTGATTTTGACCCTTTTTTTGTAAAAATGAAAATAATTTTTGAAAATAGTTGCATAACTAACTAATTTTACGAAAAGCTATACTATGCAACCAACTATAAAGCAGGTCGTGATCCTTGGAAGTGGTGTGATGGGTTCAAGAATTGCATGTCATTTTGCAGGCATTGGCGTGCAAGTTTTATTGTTAGATCGTTTACAACCAGGTGCAGAAGAAAGTACCAATAGTAAAGAAAGAAACAAACTAGTAAATGATGCATTGCAGGCTTCGAACAAGTCAAATCCTTCCCCTATTTATACAAGTGCTTTTACTAAAAATATTCGTACAGGAAATTTCACAGACGATATGTCCAAAATTGCGAACGCAGATTGGATCATAGAAGTGGTGGTGGAAAGATTGGATATCAAAAAAACAATTTATGATCAAGTAGAACAATACCGCAAACCAGGTACCTTGGTGAGCTCTAATACTTCTGGTATTCCAATTCATTTAATGGCAGAAGGTCGTTCAGAAGATTTTCAAAAACATTTTTGTGGGACGCACTTTTTTAACCCACCAAGATATTTAAGATTATTAGAAATCATCCCTACTCCAAAAACAGCTCAATCAGTGATTGATTTTCATATGCATTATGGAGATGTATTTTTAGGCAAGACAACTGTTTTGTGTAAAGACACCCCTGCATTTATCGCCAATAGAGTCGGGGTTTTTAGCATGATGAGCGTATTGCATATCATGGAAAAAATGGGATTGACCATTGACGAAGTTGAATCCTTAACAGGTCCAATTTTAGGTCGCCCAAAATCTGCCACATTCAGAACTGCCGATGTGGTTGGTATTGACACTTTAGTAAAAGTGGCTGCTGGTGTTGCAGAAAATTGTCCGAATGACGAAGCAAAAGCAACATTTACACTTCCAAGTTGGTTGGAAAAAATGGTGGCACAAAATTGGTTGGGTGATAAAACGGGTCAAGGATTTTTCAAAAAAGTAAAGACAGCTACAAGTAAAGAAATATTGACTTTAAATTTAGCAACCCTTGAATATGAGCCTCGTAAGAAAACTAAAATGGCTTCTATTGATGCGGCAAAAGCGGTAGATAATTTACCAGCAAGATTAAAAGTACTGTACCATTCAAAAGATAAAGCTGGACAATTTATTCAAGCTTTTCACCACGCTTTATTTTCTTATATCAGCCATCGTATTCCTGAAATCAGTGATGAATTATACCGTGTTGATGATGCATTGAAAGCTGGATTTGGCTGGGAGATTGGTGCATTTGAATCTTGGAATGAATTAGGAATTGAATCTGTAATTCAGGACATGAAAGCAGCAGGAAAAGCAGTTGCGCCATGGGTTGAAACAATGGTGGAGAAAGGCTTCTCCTTTTACACCACTAAAAATGGCAAGCGTTTTTATTACGATATTGTTACAAGTGATTATGTGTTGATTCCAGGTGCTGAGTCCTTTATTATTTTATCTGATTTTAAAGAAAAAACCATTTGGAAAAATAGTGCTTGCAACTTGGTAGACATAGGTGATGATGTTTTTGGATTTAATTGGAATACCAAGATGAATAGCATTGGTGGAGAGGTATTACAAGGATTGAGTAAAGCCATTCAACTATCCGAAGAGCAAAGTAAAGGCTTAGTGATTGCCAATGAAGGCAATTTATTTAGTGCTGGCGCAAATGTGGGCATGATTTTTATGTTAGCGATTGAACAAGATTATGAGGAACTGGATATGGCCGTTCGTACTTTTCAAAACACCATGATGCGTGTGCGTTATTCTTCTATCCCCGTTGTGACTGCACCACATGGATTGTGTTTGGGTGGTGGATGCGAAATGAATTTACATGCAGATGCTATTTGTGCTGCTGCAGAAACTTATATTGGATTGGTTGAATTAGGTATTGGTGTGATTCCTGGTGGCGGTGGTACCAAAGAATTGGTATTGCGTGCTTCTGATGAAATGCATGCAGAAGAACCTGAAACAATTACTTTAAAAAACAAATTCCTTCAAATTGCAACTGCTAAAGTGGCGACTTCGGCACATGAAGCTATGGAGATGGGCATTTTTAGAAAAGGACAAGATCAAATTGTACTCAATCAATCAAGACGTATCGCAAAAGCAAAAGAACAAGTGCTTGAACTTTTTAATGCTGGTTATACACAACCCATTCAACGCAATGATATTAAAGTGATGGGTAAAGCTGGGCTAGGTGCATTGTATGCAGGTATCAATGGTATGTGGCGCGGTGGATATGCAACAGACCATGATGCATTGGTTGCTCGTAAATTGGCTTATGTGATGTGCGGAGGTGATCTTAGTGAAGCAACAGTTGTGAACGAACAATATTTATTGAATTTAGAACGTGAAGCTTTCTTAAGTCTTTGTGGCGAAAAGAAAACTTTAGAGCGTATTCAATCAGTGATTACTTCTGGAAGACCAATTAGAAATTAATAAGTCGTCTAAAGCTTCATCCATACTTGCAAAGTCAAAACTAAATCCGGCTGCTACAATTTTTGATGCACTTACTTTAGCGCTTTTCAAAACTTCTACACTCATTTCTCCAAGCATTATTTTTAAAATAAAGCTAGGTACATTAAAAGGAATGGCCCATGTATAAAAACGCCTTGCAATCGCTTTTGTTAAGATTGCATTGTTGACAGGATCGGGCGCGACTGCATTGTACACACCCGCAACTTGTTCAGTTTCCAATGAAAATAGCATTAAACGATTCAAGTCTTGCTGATGAATCCAACTTACCATTTGTTGACCATCCCCTAATATAGCAGCTGCGCCTAGCTTTGCTGGCTTTATGAATTCAGCCAATGCACCACCCATTTTATTAAATACAATACCTATTCGAATGGTCACAAGTCGTATCCCCAATGCTTTGACTGGATGCATACTTTCCTCCCATTGTTGACATGTGTCTCCTAAAAAACTTGAATCAACTGGATCTGTTTCTACAAAACCTGATTGTATGCTTTTTTCATTATCTGGACCATACCAACCAATCGCAGATGCTGCAACAATCGCTTTCACTTTATTAGGATGTGTTTTTAATACTTTCACAAGCAATGCACTGGAATGAACGCGACTATCTAAAATGGCTTTTTTTCTTGCAGCAGTCCATCTTTTATCTGCCACGCCCTCTCCTGCTAAATGAATGACGTAATCAGCAGCAGCAATGGCAGCAGGATCAATCCAACCTTTATTTATATCCCATTGTGCAAAAGAAAAATGTGCACGACTGGATTGCTTTTTTTGTCTAGTCAACACAACCACTTGATACCCTTTGGCTAATAAAAAGTTGGTTAGAGATTGACCAACCATACCCGTTCCACCTGTAATAAGGATTGTTTGCATACCTAAAGATAAATAAAAAAACCCCGCCTTTTCAGGCAGGGTTCCAACTAAATCAACTGTTCTATAAAAACTATTTTAATCTGGCTTTTTGCCATCCAAGAATGAATTGATAGTAGAAATCTGGGTTTGATTGTTTTCATCTTGCTCCACTGTATACTTACTATAATAGTTTTCTACCGAAGCCATAGTATTGCCAAACAAATCCAAGTTTCTTCTAACATAGGCAGGTACTGCATCAAACTCTACACCAGGATCTGAACCATTGTTAATATTGAAAGATAAATTTCTTAATTTTTGGATACGCTCAGCCACTTTACGTCTTTGATCTTCTGAATTATCTAATGAGATGTCAAAACTTAAATGTTGTGGTCTGTTTTGTTGTGATCCAACTGATTCTTCACGCATAACCAATTGCATAGTAGGCTCTTCTTCGGTCTCCATTTCTACATTTCTAAATGAGGTCTCTAGGTTTTCTGTTGCTGATGTTTCTGCAGATTCAATGGCTTCAAAAACGACATTGTTAACAGTTGCTTCAACGATAGCTGGAATAGTTGGCTCAGATGCTGCTTCAACTTCTGCTTCTGGTTCAGCTTCGGCATAAATATTCATTGGCTTATTCAACACAAATTCTGTAGTGAAAATTGGAGCTTCCTCCTCTTCCATATTCAATTCAAATACTTCAGCAGATGCATCTAATACTTCTTCATTGACTTCAAATACCACTTCTTGAATCATCTCCTCAACAACAACTTCATCTTCAAAAAATGCTTCTAATTCTATCGCTTGAACAATCTCTTCATCTTCAAAAATTGTTTCCTCCTCTTCGTCATAGTCTGGTGCTGAAACATAAACATTACTCATTTCAGTTACAACAAACTCTTGCATCGTAGGAGCTAATTCATCCATTGGAATTTCAACTTCATCTATTGGAACTTCAACTTCATCCAATGCGATTTCGACCTCATCCAATATTGCTGTAGCTTCTGTAAGGGCTGTTGCAGTTGGTTCAATTGGAGCCACTTGTTCTGATTGCTCTGATTGTTCTGATTGTTCTGATTGTAAAGTCATCATTATTTTTTCTTCCAATGGTGCTTCTACTTCCGTCACTGCTTCTTTTTTAAATGGATCTTTATGTTCAAATCCAGTTGCAATTAAAGTAATACCTAATTTTTCACCTAAGGTTTCGTCATAGCCCATACCCATGATCACATCGCTGTGTTCACCTGTTCGCGCACGTAAAATAGTATTGATGCTTTCTAATTCATCCATACTACATTCATATTCTCCTTCGGCACTATTGATATTTAATAAAATCCATTTTGCACCTTTGATATCATTGTCATTCAACAATGGTGAATTCAAAGCTTCTTCGATAGCTCTTTCTGCTCTATTTTCTCCAGCAACTTCTGCCTTGCCTAAAATTGCAACACCTCCGTTCTTCATCACAGTGCACACATCAGCAAAATCAACAATGATATGACCGCGGCTGTTAATCACGTCTGTAATGCATTTTGCTGCAGTAGCAAGTACATTGTCTGCTTTGGTGAATGCTTCTTTCATTTTCAAATTACCATATTGTACACGCAATTTGTCATTTGAAATCACCAATAAAGTATCTACATAAGGTTTTAATTCATTGATTCCTTCTTCGGCTTGCTTTTGACGACGTGGTCCTTCAAAACCAAATGGAGTCGTCACAATACCTACAGTTAAAATGCCTAAATCTTTACAAATTTTTGCAATGATTGGCGCACCACCTGTTCCAGTTCCGCCGCCCATTCCAACTGTGATGAATGCCATTTTGGTATTCACTTCTAATATTTTTTTGATCTCGTCTAAAGATTCTTCGGTCGCCATTTTACCTACAGAAGGATCCGCACCAGCACCCAAACCTTGGGTTAAATGTGGTCCTAATTGAATTTTATTAGGTACTTGGCTTTGTTCAATCGCCTTAGAATCTGTGTTGCATATGATAAAATCTACCCCTTCAATATCTTGTTGAAACATGAAGTTAACGGCATTGCTTCCTCCTCCGCCAACACCAAGTACTTTGATGATGGATGATTTTTGTTTAGGTAAGTCAAATTGTATCAT
>CAMCHR010000075.1 GCA_945874755.1 Chitinophaga pinensis
ATTGGTTTTTTACCAATTTTTATGAATATTTGCACTAATAAAAAAATAACCTATGCAATTCCCAGCAGACTTACGTTACACAAAAGACCACGAGTGGATTAAATTAGAAGGCAATACCGCTACGATTGGTATCACAGACTTTGCGCAAGGCGAGTTGGGAGATATTGTATACATAGATATCAATACGATTGGAAGTACTTTAGCTGCAGAAGCCGTATTTGGAACTGTAGAAGCGGTGAAGACAGTAAGTGATTTATTTTTACCTATCGCTGGCACAGTCTTAGAAGTGAATCCAGCTTTATCAGCGCAACCAGAATTGGTAAATACCGATGCTTATGGAGCAGGTTGGATGATTAAGATGACTGTAAGCAATCCAGCAGATGTGGATGCATTGCTTACGAGCGAAGCGTATGCGCAGTTGGTGCACTAAACCAACCTTTATGAAATACCTTATTTGGGTGATTGCAGAAATAGCACTCGTATTTATATTGCTTAGCCTTCCGGGCAGTAGCTTCACAGATCGAACTGGTTGGCTGCAACTTTTACCAATCGACAAAATAGTGCATGTCATCTTATTTGGCTCATTGGCCTGGTCCTTCTATTGTTTGCTTGATCATACCACCATACAAGCCCTAAAATCTGTCCGTGCACAAGCCTGGGCGATGATTTTTTGTATTGTATTTGGGATTGCGATGGAGTACTACCAAAAATGGTATGTACCAAGCAGAGGATTCGAAGTCAAAGATATGATAGCAGATGCCGCTGGGATATTATTGGCATTGCCCCTATATCAATTATGGAAGAAAAGACAATAATTTGTACTTTTAACAGTAACCTAATACAAGATCACCAATGGGGATAGAACAAGATATACAACAACCTAATTTCAGAAACGAATTTCAGAAAATGGGCATCAATCTCCTTTTCACTGCCAACTGGTTGAATGAACAAATTGGTAAAATACTTTCCGAAGAAGGCGTTACACAACAGCAATACAATATCCTACGCATCTTAAGAGGAAGCGCTACGCCATTAAGTACACTAAAAATCAGAGAACGCATGTTGGATAAGATGAGTGATACGAGTAGGATTGTAGATCGATTGATTGCAAAAGAATTGGTTGTAAAAAATACCTGCGAAAAAGATAAAAGATTGGTAGACATCACCCTCTCTCCTAAAGGCCTTGATTTGGTTGATCAATTAGATCAGTTCAATGATCGTATAGACGATTTATTAAAAGGGATCAATGCATCCGAAGCAGCCACCATGAATCAAATCCTTGATAAAATTAGAATCTATCCAACAGGCGCTTAATGCTCCTAATGTGTTTTAATTTCATTTTTTCTTTTCATCCATTTTAAAAATCAATCGATAAGTATATACTTTTAGTTATGAAGAAAATTTTATTTGCACTTTTATTAGCCATTCCGTTTTCAGTATCTGCACAACCAAGTTTGTCAGATAAAAACGTATTTGAATTTAGAGCAGTATGGGTTGCCACAGTCGTTAACATCGACTGGCCAAGTAAAACTGGGTTGAGTAGCCAAATTCAAAAAGCGGAGTTTGAAGCATTATTGGATATGCATCAGAAAAATGGCATGAACGCCGTCATCATGCAAGTAAGACCATCCGGAGATGCCTTATATCCATCCACCTTAGAGCCTTGGAGTGAATACTTAATGGGTAAACAAGGTGAAGCGCCTAGCCCTTATTATGATCCTTTGAGTTTTATGATTGAAGCCACGCATCAACGTGGTATGGAGTTTCATGCATGGATCAATCCTTATAGAGCCGTGTTTGATGTCAATAAATCCAGCATCGCCAATACGCATTTATCTAAAGTCCACCCTGAATGGTTTTTAACTTACGGTGATAAAAAATATTTTAACCCTGGCCTAACAGAAGTATGGGAACATACCAACAAAGTAGTGGGTGATTTAGTGGCACGTTATGATATTGATGCCGTGCATATGGATGATTATTTTTATCCTTATAAAATTGTAGGAAAAGAATTTCCAGATGAATCCACCTATCAAAAAAATGCAAGAGGTTTAAGCAAGGACGACTGGAGAAGAAGCAACTGCGATACCATTGTGAAACAATTGTCTGCCACCATTCACAAAGTCAAGCCAGGTGTACAATTTGGTATTAGTCCATTTGGTGTTTGGAGGAATCAATCCACGGACCCAAGAGGCAGTAAAACAAAAGCAACAACCAACTATGACGACCTCTATGCAGATATTTTATTGTGGTTAGAGAAAGACTGGATTGATTATGTAGCACCACAATTGTATTGGGAGCAGGGTCATGCATTAGCTGATTACAATGAATTGATTGAGTGGTGGAATAGAAATAGCTATGGTAAAAATTTTTATGTGGGTCATGGTATTTATAGAGCAGGAAGTAATGCCGCATGGAAATCTCCCAATGAGATTCCAAATCAAATTAAAAAAATGAGGTCCTTAAAAAATACCCATGGCAGTATTTATTTTAGCAGTGCTAGTTTTAAAACCAATGCCAATGGATGGAATGATAGCTTACAAAATACCTATTACCACCAACCCGCTTTAATAGCACCCATTGAATGGTTGGTTCAACATAAAATGGTAAGTCCTACACTTGTAAAGCAGAATGAAAATAATTACAATATTATTGATAGCAATCCTAGCAATACCTTAAAATATTTTGCATTGATTCAGAAAACCAAAACAGGTTATCAGGTAGCTGCAATCATACCAAAAGAGACGAAGTCTATACAGTTAAATAATTTAGGTATCGCAAAATCCAGTTCAGAACCAATTTGGATTGTAGCGGTTGGAAAACAAAATCAATTAAGCAAGTACCAAGTCGTCGATTAAAGATTTGATTCAGCATTGATGCATTAATCGTAGGTACGTTTTAAAGGCAGGTTCTCATTGGCTTTGATAATCAATGGAACATGCTCTACAATGGTCATGTCATTGTCCAAGCCAAAGGCTTTCTGATCGCTTTGCGATAGTTGCTTGATATTAAAGTATAAGTCCATGATAAAGTCCTCTTTGAAGGAGAGCTCATTTTCAATGGAGAAGAAGCTTTCAATAATTACATAGGTAATATCTGCGTGGAAATCTTTTTGTTTTAAAGATTCATACCTACTATAAATACCCAATTCTTGACACTCATTTAATTCCTGCATCACTTTCTTGAACAACACATTCACACGTGGCTGAATACGGAAACCTAATTTAAAATCAACACGCATTACTTTATCATCTATTAATTCACGAATGCTATAGGACATACCATATGGAGAATCCGTGCGATCAATATGAATGAACCAATAAATATCAGCACGCTTTGGTTTTCTATTTAATATAGAGTCAATAATACGATGTTCAATCTCTCTGTGATTATTCGCCTTGGTTAAGTAAACCAAGTGGGTCGCATATTTTGGTAATTCTTTGTCTGCGCTCAAGG
Source organism: Chitinophaga pinensis (assembly GCA_945874755.1). Taxonomy (GTDB): domain Bacteria; phylum Bacteroidota; class Bacteroidia; order Chitinophagales; family Chitinophagaceae; genus Sediminibacterium; species Sediminibacterium pinensis_B. The sequence goes on from CAMCHR010000075.1 coordinate 3,457, forward strand.
TAGCTAGTTGCTCTAAATAAGTGCCTAGCTTCACGAAATCCAGATATCGATTGGCGATTTTTCTTGCACGATGCCAAATCAACATCACAAAAATGATACTAAATGAAAAGCCTAAAGTGATATAAGCATGTTTAATTTTAATCACATTTGCTAAAAAGAAGGAGATCTCAACAGTACTAAAAATTAAAATTACAAAAGCGACAAGTGCTTGGCTCCACCTCCTCACATTCAATAAATAAAAATTTATCAAAACCGTAGTCATCATCATTGTTAAAATAACCGAAAACCCATAAGCGTTTAGCATACTTTCACTATCCCTAAAAAAGAATAGCATCGAAATACATCCAAACCATAATAATAAATTAAAACTTGGAATATAAATTTGTCCTTTTTGATCTGTCGGAAATTTTACAGTCACCCTTGGCCAAAAATTCATACTAATAGCTTCATTAATTAACGCAAAAGAGCCACTAATTAAAGCTTGGCTTGCTATAATTGTAGCAAAAGTAGCAATACCAATACCAATTAATAAAAACCAATGTGGCATTAATTCATAAAAAGGATTCATTTCACCAATAGTCTGACCCATATGCTGCATTAGCCATACGCCCTGACCCATATAACTAAATACCAATGCAATCTTTACAAAGATCCAACTTACTTGAATATTGATACGCCCACAATGCCCTAAATCACTATACAATGCTTCCGCACCTGTAGTACAAAGAAACACAGCACCCAATAACCAAAAACCTTTCGGATAATTTGCAAGTAAATCATAAGCATAATAAGGATTCAGTGATTTTAAAATTGCTGCATTTCCCAACACAGGAATAAGCCCAAGAATCAAAATCATGGAAAACCATACCAACATAATTGGGCCAAATGCAAAACCTACAATTTTAGTTCCAAAACGTTGAAAGAAAAACAAAAGAGAGATAATGACAAACACAATGCCTACCGTCAAGTTATTGCCAGGTACAAAAATAGTTTCAAGCCCTTTTACATCTTTTAAAGCTTCGACAGCAGATGACACAGAAAGCGGTGGCGTGATCATGCCCTCTGCTAATAATAATGCTGCTCCAAAAATGGCAGGAATATAAATCCATTTTACATAACGACGTATTAATGCAAACAAGGAAAAAATGCCGCCCTCGCCTCTATTGTCTGCACGAAGTGTTAGCAATACATATTTGAAAGTAGTTTGTAAAGTGAGTGTCCAAAAAACGCAAGAAATAGCACCATATACTAACTGCTCAGTAATGATTTTGTTATGGACTATGGTCTTAAACACATACAATGGAGAAGTACCGATATCACCATAAATAATGCCTAAAGTAATGATTAAACCTGCCACTGAGAGTTTGTGGGCTTGCCCTGAATTTTGTACCATTGATTAATAATCTAGACACCAAAGTTGGTACATTTTCAGTTCTAAAATCAAGAAAAGGAAACTATTTTTAAAATAATTATAAAATAGCTATTCAAAGGAAAAAGCTAGGGCTTGTAAGCACCCCACTTTGCTTCCACCGCTTTAAAACGGAAATCAAAAATTTCCTGAAGCTGTTTTTTGACAAATAGCACTTGCGCAATATCCCCCAAGAACCCCATTGGGATTTTGTAATGAACAATATCATCCATTTTTACCCCACCTGGAACTGCTTTGAAATGGTGTTGGTGGTGCCACATGGTATAGGGACCAAATCGCTGCTCGTCTACAAAATAAGCACCTTCCACCACATGTGTGATTTCAGTCATCCAATATAAAGGGATATTCAATAAAGGTTTAACTGTGTATTCAATGATCTGCCCTGGATACATTTTTTCACCATGAAATTGACTGATGATATTGAAACCCATCTTTGCCGGAGTTATTTTAGCCAAATTGGCTGGACTACTAAAGAAATCCCAGGCCTCGGTTAAAGA
>CAMCHR010000076.1 GCA_945874755.1 Chitinophaga pinensis
ACAGTTATAAACATTTATTGTTTAGGCCGTTTTATACATTTTGTAGGCGGTGTTTTTTAGCTTATTTTTGTATGACCTCTAAGCATTTTTCCAACAAACAAGACGGTCACATTAAAAACCATTTGAATGAGTACTCCTCAATAGGCAACTATTGCTGGAATTCCTTTTTCAATATTAGATGAATTTAAAGTTATGGCAAAGTATATTTTCGTTACGGGTGGCGTTACAAGTAGTTTAGGAAAGGGCATTATTGCTGCTTCTCTAGCTAAATTATTACAGGCACGTGGCATCACTGCAACGATCCAAAAGTTTGACCCTTATATTAATGTCGATCCAGGTACTTTAAATCCATATGAGCACGGAGAATGCTATGTCACTGAAGATGGTGCCGAAACAGATCTTGATCTTGGCCACTATGAGCGTTTCTTAAATACCCCAACCTCACAAGCGAATAATGTCACTACTGGCCGTATCTATCAAACGGTGATCAATAAAGAAAGAGCAGGGGAATTTCTTGGTAAAACAGTGCAGGTGGTGCCGCATATTACAGATGAGATTAAGCATCGAATGCTTTTATTGGGTCAAGATGGAAAGTATGATGTAGTCATAACAGAAATTGGTGGCACAGTGGGTGATATTGAAAGTTTACCTTTTGTGGAAACAGTAAGACAGATCCAATGGGAATTACCAGAGGAGGATGTGATGGTGGTGCACTTAACTTTAGTACCTTATTTAAAAGCGGCGAAAGAATTAAAGACAAAACCAACGCAACATAGTGTGCGTATGTTGAGTGAAGCAGGAGTTCGTCCAGATGTGATTGTATGTAGAGCAGAAGAGCCTTTAAACGATGATATCAAAAGAAAAATTGCATTATTTTGTAATGTTAGAGCAGGAAGAGTGATTGAAGCAGCAGATGCATCTACTATTTATGAAGTGCCATTAAAAATGCTAGAAGAAAAATTAGATTTAATTGTACTCGAAAAATTAAAGATCAACAATTTTAAAGAGCCAGATTTAACCAAGTGGAAGCTATTTTTAGATAAATTAAAAAATCCTAAGTCTACTGTCAATATTGGCCTAATTGGTAAATACATTGAGTTACAGGATGCTTATAAATCTATTTTGGAAGGGTTTATTCATGCAGGCGCTATGAATGAGGTGAAAGTGAATGTAGTGAATGTACATAGCGAAGACATTACCCAAGAAAATGTGAAGGAATTAGTGGGAAGTTTAGATGGATTATTAGTAGCTCCTGGATTTGGAAACAGAGGAATTGAAGGAAAAATTATTGCTGTTCAATATGCAAGAGAAAATAATTTACCATTTTTTGGTATTTGTTTAGGCATGCAAATGGCGGTGATTGAATTTGCCCGAAATGTGATTGGATTAAAAGAAGCACATTCTGTAGAGATGGATTCCAATACCCCTGACCCAGTGATTGATATGATGGAGGAACAAAAAGCCATTACAATCAAGGGAGGAACGATGCGTTTAGGATCTTATCCTTGCGCCATCTCAGAAAATACATTGGCGCATAAAATATATGGCACCACTTTGATTAACGAGCGTCATCGTCATCGTTATGAATTCAATAATGCTTATTTGAAAGCCTTACAAGAAAATGGAATGGTTACTAGTGGGGTAAATCCTGAAACTGGATTGGTAGAAATTATTGAATTACCCAATCATCCATTTTTTATTGGTGTACAATACCATCCAGAATTAAAAAGTACAGTGGAAGCACCAGCACCTTTATTTGTGCATTTTATTGCTGCTGCAAAAGCGTACGCAAAAAAGTAAATTTCCACTTTGCTATACCGCTAACATTTGTTAGTTTTGTGCTATGCAAAAAATAAGGATTCTAACTTCAACTAGTTTATTTGATGGCCATGATGCCTCTATCAATATCATGCGTCGCGTGTTGCAAGAACAGGGTGCAGAAGTCATACATATGGGACATAATCGATCTGCGCAAGAAATTGTTGAAGCAGCAATCGAAGAGGATGTGCAATTGATTGCAATTACATCTTATCAAGGAGGGCATATTGAATTTTTTTCCTACCTCAGAAAATTATTAGACGATGCAGGCTACCAACATATTAAAATTGTTGGTGGAGGTGGTGGAACCATTTTGCCTTCCGAAGCTGCTATCATCCATGCTAAAGGGATTTCAAAAATATACTTACCTAAAGATGGTCTTGCCATGGGGATCGAAGGGATGATTAAAGAAGTCATTGCAATTGCTAATTTCCCATTAAAATCCAATCAAACAACTAAGTATCCAAAACTGCCTTTTGATAAAAAAACTGATCCAAGAAAATTAGCAAGGGATATTACACTTTTGCAAAATGGCACATTAAAAATTAAGAAAGATAAAAAAGTAGTTCAAAAAAATATTCCTGTCATTGGATTAACTGGAACAGGTGGTGCAGGAAAGTCCACCGTATGTGATCGTTTGGTGCATTATTTTATTCAAACCAATCCTGATTTAAGTATCGCTGTGGTGTCGGTAGATCCGACTAAGAAAAAAACAGGCGGCGCTTTATTAGGAGATAGAATTAGAATGAATGCCATACATCATCCCAATGTATTTATGCGATCACTCGCAACAAGGTCGGACCATCAATCTATCTCTGGATCCTTAGACCAAGTGATTTATTTATGTAAAGCAGCAGGCTATGATGCTATTATTATCGAGACTGCAGGTGTTGGTCAAAATGATGCATCCATTGTAGATTATGTAACGCTACCAATGTACATTATGACACCAGAATTTGGTGCAGCGAGTCAGTTGGAGAAGATCAATATGATTGACTTTGCACAAATTATTGGCATCAATAAATTTGATCGTGCAGGAGGATTAGATGCAATAAGAGATGTGAAAAAGCAATACGCAAGATCGCGTCATTTATTCAATGCAGATCATTCGACATTGCCTGTGTATGGCACCATTGCTTCCAAGTTCAATGACCCTGGTATGCAGCATCTATTTAATCATATGATTGAGTTGGTGAATCAGCAACATCAATTACAATGGAAGACCATTGCAAAGCCATTGGCATACAATGCGAGTCTGGTGGCCACACCAACCATTCCACTGAATCGATTTAATTATTTAAATGAAATTGTTACAACGATTCAAAAAAATAAAGTTTGGATAGCGGAACAAAAGCAGTTGGCTTCTCAGTGGTATAGTTATGAGCAAGTGATGCAAAATCCGAAACTTAAAAAATTACCTCTTTTAAAAGAGGAAGCGGATAAGGTAGCTGGCGAGGTAGATCCAGAAGTGAAACAATCTATTCAAACTTGGGAAGCGACAAAAACCAAGTATCAACAAGACGCATTGGTCTATGAAATAAGAGGTAAAAAAATTCATCAACCTTTGAGCTTTAAAACAGAATCTGGTTTGACTTTGCAAAAAGTGTATTTACCCAATTTTAAAGACTGGGGAGATATTGCTGAGTGGCAATTAAAAGAAAATGTGCCAGGACATTATCCATATACTGCTGGCGTATTTGATTTGAAGCGAACAGGAGAGGATCCAACAAGAATGTTTGCAGGCGAAGGTGGCCCAGAGAAAACCAATCAACGCTTTCATTTTTTAGCAAGCGGACAACCTGCAACAAGATTGTCTACCGCATTTGACAGTGTGACATTATATGGTCAAGATCCTTCCAATAGAATGGATGTATTTGGAAAAATTGGCAATGCAGGTGTAAATATTGCTTCGGTGGATGACATTAAGAAATTGTATTCTGGGATTAATTTAAATGATCCAACGAGTTCTGTGAGTATGACCATCAATGGTCCTGCGGCCATCATACTAGCGATGTTTTTTAATGCAGCGATTGATCAAGCCTGTGAGCAATATATTACGGAACAAAAAATGTGGCCAGCAGTTAATAAAAAATTGAATCAAATTTTTAAAACAAAACCTAGGCCAGTCTACCATGATTTTGAAAGTTTGAAAAAACAATCCATCCAGCACAATGGTTTGGGCTTAAAATTATTAGGTGTGAGTGGGGATCAAGTGCTAGATCCAAAAGTATATGCGACTATTAAAAAACAGGTTTTACAAAACGTTCGTGGAACATTACAAGCAGATATATTAAAAGAGGACCAAGCACAAAACACTTGCATTTTTTCCATTGATTTTGCTTTGAAGTTAATGGGTGATGTGCAAGCCTATTTTGTAGACCAAAAAGTAAAGAACTTTTATAGTATTTCCATATCAGGATACCATATTGCAGAAGCTGGGGCTAATCCAATTACACAGTTGGCATTTACTTTGGCGAATGGGTTTACTTATATTGAATATTTTTTAAATAGAGGCTTAGCGATTGACGATTTTATTCCAAATTTTAGTTTCTTTTTTAGCAATGGTATGGATCCAGAATATGCAGTGATCGGAAGAGTGGCAAGAAGAATTTGGGCGCAATCCATGAAGCTTAAATACAAGGCCAATCCAAGGTCTCAAAAATTAAAATACCATATTCAAACAAGTGGCAGAAGTTTACACGCACAGGAGATTGATTTTAATGATATTAGAACCACCTTGCAGGCATTGTACGCAATTTATGATCAATGCAACAGCTTGCACACCAATGCCTATGACGAAGCCATTACCACACCAACCAAAGAGAGTGTAAGAAGGGCCCTGGCGATTCAGTTAATTATTAATAAGGAATTAGGTACTGCTAAAGTGGAAAACGCACAACAAGGCAGCTTCTTGATGAATGAATTAACAGACTTGGTAGAAGAAGCCGTATTGCAAGAGTTGGAACGTATCAATGCAAGAGGCGGGGTTTTAGGTGCGATGGAAAGAATGTATCAGCGATCAAAGATTCAGGAAGAAAGTATGTTCTATGAAACCAGAAAGCATCACGGGGAAATTCCAATCATTGGTGTGAATACTTTTATAGACGAAGCAGATCAAAATAGCAATGATCGTCGTCCCGTATTTAGATCCTCAGCTGCCGAAAAGAAATTACAAATTGCCAATCTAGCGCAATTTAAAAATAGAAATAAAGACCAAGCCGCAGATTATCTAAACTTGCTGCATCAAGCTGCTGTTCAAAATGAAAATGTTTTTGACCTCTTGATGGAAGCTGTGAAGTATTGTAGTTTAGGAGATATTACGAACTTGCTTTACCACACAGAGGGTAAATACAGCAGGAATTTGTAATAAAGCCTTAAAATAGCCCTAAAATGATTCCAATTTAGGGTGTACCTGGTGCTAAATACATCTTAAAAACATACCTTTGCCGCATCTATTTAGATTAATTTAAAAGCATGAAAACGGACAAAAATACGGTCATTGGG
>CAMCHR010000077.1 GCA_945874755.1 Chitinophaga pinensis
GGTATTGTTTTTTACATCTTTTTTAAAAGTCAGCGCTTCTGCGATGGCGTCATCATAATTTTTTGATTTGAGAATTTTACTGCTGTGTTTGAAAGTTATAGGGTCTATCAAGTTCATCCGGTAGGAGTGTTTCTCATAATTCTTACAACCGCAATTATTCTTTCTACACTGCCTACACCAGACTTTTAGTCCGTTGCGCTGATTCTTTGGTAATTTAAGTTTCGTCACGAGTTTAATCGTTTTAAGAGTTCTTCTTGTTGTTTATTTTTGGGTTTTATTCTTGTGGTTGGCGCAGAAATTGAATGCTCGTTATCCATCTCAATTAGAAATAGCTCGCATAGCTGGTTATTCCCATCACAAAGGATTTTAAGTTTGTCTTTCCATAAGTGCGGGTACCTTTTTTTACAGTCAAGCACCAATGGTTTTAGATACTGCATTTGAACCTCTAACTGAAATACATAATGGTGCTTTTCTATATAGATTTTTACATCATTATTGTTTAACCAAGAAAGAATAGCGTCTCGGTCTTTTTTTCTGATGATTTCACCAGCCTCTAATATTGATATTCTTGTAAAGTCCTTCATTTTCAAATTACACTTAGTTATCTTTTTTACCACAGCGAGAATTATTTTATTTAAAATCTAACAAAAAATTATTGCAAATAAAAATTGCAACAAAAATAAATTATACTAGCAATCGTATGCTTGTTCCATGCGGAGCATTCGTTAGCTATACTTTTGGAGTAGGGAAGGAGGATAGCAGGCAGGGTGGTGTTAGCACACGTATCCTGCAATGCCCTCCTGCCTGCCCCTAAAGTCCTTAAGTAGAACCGATTTGTTTGCGAAATATTTTCCATATTTTTTTCGTCAATGACCTTTTTTCCAAAAATTTGGATTAAAATTTTCTGGTAAAATTTTCCAGAAAATCAGAACCTCTATTAATGTTTGTAATAAACACTCCATTAATATTTTTCAGATACTTTTCCTCAGTATTGATAGGTTCAATTTTAGCCCATTCATTTTCAATATCTTGTATTTGAGGATTAGGATCAATCTGGGAGGATTTAATCTTACAACCTGCTAATACGCCTGTCAACTCATTAAGTCGTTTTAAAACAAGCCCTTTTAGTTGCTGAACGTGTTTTGAAGTGGTAAACACTCCGTCGTGAATTGTTAGTAGCGGCGCAGTAGGATTTTGTTCGTTAAACTCCCTACAAATCACATTTAGAAGTAAATAACTCTCTGCACGCTGTAACAGATAAGAGAATCTTTGCTTCCCAATCAACTTATGTACCTGATTTATCCAACGCTCGACACCAGGGTATACAGTTTGAAATATCTTAATATGGTAGTTGTTATTCCTATGGTTTTGATTGTCGTCAAATAGCACGAACATCATGGTGCCTTTTAACTTATCCCTATCATCAGTTTGAATATTTCTTGGGGTATTGGTATAAACGTAATACCTATCTAATACATTTTTATAGAAATCCAAATAAAAAGGGGATTGGGTGTATTTGTTAATACTATCTAATTCAGAAGTGGTAAATAAATTACACCACATAAATGAAGAAGAGTTATTTGTATTATTTGAAGAGGTATTAGTAGTATAACCAGTATGACTAGAATAATACTTAATATCTAAAGTACTACTATATGATATACTAGTATCTATAGTACCATTACCAAGTAATATCTTATATAATTCAGGATAGATAGTGTATAGGTTATAACCCACACTAGTATCATAATAGAATCTACTTTGCATTACTGATGATAGGATGTATGGTTGAGATGAGGATACATCTACACAGGATAATGGTTCGCCGTTGCATAAAAGGAATGGCCGGAGCAATTTTGGCAGGTTTGTGACAGATGAGTTTAGCCGATAGTTCTTAGCTGACACTTTCTGCCATGATTTCCCTTCAGATATCTGTTTGATGTAGTACAACCACCTACCAATTAGGTTATGGATAAGATTTAGCTGATACTGATTTTTATTTCGTACCGGTAACATTAATTGGTTTCCAAAATTGAACAGGTACACATAAACCAATGGGTCGAATGATAGGGTATTGCACTCAAATTGGTTTAAAAGAAAATGGTAGTTTAGAGTTGCTCCATTAGTGTCTTCAACTTTGTTATGCTTTAATATCACCTTACTCAACTTTTTAGGTAGTGTTTTATATATTACTTCCCCAGTATTGTACTTTGGGGTGATTCTATACCCTTGGCAGTAACCGTTGCTTATATTACCTTTTGGATTATACCAAGACCTATCAAACTCAATTATGGGGTCATCTGAATTTAATAACAGCTTACGAATGATATAGAAGTCCTTGTTCCCTAGAATTTTCTTAAGTTCAAAGGAACACAGATTATGGTACCCGCCGTTATTCTCGTTTAAGTGGTAGTTATCGTTTGTGTCTGTCAGCAGGGATAGGAAGTAATAAATCTTGTTCTTTAGGTTTGCTACTCGGGTTGGTGATGCTACTAGCGCATCAACCAACTCTGCAGCTTTTATTGATGATGGTACTTTAACTAACATTTATAAACCTTAAAGTAGGAACAGGCGATTTATCTCCATCCAATCATCAATAGAGGAACATAATATATTAGTAGTATGCTGTTCCAAATCAAGTTCTAATGTAATTCCAAAAGGAAATTCTTTTTCTTCTACCCACTTTCTAACAAGTGGCGATGCTGTAATGTAAAAAAATGCTGCATAATGAATATCTTTCATTGTAGCGATTCGTCCATTTGTAATAAATGGCATCCCATTAAAATGATACGTCAGAGCATTTAATACATCATTTTTTTCTTCTTGAGTTGTAATTTGGCCATCTTCCATCCTACATGCGCCAAGTAGGTTTTCCCTAGTAATTTCACTCATAATAACTTTACTAAAATCACTTTTTACTGTTACTATAAACATGATCGCATTTTTATTCATATTTGAAATTTTTGATCTATCAAGACCTGAATGATGATTTCTACCATGTTTTTGAACTATGATTTTTGTTTGTTGAAAAATATTTTGATTTATGAGCCTCAGTTTATCAACTGATTCTTGATAAATAATAGATTCCTTCAGCGGATTTTTTGCCATCATAAAAGCAAATATGTCAATGCTTTTGTTAATTTGATCTTTTGCATCTAATGCTGCTAAATCATCGTTGTCTAAAATTACAGCATGATGTAATTTGTAGTTTAAATCAAAAAAAGTATTAACGACTCTAGTCATTAGTTGATCAGCAGGATCTTTTTTGCTGCCATTGATTTTTAAACGGTTACTTGTTTTTTTTCTAATTTGAGCTAGCGAGCTCTTTGTTTTTCTGAATGCCATTGGGAATTAATTTTAGTACAACCAACATTGATTGTATTAAAATCTTAACAAACTTCGCGCCGCGTGCCAATTTTTCAAAAATGCTTAAAATGACAGTTTTTAGAATATTCTAATTAGTATATTATCTTGTATATGGACAGTTTTTAGATATCTAAAATATAATTAGAATATACTAAATTTTAATAGGGGGTATATTTTTTAAAATAATAATTATGACGCGCCAATATGACGCTTATAAATTTTCACCTGACAGAAAAACAATTATTTTGAATGCTTTTTTGTCGTATCAGATAGCTATTAGTATTACACTTCCCACAAATCTAATAAATGGATAAATGTTTTGTTATTAATATCAATATCGGGAGTTTGTACATTAAAAACATATATCTAAATGGTAAAAAAATAGTTTTAAAGTCCGTCCCTTTTGTGAAGTAATCAACGCATTCCTAGATATTTATAGTAAAGAAATATACTATGAAATTGACGACACTTGTAAGTGAAACACCGAGAAAAAGGATCAAATTATTGATTAGTGAGCAGCAGCTAAAAAACCTTGCTGGTTCGATAATACGAGAACAGGAAAATAGTACCATAAATAAAACACAATTAATTAAAACAAATTCTAATGCGCAGAAAAAGAAATAGTCAAAGAGTAAGACATCAAAACAAGGTAGTATTTGTATTGGATGCAAACTCGCAGAACAGAAATACTCCCAAAGCAGAAGGTACCTATAACTATATAAGAAGTATGGTTGATTTGATGCTCCGCAAAAGTGGTGTTGATACCGATGAGGTTTTTGTTGGCGGCAGGAAAAGTGACCTATGCATGTGGATTTCAGGGATATTGGAATTTTACCAATACAGCGAGATAAGTATACAGGACAACACTCACTTTTATGACCTTGACCCTGATTTTGATATGCCAAACAAGTTTGGGTAGGATCACAGTTCAAACCATATTGCACAACCGCAAGTAATCCAATCAATTATAGTTTGCCACTAAATATTTTGCGCTGATCATGGTGCAGAATTTGTCTCGCATTACTAAAATAAGATTCTATATTTCATCGTGTCCGTTAATCGTATTAAGAGACATGCATCTAGTTGATATTCAATACTACTTGAATTTTAGCGCTTTTTTATGACTTAAAATGAGGTAAAAGGCTGGTTTTACGACTTTGCAGCTCTACATTAGCCAAAACACATTTTATGACCACCACTATCGAAAAAACAAGTGATTATTTAACTACTGACGAATTGAAACGTTTGAACAGGTACTTCCAAAAGGAGCAGAACTACCAGATGGCGTTACTAATTGAGTTTGGATTTCGAACACTGCTTCGTTATTCTGACATATCTCGCTTCACTTGGGGTGATGTACTAAACAAGGACGAACTCGTCTTAAATGAGAGAAAAACGGGTAAAAAACGGAGTATTAAAGTAGGGGCTGTATTAAAGGGATTATTGGTTGAATACTACGAATTGCTGCAGCAGCCAGAATTACAAAGTACCATCTTCAATTACACTCTGCGCCACACCAATAGATTGTTGCAGCTTGGGTCTAGATTTGTTGGTATACGCAAGAAGAGGGTCTCCACGCACTCACTACGCAAATCGGGTGCCAGGTTTCTGTACGATGAGAACAACCGCTCCGAGGACGTGTTCTTAAAAATATCCATGATACTGAACCACTCAAGAACGCAGGTATCAAGGCGCTATTTAGGAATTACAAAGGAGGAGATTTCAGATGTATATGCGGGGTTTGATTTTGTTCTTTAATTAAATTGTCAAATATTGTTAAATTTTAGATAAATACAATTACAATTAAATTGAACAGGATGTAATAA
>CAMCHR010000078.1 GCA_945874755.1 Chitinophaga pinensis
AACAAAAGAATAAGTATTGCTATGAAAGATCTTCTATTTTATGCCGTTCCGGCAATGGGTGTTGTAGGATTATTGTATACACTCTTGAAATTCAATTGGGTATCTAAACAAGACGCAGGTAATGACCGTATGAAAGAAATTAGCACTTACATTGCTGAAGGTGCTATGGCATTCTTAAAAGCGGAGTGGAAAATTCTAGGCTATTTTGTGGTAATTGTAGCCCTATTATTAGGGTTTATGGCTACTAAAAATGCAGAAAGTCACTGGAGTATTGCTGTCGCATTTGTAATTGGTGCTGTATTTAGTGCAACGGCTGGTTATATTGGAATGAAAGTAGCTACCAAAGCAAACGTAAGAACTGCTCAAGCAGCTAAAACAAGTTTAGCGCAAGCATTAAAAGTTTCCTTTACTGGTGGATCTGTGATGGGCTTAGGCGTATCTGGATTAGCAGTACTAGGATTAGGTGGATTATTTTTAGTATTGAAGCAACTATTTTTTGTAAATGGTGACCCTTCTGAAATGCTAAGAACAATTGAAGTATTAACTGGATTTTCTTTAGGTGCTGAATCAATTGCTTTATTTGCACGTGTAGGCGGTGGTATTTATACAAAGGCTGCCGATGTGGGCGCTGACTTAGTAGGTAAAGTAGAAGCAGGTATTCCTGAAGATGATCCTCGTAACCCTGCAACCATTGCAGATAACGTAGGAGATAATGTGGGTGATGTAGCTGGTATGGGTGCCGATTTATTCGGATCTTATGTGGCCACTGTTTTAGCCACGATGGTATTAGGACAAGAAGTAACTGCAGTTGGTGGTGGTAAATTATTGGATGCCTTTGATGGTCTTTCTCCTATTTTATTACCTATGATGATTGCAGGTGTAGGTATATTATTATCCATCATCGGCACTTTCTTTGTAAGAATTAGTGAGAACGCTGGTTTAAATACAGCAACAGTTCAAAAAGCATTAAACATGGGTAATTATGGTTCTATGATTTTAACAGCCATCGCTTGTTATTTTTTAGTAGGATATATTCTTCCTGAAAACATGTCACTACGTGGTATTGATTTTACAAGAAATGGTGTGATTGGTGCTATAGTAGTTGGTTTAATAGTAGGTACTTTAATGAGTATCATTACTGAATATTATACTGCTATGGGTAAGCGTCCAGTAATGAGTATAATTAAACAATCTAGCACAGGACACGCAACAAATATTATTGGTGGATTAGCAATTGGAATGGAATCTACTTTCATGCCTATTATTGTTTTAGCTGCTGGTATATTCGGTGCTTCTTATTGCGCAGGTTTATATGGTGTAGCGATTGCTGCTGCAGGTATGATGGCTACAACGGCTATGCAATTAGCGATTGATGCATTTGGTCCTATCGCAGATAACGCTGGTGGCATTGCAGAAATGAGTGAATTACCTGCTGAAGTGCGTGAGAAAACAGATATTTTAGATGCGGTTGGAAACACGACTGCTGCAAGTGGTAAAGGTTTTGCCATTGCTTCTGCTGCATTAACATCATTGGCATTGTTTGCTGCCTTCGTAGGTGTAGCGATGCCAGACAATCAACATATTGATATTTATAAGGCCGATGTATTAGCTGCCTTATTTGTAGGTGGTATGATTCCATTTATATTTTCTTCATTAGCGATTCGCGCGGTGGGTGAAGCGGCAATGGCCATGGTAGAAGAGGTTCGTCGTCAGTTCCGTACCATTCCAGGAATTATGGAAGGTACAGGTAAACCAGAATATGAAAAATGTGTGGCTATCTCTACTGAAGCTTCTTTAAAGAAGATGATGTTACCAGGTGCGATCACCATCATCTCTCCTATTTTAATTGGATTTACAATGGGCCCTGAAGCCTTAGGTGGTTTCTTAGCAGGTGCTACTGTAAGTGGTGTGTTAATGGGTATTTTCCAAAACAATGCAGGTGGTGCTTGGGATAATGCTAAAAAATCTTTTGAAAAAGGTGTTGAAATTAATGGGGAGATGTTCTATAAAAAATCTGAACCACATAAGGCTTCTGTAACCGGAGACACAGTGGGCGATCCTTTTAAGGATACTTCTGGTCCTTCAATGAATATCTTAATCAAATTGATGTCAATTGTTTCATTGGTAATTGCGCCTAGTTTAGCGCAATTGCACCCAACTAAAGCAACTGAAGTTAAATCTCAAACTATGGAGATTTCAGTGATCAATACTGACTCTACTGCAAATATGACTGATGCTGCAACAACTGTAACAATTTCTGCTGATACTAAAACTTTAGTTCAAGCTTTACAAGAAGATGGTTTAGCACCAACTGATAATGTGAAAATTGAAGTGAAGAATGGTAAAATTTCTGTGAATGGAACAGCTTTAACAGATGCACAAAATGAAAAATACACTGCTTACTTGAAAAAGAAGTAGTTCAATTTTAGTATAACTTAAAAATCCCTCCAATTCATTGGGGGGATTTTTTTATGAGTATGAATTAGGTTTTAAAATTTAGTGATCATAGTAAGCACTTGCTTCCCTCCCATTGCAAATAGCGCATCTACAATACAGGTATTTGGTATAAACCCAGTAGTACTTTCAAAAACTTGTTGGTACTTGAATTGATTGTTCGAAGTCTCAAAATTATTAGGCTTCATTAAATCCACCCATTTCAATGAATGTTGGATGGGTGTCGGCTCATTCGCTAATTCAATTGACCAATTTGCTTTTAATTGTTGTTTGATCCAATGCTGTGTGGCCAATAAAAAATCATTGAGGTAGACATAGTCATTATCATACAATGCTTTTAGACTGTCTACGTAATACTCAAAATAAGGTGCTCGTTTATAATTGATGCTAATCGCCTTAAAATGTTGTGATTTCCAAGGACTATCATAGGCGATTTGAATTTCATTCATTGGGGTTTTCTGATCCCTTCCTCCAACAATTGGAATGGTTAAATGCAAAGGGCCTTGTGCAGTGGCAATGACCATCCTATTTTTGAAACTCATTTTACTGAAAGCAGTCTTATTGTCAAATACAATCTGTTCATGTGCTGCGAATACATGGTAATAGGATAAACAACCAAAATAATGTAGATCTGTATAAACCATGAATGCTTTTTGTTTTGTAATTTTAATAAAATTAATCCATGAAGCAATTTAATTACGGGCTTTTATTTGTTATACTATTATTAACAGCTTGTTCTGAACCTCAATCTTTTGAATTCAAAGGGCTACAAGATATTCAGTTAGAGAAATTAACAATGGGTAAAAATATAATTAGAGCCAATATTAAATACTACAATCCAAATCCTTTTTCTTTGGTATTAAAACAAATCGATTGTAAAGTTTTATTGAATAATGGAAAGTTTACCCAATTAAAATTAGATACTAATTTTACAATACCTGCAAATCAAGACTTTTTACTTCCAGCCAAACTTGAGTTTCAAATGTCAGACTTGGTAAAAAATAGTATGGAATTGTTGTTAAATAAACCTGTCAAATTGAACATCAATGGAAATGTTACAGTAAGTAAAGGCGTATTCACTAAGACAGTTCCTATCGCCTACGAAACAACACAAAAATTAAATTTGGGTGCGGCATTATCAGGAATGAAATAATAAAAATGAGTCTTATTTTTTCCAAGTAGATGGACTATCTCTCCACTCCATTAATGTGGATTGTGTATTGGCATCTACCAAACCTTTCTCCACTGCTAATTCAATCAAACTTGCATAGTTGGTTAAAGAAACATATGGAACAGCTGCTGCTTTAAATGCATCTTCTGCAATCTGGAAACCATAATTGAAAATGGACACCATTCCCACTACATCTAATCCAGCATTTCTTAAGACATCTACTACTTGTAAACTACTTTTTCCAGTAGAGATTAAATCTTCTATGACTAAAATTTTATTTGTACTTGTATAAGCCCCTTCTATCTGATTGCCTAAGCCGTGCTCTTTTGGTTTAGGACGCACATAGATATAAGGTAATTTTAATTGGTCTGCTGCCATAGCACCCCAAGGAATACCTGCAGTTGCAACTCCAGCTAACATATCGGCCCCTTCAAATTTTTCGAAAATGACATTGCACATTTCGCTATTAATAAAGTCACGGACATATGGGAAAGAGAGTACTTTTCGATTATCACAATAAATGGGGCTTTTCCATCCACTAGCCCATGTAAATGGCTCATTTGGGTTTAACTTTATAGCACTAACTTGTAATAATTTCTCAGCGACAGCTTTTTCGTTCGTCATATCCTAGATTTGTTACGAAATTACCGTCAAAAAGGCAATATTTTTGCAAGAGTTACTAAATACTATACACATTTTATGTTGACACCAATTATAGCAGCTGGAGGCATTGTAGTCAATCCAAATCAGGAGACACTATGGATCTTTAGAAGAGGCTTTTGGGATTTACCAAAAGGAAAATTAGATCCTAACGAAACGATTGAAGCTTGTGCTATAAGAGAAGTCATGGAAGAAACTGGAATAAGCCATCTTGTTTTGGGCGAGTTAATTTTAAAAACTACACATCGTTACCATGACATCTATTTTAATTCCGAAGTGGAGAAAACGACTTATTGGTATAAAATGTCAACAGATCAATTACAAGATGGAATTCCTCAAACCGAAGAAGACATAGAAGCGATTGCTTGGGTGAAAAAGGCCGACCTTGCCCCCTATTTAGCAAAAACTTATGATACTATCAAACAGGTGATGGAAGTATTTCTTACTTCAACGCATTGATTACCACATCTGGTAAAAATGGTGAAGCATCACCCCCATTACGGATAATATCTCTTACAATGGTGGATGCCACTGAGGTATACTTAGGCTCTCCAGTTAGAAAAATCGTTTCGATTTGACGATCCATTGTTCTATTCGCGTCAGCAATGGTTTTTTCATATTCA
>CAMCHR010000079.1 GCA_945874755.1 Chitinophaga pinensis
TAATGGAAGTTAATTCACTGAATTAAGCAGCCATGGCGTAATTTGTTTCGCCTTTTGATTGTTTGGTATTCAGATTAAAGTGCTAATTACCCAACGCACTACATGCTTACCCCAACCGCTACGCTTGCTGTCAAAACCATACGACCCCAATTACTGCGATTAAAGCAAGTACAAAATTACAACTAATTAATGGATTTTAATAACCGCCTACTTAAATAAACGCCAGAAGTCCAATCCCAATGCATATAACATCAGGCCAAACATCAAAATCATGCCTGCAATTTGTGCATATTCCATGAATTTATCACTTGGCTTGCGCCCTGTAATCATTTCAAATAGAATAAATAAAGCATGTCCACCATCCAAAGCTGGAATCGGTAAAACGTTCATGAAGCCTAATACGATCGAAAATACAGCTGTCAAAGTCCAAAATCGCTCCCAATCCCACTGAGATGGGAATGTATTCCCTATGCTGATTAAACTTCCAAGTGAATCATTCGGATTCACTTTCCCAGTAAAAATTTGCTTGATACCATTTACATAATTATCGAGTGTGGTAAAACATCTTTGGATGCCAGTTGGAATTGCTTCGACAAAACTATACGATTGATGTTCTGTTTTAAAAAGTTGCATCGGCAATTTTACAAATAAACCAAGCTGTGCTTTATTGTTAATTAAGGTTCTAATCTTCACTGTATCCATTCCTCTTTTAGCAAGGATGGTTACCAATGAATCACTATACTTTTTCTTCACTTCAATGAACTCATGTTGGAATTGAATGGATTGTCCATTGATACTTAATAAGGTATCATTTTTCTGAAAGCTACCTTCTACTACAACCGCCGATTTACCAATTGAGTCCACAATCACTGGAAACAAAGGCACCACAAATGCAGTCGTATTATTGGCATTCATTAATTCAGCAGCTATCGTTGTTGGAATAGACAAACTCAATACACTATCCCCTCTTTTAACTTGAATCGTTTTTGGGTCTTCTAAAACTATTTTAGATTCTAATTCAAAGAAATCTTTTAATTCTTTTTGATCCAATGCAACAATAATGTCTCCGTCTTGCAATCCCATTTTTTTAGAAATCTCTGTAGGATGTATGCCATAACTAAGATTTTTTGCTGGTAAAAAATCATCCCCCCAAAACCATGCAATACCAATGAAAATAACAATGGCTAAAATCACATTCACAATCACACCCCCCAACATTACAATTAATCTTTGATAAGCAGGCTTTGATCTCAATTCAAAAGATTCCGGGGCCTTATTCATCTGCTCCTTATCCATGCTTTCGTCAATCATACCTGAAATTTTCACATACCCTCCAAAAGGAATCCAACCTAAACCGTATTCTGTATCTCCTATCTTCTTTTTCCACAAACTAAATCCAGGATTAAAGAATAAATAAAATTTTTCTACTCTTGCACCAAATAATCTAGCAGGAATAAAATGTCCTAGTTCGTGCAAAACAACGATGATAGAAAAAGATAAAATAAATTGTGCAGTTTTTGTTGCAAGTACGGTTAAATCAATAGCAGCTAGATACATGTTTTTATAGTTGTATTAAAGAAGCAGCAAAATCTCTTGCAGCTCCATCGGTTTCATAATAATCATCCAAACTTGGATTTGCGATAAATTCAATTTTCTCTAATGTTCTTTCAATGAGATCGGTCATATCTAAAAATCCAATTCTATTTTTTAAAAATGCATACACTGCAATTTCGTTTGCAGCATTCAATACACAAGGAACATTGCCTCCAATGCGCAATGCTTCGGTCGCCAAGGTTAAATTTCTAAAGGTCTTTACATCAGGCTCATCAAAAGTCAATGTATTAGGTTTGTCAAAATGGTATCTTGGAAAATCATTTGCCAATCTTTTTGGAAAAGCCATTGCATATTGAATGGGCAATTTCATATCAGGCAAACCCATCTGTGCTTTGATACTGCCATCCTGGAACTGAACCATACTATGAATAATACTTTGTGCATGCACCACTACTTTGATTTGATCTGGCCTTAAGTCAAATAGCCATTTCGCTTCAATCATTTCTAATCCTTTATTCATTAAGGTTGCAGAATCAATTGAAATTTTTGCGCCCATGCTCCAATTAGGATGTTGCAGCGCGTGATCTCTTTTTACATTCACCAAAAAATTAGGTTTCTTTCCTAAGAATGGACCGCCACTTGCTGTGAGAATAATTTTTTCGATGGGATTATTGCCTTCGCCAACAAGACATTGGAAAATGGCGGAGTGCTCGCTATCTACTGGAATGATTGCTGCCCCTTTTTCTCTTGCTGTGCGCATCACAATATCACCAGCAACTACTAAAGTTTCTTTATTTGCGAGTCCCACTGCTTTACCATTTTCAACTGCAGTCAATGTTGGTTTCAAACCAGCAAAACCTACAATACCCGCCATCATAAAATCATAGCAATCCATGGCGGCAACTTGTTCTAAAGCTTCTTCTCCTCCAAACACTTTAATTGGTTTGCCTTCTAGTGCTTTTTTTACAATCGCGTATTTTCCAATGTCCCCAATCACTACAATATTGGGTTCAAATAATAATGCTTGCTCAATTAATAAGGATTCGTTTGCATGCGCCGTCAAAATCTCAGCGACAAATAAGTCTGGGTTCGCCGCGATCACCTCTAGGGTTTGTTTCCCAATGGAACCTGTAGATCCGAAAATGGCAATTCTTTTTTGACTCATCCAGTTGTTTACTTGAGGTTAAAAATACACTTTTTATTCTATTCTGGCTACTTGCCTAATTGATTGCGCAATGCGTCTGCAATTTTTCGGTCATTGCTTAATCTTGGAACTTTATTCTGTCCCCCCAATTTTCCTTCGGATTTCATGTATTCAATAAATGCATTTTTAGGAAGGATTGTCAAAACCAATGGAGCTAAAATATTTCCAGCAATCAGATCTTGATAGTATACATTTTTTGCACACATGGCTTGATCTAATTTAGATTTAAACAGTTCCATGTCCGATGGTGGTCTTTCAAATTCAACCAACCATTCATGGTAACTTTTTCCTTCGCCTTGTGCGATATAAGGAGCCACAGTGAACTCTACAATAGAAGCATTCATTTCATTAGCCACTTGCAACATCGCTGCTTCTACTTCCTCCCCAATCACATGTTCTCCAAATGCCGAAATAAAATGTTTCACCCTTCCTGTGACAATAATTCTATAAGGTTCAATACTCACAAACTTCACTGTATCACCAATATGATAGCCCCATAAACCTGCATTGCTATTAATCACGAGGGCATATTGAACCCCTAACGCAACTTGTGATAAATTAAGTCTTATGGGATTGGCTTCATGGATATTTGCTAAAGGAATGAACTCATAATAAATACCGCTATTGGTATTTAATAATAAGCCTTGTTGGTCTCTGGTATCTTGAAAAGCAAAAAATCCTTCGCTCGCTGGGAACAATTCAATAGTATCGATTGATTGACCAATGGTGTCAAAAAGTTTAGACTTATAAGGTTCAAAATTAACGCCCCCTTGCACCAAGACTTGTAAATTTGGAAATACTTCCTTAACTGATTTTCCAGATCTTGCTACTATACGGTCAAAATACATTTGCATCCATGGAGGAATCCCTCCCACCAGGGTCAAATCTTTTAAAATGGTTTCGTCTACAATGCGATCTAATTTCTCCTCCCATTCTTCGATACAATTGGTTTCATAACTTGGCAATTGATTGCTTCTTAAATAAGCAGGTATATGGTGGTTTACAATACCGCTTAATCTTCCAGTTGGAATGCCTGCTAAACGTTCTAAAACAGGAGATCCACTCAAAAAAATCATTCGCCCATTGACAAACTGGTGCTGTCCTGTAGTGGCCATATAAGTTAAGAGGGCATTTCTAGCCCCGTTAATATGATTACTGATTGAATCTTTTGTAATAGGGATATATTTTACACCACTCGTTGTGCCACTTGTTTTGGCAAAATAGATCGGCTTCCCTTTCCAAAGTACGTTATGAGTCCCTTTTTTGATCTGTTCTATATATGTCTTAATAGCTTCATAGTCTCTTAAAGGCACAGCTTGCTGAAATTCTAGGGGATTATTGACCTGATCAAATTTATGCTCCTTGCCAAAAATGGTGGCCTTACCAGTCTTAACTAATTGATTTAGAATGTTTTGCTGATCCGCTAGAGCAGAAATACGCTCTTTTTGGATTTGTCGATAGATGACACCAGCAAAGGGTTTTGCCAGTAAAGACTTAATATTCATAGGGCTCAGTTAAAGACTTTTGAAGTCAAGAGCAAATTTAGGGGGTATTTTACGGAACTTCAACCCTCTTGCCGGTTTATATCCTTAAAAAATAGCTAAATTATATTTTTCAAGAATTCCTTGAATATTGGGATAATTATAATTACCTTTGCCCTCCTAATTTTGGACAATTATGTTAGCAGTAGTTAAAATCGCAGGACAACAATTCAAAGTACAAGCAGGAGATAGCTTGTATGTACCTCACCTGCAAGGTAAAACCGGAGACAAAGTTGAATTCAAT
>CAMCHR010000080.1 GCA_945874755.1 Chitinophaga pinensis
TCATTAAGGCCTGGCCTTATAAATATTAAAAGACTATACAATGGGTAGAGCCAAATTACCTCGCAAGAGTACAAACATCGACATGACAGCCATGTGTGATGTGGCCTTCCTTTTATTGTCTTTCTTCATCTTGACAACTAAGTTCAAGCCTGCAGAAGCGATAGCGGTAGAGACACCAAGTTCGGTGGCTTCTAAAATTGCTCCAAGTAAGGACTTCGTCTTAGTAACAATTGATAAGGATGGTAAGGTTTTCCTAACCATGGATGACAAACAAAAGAAGGAACTAGTTGCGAATAAAATAAATACTGAACGTAACTTAGGCATCAATGTAGCTGCTTTCAAAAAAGCAGGTTTCGTTGGCGCTCCATTAAGTGGATTAAATTCTTTTTTATCAATTCCTGAAGAAAACAGAAAAGGCGATCAATTACCTGGTATACCATGTAAGGATAGCACAAGCAATGAATTGACTTATTGGTTGCAAGTAGTGAAAGCAGCGTATGCTGGCGAGAAAATGGACCTTTTATTAAAAGGGGACAATGTTTCTAAGTATCCAGCTTTCAAGAATGTGATTGCAGCCTTCAAGAAAAATGAATTGTTGAAGTTTCAAATGGTTACCAATCCTGAAAACGCTCCAGAAGGCTCTGAATTATGGAAGAGTTCTATGATGGGTGACACAAAGGATGATTAATTTAATAACTAATTAAAAGCGCTTACAATGGCAGAATTAGATACCTCATCGGGTGGTGGCCATAAGAAAGGACCAGGGGTCAAGAAAGGAAAAAAGTTATCAACTCGCGTTGATTTAACACCAATGGTGGACTTAGGTTTCTTATTGATTACCTTCTTCATCTTTACCACGACCATGAGTCAACCAACAGCGTTAAAGTTGTTTTTGCCTGATGATAAAGTAAAACAGGATGAACAAAACAAAGCAAAAGAATCTGGGGTACTTACCATCTTAATGGGGGCGGATAATCATATCTATTATTACGAAGGTCAATTAAAGCCGGATGGCTCTAATTTTCTTTCTGCCTCTTATAATGGTGAGAACTCAATCCGTGATGTGATCTTGAAAAAGAAAGCAGACGTTAGAAGTAGATCAAGAGATACCGAAAATCCTTACAAGGATTTTGTAGTCGTGATCAAACCTGGGGTTGAATGCAATTACAAAAATGTAATTGATATCTTGGATGAAATGGCTATTAACGTTGTAAAAAAATATGCATTAGTAGATATTTCCGATGGGGAAGCTCAGTTGGTAAAAATTTCTGATGCAAGTTCACAAACTTCGGCAAGTAATTAAAAGCATTAAACATGGACATAAATAAAATATTAACCGCCGATTTTCTTGATATCCTTTTCGAAGGCAGGAATAAAGCTTACGGCGCTTATGAACTTCGTAAAACGTATGATAAGCGTTTGAGAAACGGTCTTATGGGAATGATCCTTGTGACTTTGACGTTGTCTTTTGGTGCAATTTTATCAAATTCTATTCAGAGTAATAAAGTAGAAGCGATTGCGGTAGATTTATCTTTAGAGAATGTAAATCAAGATGAAAAAAAGCCTGAACCACCACCGCCACCGCCACCAAAGCAAGAACCACCTAAGGTTGAAGTGACTAAATTCACGCCTCCTAAGATTGTAAAAGATGAGGAAGTGAAAGAAGAAGATGAAATTAAGGAAGTTGAAAAGTTAGAAGACACCAAGATTGGTAGTTTTAACCAAGAAGGTACAAAAGATGATGGCCTAGTTGCTCCAGTAGAGCAAAGTACTGGTGCTGTGGAAGCCCCAAAAGACGAAGACTATGATAAGGTATTTACTGTGGTTCAAATCCCTGCTGAATTCCCTGGTGGACAAGGCGCATGGGTAAGATACCTAGAGCGTACCTTGAATAGGGACTTGCCAGTTGAAAATGGCGCGCCTACAGGAAAATATTCTGTAGTAGTTTCTTTCATCGTATCTAAGGATGGTACTATTTCTGAAGTTAGAGCAGAGAACGATCCTGGTTATGGTACTAAAGAAGAAGCAGTGCGTGTAATTCAAAGAGGACCAAAATGGAAACCAGCTGTTCAAAATGGACGTAATGTAATTTACAGACATAGACAAGCAATTGTTTTCCAGGTTTCAGAAGATTAGATTCAAACTGATTCAATATAAAAAGGCTCCCAATTGGGAGCCTTTTTTGTGTAATTTTGCATTCATGCAAAGCATATTAAGTAACTGGAATGACACTATTGTAGCCCTGGCTACAGCACCTGGATTAGGCGCCATAGCAGTGATAAGACTGAGTGGTCCAGAAGCGATTCATATTGTCAATGCAGTTTTTGAAAAAAAAGATTTAACCAAGCAAGCATCCCATACGGTTCATTTTGGAAAATTGATTGACAAGGGACTGGTGCTGGATGAAGTTGTAGCAAGTATTTATAGAGCCCCTAAATCCTATACAGGCGAAGAGGTAGTAGAAATTTCATGTCATGGATCACCTTTTATACAGGATTCAATTTTACAATTGATGATTGAAAAAGGTGCTAGGATGGCTAAGCCTGGAGAGTTTACACAAAGGGCCTTCTTAAATGCAAAATTAGATTTAACGCAAGCCGAAGCAGTTGCAGATTTAATTGCAAGTAATACAGAGGCAGCAAGAAAAACTGCATTACATAATTTAAAAGGTGGCTTCTCTAATGATTTGCAGTTAATGCGTGAAAAATTAATTAAGTTCTCTGCATTGATTGAATTAGAATTAGATTTCTCACAAGAGGATGTCGCATTTGCCAATAAAAAAGAATTAGAAAATTTAGTCCAACAATTGCAATTAAAAACCCAAGCATTGTATGACTCATTTAAGTTAGGCAATGTGATTAAAAATGGCGTACAAGTTGCCATAGTTGGGAAACCCAATGCAGGGAAATCTACGCTTTTAAATACGATGTTAAATGAAAGTCGGGCATTGGTCAGTGCTATTCCAGGAACCACAAGGGATACAGTCGAAGAGTATTTAAACATACAAGGTGTTTTATATAAATTAATTGACACAGCAGGTATTAGAATGGAGACAAGTGATACTATTGAGCAAATGGGGATCGAAAAAAGCAGGGAAAAAATACAAGAGGCAGATATTATAATTGCTTTATTTGACGCAAGTACACATACCTTATCAGACATTCATTCATGGCAATCCGATATTGGTGTTGCAAAGGATAGATTAATTTTAGTAGGTAATAAAATTGATCTTGCACTCAATCAAGCTATTCAAGCCGATCCTGCATTTAAAGAAGTACTTTTTATCTCTGCTAAAAACAAACAAAATATTGTTGAATTGGAAAATGCATTGAATCAAAAAGTGGTCGGCGATGCATTGAATAAAGAAGGCACCATTGTAACCAATGCAAGACATGTTGCTTCTTTAAAAAAATTAATCCTTGCGTTGAATGATATTGAAACAGGGTTAATTCAAAATGTGACTGGTGATTTATTGGCATTGGATATTCGTCAAGCATTGCATTACCTTGGAACGATTACAGGGGAGATCACCAACGAAGATCAATTGGATTTTATATTTTCTAAATTCTGTATTGGTAAATAGGGCCAATAATTTTCTACTACAAACCTTTGCGTTTTGTATCTTTGCGATCAATCCCTACTTTTAGCATATGTCTATTCAGATTCAATTTCATAAATCCCAAGTCATACAAGGGCTTCGATATCATTTTATCAAGCAATCCGAAATTAAGGGCTTAATGCTATTTGTAAATGTATATGCCATCATTACTGCGGTACTCTTATTTTATAAAAAAATCAGGCCTGAACTTTTCCTTGTTGGGTCCTTATTGTGGATCGTACTTATGGTTTTTTTTTGGTTTTTATTACCCTGGCTATTTTATAGAAAAACCAGCATGTTTAAACAGGACTGGCAATTTAATTTTAGCAGTACTGGTGCCAGTTTGGAATCAGATAGTGGAACTGCAGCATGGGCCTGGTCTGATGTGACTAGATTCTTTGAAAGTCCCTTGTTTTTTCATGTCTATTTTGCACCAAAATCCTTTTTCATCCTTCCTAAAGCCCATTTTAGCTACGAAGACCAGCAATTAATAAGGGGCTATTTCAAAAAAAGTTAGCAGTTGTTAGCATTTTAAGCAGTTTTTAGCCTCAAAATGGCCTCAAAAAACCAGTATTCCCCTAAGATTGTTAAATGTGAAAACAAAAAAGTAAATAAACGGCTAGTATTTTAACAAAAAGTATATTTTTGCCGCGTAAACAAAAACTTTTTACAATGTCAGACATCGCAATTAGAGTTAAAAAAATTATCGTTGACAAATTAGGGGTAGATGAAGCAGAAGTTACTAACGAAGCTTCATTCACAAATGATTTGGGCGCGGATTCTTTAGACACAGTGGAATTAATCATGGAATTCGAAAAAGAGTTCAATATTTCTATTCCAGACGAACAAGCAGAAACAATTACTACTGTTGGTCAAGCTGTTGCTTATTTAGA
>CAMCHR010000081.1 GCA_945874755.1 Chitinophaga pinensis
TGGCTTTACAAATGCTTGACGAGCACGTAAGTTTACTAAAGTCTTGCTTTTTTCAAACTTCTTTTTGTACTTCTTAAGGGCCTTGTCAATGTTCTCGCAGTCTTTTGAATCAATAATTAACATAATATATACCTCCTCAGGCGTTTTTAATTTGGAGAGCAAAGATAAGACTCCTTTTTTAAATACCAAATTTTTGAACCAATTTGTCTCCACAAATCTATAAATATGGCCTTTTAGCCAATTAATCCATAATCCCCTTCCCTTTTAGTGCCCCAGAAATGGCCTGATCCATGACACGCTCCGCAAAAGGTCTGGTCAATTCATTCAAGGCCTCCGTTTTACCTTGGATTAAATTTTTATCTTCCATCGTGATGGCCAATTGTAATGCCTGCATGGCTTCTGCAGTTTGCATCAATTCTGCTTTTGACAATAACGCCATATTTTTTGACATGAACTTTTCGGTCACAGATAAAATTTGTTCTGCTTCTGTCTTCGCTTCTACCAATGCTCTTGTCGCAATATCTTCTTTTGCATAAGTAATGCTATCCATTAATCTTTGTTCCACTTCCTGGTCTGTTAAACCATATTGTGGTTTGATTTCAATGCTTTGGGTCAACCCTGTTCTTAATTCTTTTGCGCGCACTTGAAGGATGCCATCTGCATTGATTAAAAATTGCACATCCACTTTTGGTAAACCTGCTGGCATAGATGGGATGCCTGATAAAGTAAATTCACCCAACTTTCTATTGTCTTTTACCAAATCTCTTTCCCCCTGATAAATCGCAATTTGAATACCTGATTGTCCGTCTTTTTGTGTGGTATATTGTCTTCCAGCTTGTGTTGGAATTTTAGAATTTCTTGGCAATAATACATCCATCAATCCACCCATTGTTTCAATGCCTAAACTCAATGGTGTGATATCCAATAACAACATGGATTGATTATTGCCTGCTAAAATATCTGCTTGCACTGCAGCACCCAATGCCACCACTTCATCTGGATTCACCGTATCATTCACTGCTTGATTAAAATATTTTGACACAGTATTTTTTACCAATGGTACCCTCGTACTCCCTCCAACCATTAATACAGTATTGATATCTGCTACTTTCAAACCCGCGTCCTTCATGGCTTTTGCACAACATCCCATTGTCTTATCAATAATACCAGTAATTAAACTTTCAAATATTTCTTTTGTAATGGTCAATGTTTCACCTGCAAAATTCGTTTCAAAATTCGCTGCGTTGGATAAAGTTATTTTAGCTTCTTCAGCAGCTAATCTTAATTGTTGCTTTAATATTTTTTGATCCTCTAATGAATCTATTTTCATTAACCCCATCCAATATTCTATGATGGCTCTGTCTAAATCATCTCCTCCTAAATACGTATCTCCATTGGTACTTAACACTTCAAATACACCACCACTTATTTTTAAAATTGAAATGTCAAATGTACCACCACCTAAATCATAGACTGCTATTGTTTTTTCTTCTGAAGGATCCAATCCTAATCCATAAGCCAAACTTGCAGCAGTGGGTTCATTGATAATTCTTAGCACATCTAATCCTGCCAACTTTCCTGCATCTCTTGTGGCTTGTCTTTGTGTGTCATTAAAATAGGCAGGTACCGTAATGACCGCTTTGGACACTGGCGTTTTTAAAATATGTTCTGCCCGATTTTTCAATGCCGTTAAAATATGTGCACTTAATTCAATGGGAGAATAAAATTGATCCCCAACTTGTACTTTGACTAAGCTATCATTATTGTCATCAATAATTTTATAAGCAAAAAAGTCCTGATGTGTTTGAATGTCTTTATAACTCTTCCCCATCAAACGCTTGGCACTAAAAATCGTATTGGCTGGGTCTGTTTCTAAAAAAGGCTTTGCAGCTGCACCTACTTCTACGTTCCCAAATGCATCAAAATGTACCACACTTGGCACAATGCTACTGCCATCAAACTCTTTTAGCGCAATTGGCATCTTGGTCTCCGGATGGATAATGGCCACTAAACTATTGGTAGTCCCTAAGTCAATCCCTACAATCATTTCTGGTTGTTGTAAACTGCCTGTTGCGATATTGATGCCTATTTTAGCCATGTATGAAATTTTACAAATTTACCTGCTCAACGCAGTTTTTAGGTTGCGAAATTAGGAATGAATTGCTGATAAGTAGTTATTTTTGTCGAAAGCGCCCATTATGACATTGATCCAAGCACTAAGATGGAGAGGTATGATTCAAGATATTATGCCAGGTACAGAAGAACTGTTCGAGAAAGAACAGGTATCTGGCTATATTGGTTTTGATCCAACTTCTGATAGCTTGCATATTGGAAGTCTGGTTCCTATTTTGTTATTAGTGCATTTACAAAAAGCAGGACACAAGCCTTATGCTTTAGTGGGCGGTGCAACAGGCATGGTGGGTGATCCAAGTGGAAAAAGTGAAGAACGTAATTTATTAAGCGAGGAAATATTAGCGCATAATATTGCTGGCGTTCAAAAACAATTAGCACATTTTTTAAATTTCGATAGCACGCTCCCCAATGCTGCCGAAATGGTGAATAATTATGATTGGTTCAAAGATTTTAATTTCCTTTCTTTTATTAGAGAAGTTGGAAAGCACATCACTGTGAATTATATGATGGCGAAGGATAGTGTGAAAAAAAGAATCGAAGGCGATACTGGTATGAGCTTTACAGAGTTTACGTATCAGCTCATTCAAGGATATGATTTCTATTGGCTTTACAAAAATAAGAATTGTAAAGTACAGATGGGTGGAAGCGATCAATGGGGTAATATCACCACTGGAACTGAATTGATCCGCAGAAAAATTGGTGGAGATGCATTTGCATTTACCTGCCCATTGATTAAAAAAGCGGATGGTGGTAAATTTGGTAAAACAGAGAAAGGCAATATTTGGTTAGACGCTTCTAAAACTTCTCCTTACCAGTTTTATCAATTCTGGTTAAATGCAAGTGATGAAGATGCGAACGCTTGGATAAAGATATTTACATTATTAGAACCAACAGCAATTGATACATTGATTGCTGAACATGCCATTGCACCACAACAAAGAATTTTACAAAAAGCTTTAGCTGCTGAATTGACAAAATTCGTGCATAGTGAAGCAGATTTAAAATTTGCCATAGAAGCTACTGAGATCTTATTTGGCAATGCCACCACTGCCGTTTTACAGTCCTTAAATGAAACTCAATTATTACAAGTGATGGAAGGCGTACCTCAAGTCACCATTCCTTTAGCTGCGCTCAAAGAAGGCTATGACTTGATTGATTTATTGGCTGATACGGCTATCTTTCCAAGCAAAGGCGAAGCGCGTAAAATGTGGCAAGGCGGAGGGATCAGTATCAATAAAGAAAAAGTAAATACGGAGATAACACATATCAATAATGCAAATTTATTGCAAGGAAAATATATGTTGATTCAAAAAGGCAAGAAGCAATATTATTTAGTGATTGCCGAATAATAAAAGCTCTTGGCTTACTTTATTGTTTACTTTATTGCTTCCCAAATGGCATCTGCAACCAATTGATTCCCCGTATCATTTAAATGCACTCTGTCATAAGTCAGGATACCCATTTCATCTTGTTTAGAATTATTTTTAGTACTGTAGTCCAAAAATAATTTTCTGAAATCGACCAATGCAATATTTTTTTGAGCTGCATACTTACGAATCCAATTGGCATATAAATTAAGGTCTCCATCTTGAGCATTAGAATGATCATAGCGCTCTCCTATCACTGCAGGGGTGACTAGAATGACCTTTGCGCCTTTGTCTTGAATTTTTTGCACCAAAGCATCATAGAATAATCCAAACTTATCATAATCTGTACCTGTTCCCTTTGTGGATTTATGCCACACATCATTTACTCCAATCCAGATCACTACCACATTGGGATTTTTATTGAGTACATCTTTCTCCAATCTCAAGTACAAATCATAAATCTTATTTCCACCTATACCCGCTCCCAACAACTCAAATTGATTAGTTTGTCCATTACTTGCAATACGATTGTTCAATAGGTCGATATAGCCCCCTTTTTTAACCCCCATTTGAGTAATAGAGTCTCCAAAAAAAACAATCTTCTTCTTTCCATCTTGTATAAAAGACAAACAGCAGATACAAGCTACAATCAATAGATAGGGGATGATTTTAAAACGCATAGGTCAGTTGTTTAATTTTTAATTTAAAAATCTAGGTTTAAGTTAAGCCAAATCAAAGATATTGTTGGGTTAAGCCAACAAAAATTTGGAAGTTTTTGTGTCTACCCCTATTTTTGCAGTCCATTCTATGAATGGCTAGAGGATTGCCTGATTGTGTAACGGTAGCACGACTGTTTTTGGTGCAGTTTGTCTAGGTTCGAATCCTGGTCAGGCAACC
>CAMCHR010000082.1 GCA_945874755.1 Chitinophaga pinensis
CATTGCTTAGGCGTTAAAGCCACCCTATTATCACTGGGAACTTTTCCCTCTTTAATAAGTCCTAATACAGGCATATTGGTTATTTTGCACAATATAAGAAATTTCAGCATGAACTATTTTGAGTTATTTGGTCTTCCTATTGGTTTTCAAGTAGATACACAAAAATTAAGGGCCGCTTTTATGGAGATCCAGAAAGCATCTCATCCCGATAAATTTGCGCAGGGCAATCCCGAGGAACAAGAAGCTGCTCTAGAACAATCCTCCTTAGCAAATAAAGGCTATACCCTTTTAAACCAAAAAGAACGCATTCTGCCCTATGTGCTAGAAATACTAGGCGTATTGACCCCAGATGAAAAATATGCCCTAGAACCAAGTTTTTTGATGGAAATGATGGAATACAATGAAGCTTGGATGGATGCAGAAGATGCAACAGCAAAACAAGTTATTATCAATCAAGTTGAACAGATAAAAAATGAACTATATGCACCAATTCAAACGTATATGGAAATGGATCAGATCGATTCTATTTCCCAAGAAGCAATGCTGCAAATAAAATCTTATTACTACAAGAAAAAATACCTTGATAGGATTTTGGAAGATTTCCATCATTAATGTAATATTGCAACCCGCCGAGCACTCAGGTGTAAATTGCCCAGATGGCGGAATTGGTAGACGCGCTAGACTCAAAATCTGGTTATCGCAAGGTAGTGCAGGTTCGATTCCTGTTCTGGGCACAAACCCTGTCACGAAAGTGACAGGGTTTTTTAATGCGAGGCAACGGCGGGAGCTCGCTCACGTAAGTTGACGAGCATTAAAAAACCCAACGAAATGCGAAGCATTTTGTTAAAAGGGTTTGGGTACGCCCAACTCTGAAGGAAGACGGCGTAATGAAATGAAGCCGGCAGTCCTGAAATAAATGCGAAGCATTTTGTTGAAAGGGTTTGGGTAAGCCCCTCGTAGAAGTTAAGGAAGACGGCGAAGCCGGCAGTCCTGAAATCAGGTTTGAGGATTCTTTTCTATCTTTAACCATGACATCCACTCAACTCCTACTAGCCCTATTAATCATTTGGGGTATCCCAAGTACTTATTTTAGGAGTAAGTTTAGAAAGATCGTCTACCAAACGGATGATTGGAAAATAAACATACAACCCCTATTCAAAAAAGAGATTGTTGGCTTATTTAGTAATATGTATCCTGAAAATCCAGATTACATCAAAACAAGAAATCAATACAGAATCTATTTATTGATTTACCTTATTATTTTCATCTTGTATCAATATATCAAATCACAATCATGAAGCAATCTATCCTTAATTTAATCTTCTCATTGCTTTCCTTTGCTATTGGATATGGCATTGCACTTTTAACAGGACTAGAGCTAATCCAACAAGCTGTATTGATTGCTTATGTAATTCAATGGATTGCATTTATCCCAGCCTATCTTTTTCAAACAGAAAAATTCTATGACTTAACAGGAAGTATCACCTATATGACTGTTGTATCATTTGTATGTTACCATAGTTATGCATCCATGAATGTCAATATTGCTAGTATTGTATTAGCTGCTTGCATTCTAATATGGACAATCCGTTTAGGGAGTTTCTTATTTACTAGAATACACAAAGCGGGCGAAGACAAAAGATTTAAACTTATCAAACCTTCTCCTACCAGGTTTTTCATGACATGGACTTTACAAGGCATGTGGGTTTCAATATGTTCAATGTGTGCTTTAACAGCCATTGCAAGTAATCAAGGTGTGATCCAAAATGGATTATTTTATATTGGATTACTTGTCTTTATAATTGGCTTTGTAGTAGAGATCATTGCAGATATGCAAAAGTCCCAATTCCGTAAAAATCGGGACAACAAAAATCAATTCATTCAACATGGACTTTGGGCCTATTCAAGACACCCCAACTATTTTGGTGAAATCACCTTATGGCTTGGTATTGCGATGATGTCTTTGTCTTCTTTAACTGGATGGCAATATGTTAGTTTGATCTCACCACTGTTTACCTATTTACTACTTGTGTATGTAAGTGGTGTGCGACTACTAGAAATTTCAGGGATGGAAAAATGGGGTCATTTGGAAACTTATCAGGCCTATGTTCGCTCAACGCCTTCCCTATTTCCTACTAACCCAAAGGGCCCAGACAATAAATAGGGGCTGAAATACCAGTAATCTAATCCAACTAATCATTGGGTTCATGGTGATTGTGCCTAAAGAGAATGTACCTCTTTGTATAAAATAAATATGACTTGGTATAAAGGCAATTAGCATAAGTACAATGCCCCAACCTGCATACTTTCTTGTCTGTGTTGGAATTAATAAAAGCGCTAAACCAATTTCAAAAACACCAGACAACAAGTTTAGCTCCACCGCCCAAGCCGCTAAATATGGAGGAATCAATGGAATATAAAAGGATGGATCTTTAAAGTGATTGTATCCTCCAAAAAAATAGAATACAATCATTCCATATAACATCCACTTTTTTATAAGCCCTTTAGTCCTGTTTTCCATAGTTTAAATTTTATTTCCTACTGAATAAATTTGAGTATTGCTGTGGCCACTTGATTAGGCGCTTCTTCCATTGGTATATGACCTACTTTTTCTAGTACCAACATTTGACTATTGCGAATGTCTTGATTGAATAAAGCTGCATTCTTATAAGAAATAAGTTGATCCTCTTTACCCCATATAATGAGTGTAGGCTGTGTAATGGTTTTAATTTTAGAAGGATCTGGTTTCATAGGATGCTGGAACAATTCCAACACTGCAGCCCTATTGCCTTCTCTTAGCAACATGTCATGGTATTGTTGAACCATCTTTTCTGTGACTAAAGACTTATCGTAAAATGCATCTTCTAAACTTTTTCGAATTAAAGAGATAGGAGAAATATGTTTTAAGGCTTGATTTAAAACAGGGATTGCTGCTAATTTAAAACCCAATGAACCTTTCTCATCTTTCTTTGGATAACCAGAAGCATCTAGTAAAATCAATTGCTTTACTTTATCAGGACTAGCTATGGCGTAATTCCAAGCAATACTTCCCCCCAATGAATTACCAGCGACAATACATTGCGTCACATTGAGTTTCAATAAAAATTCATCTAAGAATTGATTGTAGAAATTAAAGTCATATTGATTTAAACGATTCGGCCCAGTCAAACCAAAAGCAGGCAAATCTAACCGAATGATCTTTTTATTGGTCTTTAATAAACTAGACAAGGTATCCCAAGTATGCAATGACGCCGAAGTGCCATGAATGAATACAATGGGTAAGGAATCATCCACGCGACCCTCCATAATATAATGGACGGACACCCCATCAATGTCAATGAATGCGGAATTTGATTTTTGGTATTTTGCTTTGAGTTGTGCTACTGGAATATCGCTATCGCATGAAGACAATAAAAATGCCCCAGTTAGTAAAATGGCAACTATTTTTAAGCTTTTAATCATACAATAAATGTAAGATTATTCTCCTACAATTTTGCTAGTGCTTCTGTATAAAAAGGTATTGTAAATATGACGTCTTGCAAAACGGTCAGGGGTGTCTGCATTGACTAATTTAACATAGATGGCTTTAGGCACGCCATAGTATTCGTATTCTGACCCGTCCGAAAATTCAACTCTAAGGATTTCAGATTTAAATTCAAAATCATTGATGCTTGCCTCAGTCGTGGTAGCGATATAGGCATCCTTGGTTGCCTCATGCGTCTCTATATGCACGCTCACCAAGAAATGATAGGATGCGATTAATTTAGTAGACTTTACTTCGGCATCTTTTTTAGCCGCTTCATTGTCCTGGAACTTATCAGGGTGCCATTCCATCATGATCTTACGATACACTTTCTTTAAATCACTTAAAGTAGCCTTATCATCTACCCCTAAAATTGCCCTATGTCTTTCGATTCGCTTCATAAATTATATTAATCAGCCGCGAAGCTACAACATATAAACGTTTACACAAAAAAAGCCCCCCATGAATGGAGGGCTTTAATCATTTAATTGAATTTGTAAATCTTACTTTACTTCCTCAAATTGTGCATCTTCTACTGTATCATTTGCAGCAGATCCACCTTGTTGAGCACCTGCATCAGGTCCAGCAGCATTTGCGCCGCCATCTGCTTGTGCTTTGTAGATTTCTTCGCTTGCAGCAGTCCATGCAGCATTCATAGCTTCCAAAGCAGCAGTCACTTGAGTGACATCTTGCGCTTGGTGTGCTACTTTTAATGTTTCTAAAGCGGATTCAATTGGCGCTTTTTTATCAGCAGGGATTTTTTCACCAAATTCCTTCAATTGTTTCTCAGTTTGGAAAATTAAGCTATCAGCTTCATTCAATTTTTCTACTCTGTCTTTTTCTATTTTATCAGAAGCTTCGTTTGCTTT
>CAMCHR010000083.1 GCA_945874755.1 Chitinophaga pinensis
CAGTTGTTCTTGACATACCACATTCGTTCCAGATAATTTTACCTAAACGCTTGTGGAAGCTTTCGACAGTTTGCTTTCCATTGATATTTTTTAAGGTAGCAATTCTTTCAGCAACTATTTTTTCTGCATCCTCAAATGCTTGATGTGAAGTAGGAATAGGGGCATTGTAAATCTCATCTGCTAAATTATTACCAAGCGTGTAAGGAATCACAAAATAACCATCTGCTAAACCTTGCATTAATGCACTTGCACCTAAACGGTTGGCACCGTGGTCGCTAAAGTTCGCTTCACCTAATGCATATAAACCTGGAACAGAAGTTTGTAATTCATAATCTACCCACAAACCACCCATGGTATAGTGTACCGCTGGATAAATACGCATTGGCACTTCATATGGATTTTCACCAGTGATTTTTGCATACATATCAAATAAGTTACCGTATTTTTCTTTCACCACTTCTTTACCTAAAGCGATAATTTCTTGGTGACTTACATTGCTTAGACCTTTTTTGCTTACTTCTATTTTACCATAACGCTCAA
Organism: Chitinophaga pinensis; assembly: GCA_945874755.1. Taxonomy (GTDB): domain Bacteria; phylum Bacteroidota; class Bacteroidia; order Chitinophagales; family Chitinophagaceae; genus Sediminibacterium; species Sediminibacterium pinensis_B. The sequence goes on from CAMCHR010000083.1 coordinate 541, forward strand.
TCGCTGCAGCATAATCTAAATACACTGCTTGCTTAGAAGTACCTACACCAAATCCTGCATCACATCTTTCTTTTGCAGCACGAGATGCCACGTCACGTGGTACCAAGTTTCCAAATGCTGGATAACGACGCTCTAAATAATAATCTCTTTCTTCCTCTGGAATATCATTTGCTTTTCTGTCATCAGCCAATTTTTTAGGTACCCAAATACGACCATCATTTCTTAATGACTCTGACATCAAAGTCAATTTAGATTGGTGGTCACCACTTACTGGAATACAAGTAGGGTGGATCTGAGTGAAACAAGGGTTTGCAAAATACGCACCTTGCTTATGTGCTTTCCATGCAGCAGTGACGTTAGATCCCATTGCATTGGTTGATAAATAATAGACGTTACCATATCCACCAGTACACAATAAAACTGCATATCCAAAATGTCTTTCTAATTCACCTGTTACTAAATTACGTGCAATGATCCCTTTTGCTTTGCCATCTACTTTTACCACGTCTAACATTTCGTGACGTGCAAACATTTGCACATTACCCAATGCTACTTGACGCTCCAAAGCTTGGTAAGCACCAATCAATAATTGTTGTCCTGTTTGTCCTGCAGCATAAAATGTTCTTTGAACCTGTGTACCACCAAAAGAACGGTTACTTAACAAGCCACCATATTCACGTGCAAAAGGCACTCCTTGTGCCACACATTGGTCAATAATACTAGTAGACACTTCTGCCAAACGATGAACGTTCGCTTCGCGTGCACGATAGTCGCCCCCTTTGATGGTGTCATAGAATAATCTAAATACGCTATCTCCATCGTTCTGATAGTTTTTAGCAGCGTTGATGCCACCTTGTGCAGCAATAGAGTGCGCACGACGAGGAGAATCCTGAAAACAAAATGCTTTCACTTTGTATCCCATCTCACCTAATGAAGCAGCAGCAGAAGCACCAGCTAGACCGGTACCAACTACAATCACTTCCATTTTTCTTTTATTAGCTGGGTTGACCAATTTGCAATGGCCTTTATAATCTACCCATTTATTATCAAGATCACCTTTTGGAATTTTAGCGTCTATCATAGTTAATCTTTTATCAATCAGTTAATGAAATTGTGATGGTTGAAAGGTTTATTTAATCCAATCAAAATAAAAACTTATTGGCATTAAAGCAAAAAGCAATGGAATAAAAATAGCAAAGCCATAACCCAAGCTTGTTAACATGGCATGGTACTTTTTATTGTGTACACCAATTGTTTTAAAAGCACTTTGGAATCCATGTGCTAAGTGATAGCCTAGGGAGCCGCAAGCTAAAACGTATAATAAAACGATGAAAGGATTGGTAAACACCAAATCCATCTCGGCATATAAATTATGTAAGATGACGCCATTGTGTTCCACTTCCTCTAATGTCTTGATACCACCCATGCCACCTAGTCTGCTTGGTGTCCAAAAATGATAAATATGGGCTATTAAAAATAAAAGAATGAGTGTGCCTAAAATCGCCATACTTCTGCTATACCATTTACTCCCTTTGTCATAGTTCACCGCATACCCAACTGCTCTTTTACTTTTATTTTCAAGGGTCAATAAATAACCTTGATAAATATGTAAGAAGATCCCAAGGAACAAACCAATTTCTAAGATTCTAGGTACGGCATTGCTGCCCATGAAATGTCCAGCTTTATTGAACATCAATCCACCATCGTTCGCCCAGATAGTTGCGTTCAGTCCAGCATGTACAATTAAAAAAAGAATTAAGAAAATACCTGTGAATCCCATTACCAATTTTTTCCCAACGGAAGAGGTAAACATTTGTTTGAAAGTCATAGTAGATGATTTTAAAAATCTCCGCAAAAATACGAATCAAACAGATAGGATTCGTTGTATGTTGTTTATTTTTAAGACAATAGATAAAAAACTTCTACAAACTGTTCATCGGCCTATAGGTGATTTCAGCCCTTTTATCAACCGCCCTTCAATTATTTAGGGTCATACAAATGAATGTCCTAATTTTACGCCATGATTAAAGTTTTAGGTATTCTTTGGAATAGCTTTAAAATGGCCCTTCAAGAGCTAAAAGTAAATAAGTTAAGAACCTTTCTTTCCTTGTTTGGAATTACCATTGGTATCTTCTGTATCATTGGCGTTTTAGCCACGATTGACAGTTTGAAATCAAAGATTAAAAGTGACTTATCTAGTTTTGGAAGCAATACAATTTATATAGACAAATGGGATTATGCTGGTGGCCCTGATTATCCATGGTGGAAATTTGTGAAAAGACCACCTATGAAGGTCGCCGAAATGGATATGGTCAAAAAGAAAAGTAGTTTGGCTGCGAACACCGCATTATTTGTTTCGACCAATGCCACATTTACGTATGAAGAAAACGTATTAAAAGGAATTAATATATATGGTATTACGGATGAGTTCAAAGACATTCAAGCTTTTAATATTAACTATGGTCGTTTTTTCTCTGAATCAGATTTTCAAAGAGGGATACCAGTTGGTGTAATTGGCTATAAAGTTTCTGAAGAATTATTTGGTAAGGCAGAAAAAGGGTTGGGTAAAGTGGTGTCTTTTAATGGTCGTAAATTAATGGTGGTAGGTATCATTGAAAAGCAAGGTAGTAGTATCATTGGTGGCTTTGATTATGATAGAACTTGTCTATTTACCTACAACCATTTTGCATCTATATACAATCCAGATAATTATAATCCATATATCATGGTGCAGGCAAAACCTGGCATCACATCCAAAGCATTACAAGAAGAATTGACTGGTGTAATGCGTCAATTAAGAAAACTAAGCCCCACCCAAGAAGATAATTTTACATGTAATGATGTGGCGCAGTTTAAGGATCAAGTAGAAGGCTTCTTTGGCTCTGTGAACCAAGGTGGATGGGCCATTGCAGGTTTATCCTTATTAGTAGGTGCATTTGGTGTGGCCAATATTATGTTTGTAACAGTAAGAGAAAGAACCAGCCAGATTGGTTTGAAAAAAGCCATTGGTGCAAAAAGTTCTACCATTTTATACGAGTTCCTTTTAGAAAGTGCTTTCTTATGTATCATGGGAGGATTGGTAGGGTTATTCTTGGTTTGGTTATTGACTTTAGGTTTAAGTTCCGTCCTGCCTTTTCCAATTACTATTGCCCCTAATATTATTTTTATGGCACTTAGTTTATGTATAGTGTTGGGGGTTATTTCTGGTATCATTCCAGCAAGAATTGCAGCGAGAATGAATCCTGTAGATGCCATAAGATCCAAGTAAGCATATCCATTTAAGCTTTACCTTTGCAGGGTGTCAACAACTAGTACAATTTTAGCGATTGAGTCCTCTTGTGATGAAACTGCAGCGTCAGTCATTATTGATGGTCAAATCCATTCTAATTTCATTGCCAACCAATTGGTGCACGAAAAATATGGTGGCGTCGTGCCTGAATTAGCGAGTCGCGCACATATGGAAAATATTGTGCCTGTAGTAGAAGAGGCTTTGAAAAAAGCATTCCCAGAATTAACGCATCAAGATCGTTTAGCAGCGCTCGATGCGATTGCATTTACGCAAGCACCTGGACTCATTGGAAGTTTATTAGTAGGTGCACAATTTGCTAAATCTTTAGCACTTAGTTTAAATAAACCTTTAATAGCTGTGCACCATATGCAAGCGCATGTTTTGGCTAATTTAATTGACGCGCCTCGTCCAAGTTTTCCATTTTTATGTTTAACTGTAAGTGGTGGACACACACAAATTGTACAATGTGATAGCCCTTCTGAATTAACCATCATTGGTCAAACCATTGATG
>CAMCHR010000084.1 GCA_945874755.1 Chitinophaga pinensis
CGTTCTTTGATATCCTCGACACTAATCTCTGTTAAACGCTCTGTACCAAACTTCTCTACACAAAAACTTGCCATCGCACTTCCTAAAATAATTGCCGTCTTCATATTCTCAAATGAAATGTCTTTTGTTTTTGCTAAATGCGCTACAAATCCGCCTGCAAAGGTATCACCAGCACCGGTTGGATCAAATACTTCTTCTAATGGTAATGCAGGTGCAAAGAAGACTTGGTCTTCATGAAACAATAAAGCGCCATGTTCACCCTTTTTGATGATCACATATTTTGGACCCATCTGCATGATTTTTTTTGCAGCTTTTACTAAGCTATACTCACCGCTCAATTGACGTGCTTCACTATCGTTTACCATTAAAACATCTACTAAACTAATGGTATGCTTTAAGTCATCCATCATAATTTCCATCCAAAAATTCATCGTGTCCATTACGATTAATTTTGGTCTATTTCGCATTTGTTTAATGACACTGCTTTGTACAGCAGGTACTAAATTTCCCAACATTAAAATTTCACAATCCTGATAACTTTCTGGCACCACTGGTTGGAAATTTTCCAACACGTTCAATTGTGTTTCCAAAGTATCACGCGTATTCATATCTAAATGATATTTACCGCTCCAAAAAAAAGTTTTTTCATCTTTTTTAATTTGCACACCTTCCAAAATGACACCTCTTGCAGTCAAAGCATCTAATTGTGCTTGGGGGAAATCTCCACCAACCACCGAAATTTGCTTCACTGTGGTGAAATTAGAGGCGCACCATGCAATATAAGTTGCTGCTCCACCAATTATTTTATCACTTTTCCCAAAAGGGGTTTCAATGGCATCAAAAGCCATAGATCCAACGACTACTAAAGACATGTGTATTTTTTTGATTTTCAGTTGCGAAACTACGATTTTTAAGTCTTCCCTCCCAAAGCATTCTAAATCGAAGTACTTCTAAGAATGTAACTAGTTGATTACCAAAAAACTAACAAAATTCAATAATTTATCAAAAATTAACCAAAACCTTCGTTTTTATTCGATAATTTTGTGCCAATTAACGTACAAAATAACATCATGGCTAGAATAAAAACAGAAAAAAACGGATCCAGAAAAGACGTAATTGTGCGTAAAGCGGCTACTCTATTTAGAGAAAAGGGGTATAAAGCGGCAAGTATGCGCGATTTAGCGGAAGCAGTTGGCGTGGAAGCTGCAAGTTTGTACAACCATATCAAATCTAAAAGCGAGCTATTACATGAATTGGTATTCAATGTTGCCAATCGTTTTGTATTAAAAATTGATGAAATAGAATCAGAACCAATTAGTTCATTAAAAAAAATGGAGAAGATCCTACGATTCCATATAGCAGAGATGATTCATCATTACGAAGAGGTATATGTAAGCGATAGAGAATGGAAACACCTTTCTGATCCCTACTTATCCAATTACCAAAATCAAAGAAGGGTATATCGTAAAAGATTGGCTGCAATTATTGAAGAAGGGATTAGGAATAAGGAAATTAAGCCAATTGATGCCCCAACCGTAGTCCTTATATTTTTACATGCAGTAAGTGGCATCGAAAGCTGGCACCGTTCTACAAAAAAAATCAGCGCAGAAGAGCTAGAACTAAACATGGTTACTATTTTAATTGATGGCTTAAAAGCAAATAGTTAAATTATTTTACCACTTGATTGTAGTAACTTTGTAGCTTATAATAAGAACAAGTGTCAGAAAGAAATAATTTTATTGATTACATCCGAATTTTTGCCCATAGTGGTCATGGCGGAGCTGGTTGTAGGCATTTTCTACGAAATAAATTAACAGCTAAAGGTGGCCCAGATGGTGGTGATGGCGGTAGAGGTGGGCATGTGATTCTTAGAGGTAATTCCCAACTATGGACCTTATTGCATTTACGTTATCACAAAAATGTATTGGCAAAAGATGGAGAGAATGGCTCTAAAAATAAATGTACAGGTAAAGACGGCGAAGATATCATAATAGAAGTGCCCTTGGGAACCATCGCAAAAGACGAAGAGACCGGTGCAATTGAAGCAGAGATTTTACATGATGGACAAGAAATTGTTTGGATGAAAGGAGGTCGAGGTGGATTGGGCAATAGTAATTTTGCCACACCTACACAACAAGTTCCTGAGTATGCACAACCTGGAGAAGATGGAATAGAAGGATGGAAACAAATAGAATTAAAAGTACTTGCAGATGTTGGATTGGTTGGTTTCCCAAATGCAGGTAAATCCACACTCTTATCAGCAATTACAGCAGCAAAGCCAAAAATTGCGAACTACGCCTTTACAACTTTGACACCTCAATTGGGTATGGTTGAATATAGAAACAACCTGTCATTCTGTATTGCAGATTTACCTGGAATTATTGAAGGTGCTGCCGAAGGAAAAGGCTTAGGCCATCGATTCTTAAGACATATCGAAAGAAATGCTGTTTTGCTTTTCTTAATTCCAGCTGACTCAAATGACCACAAAAAAGAATTCGAAATATTAAAGAACGAGTTGAATGAATTCAACCCTGAGTTGTTGCAAAAAGATTTCATCATTGCAATTAGTAAAACAGATTTACTAGACCAAGAATTAATAGATGCTATTGAAAAGGAATTACCAGAAAATATTCCTCATATTTTTATCTCTTCCGCTATTTCTAAAAACCTAATGGAACTAAAGGACTTATTATGGGCGACACTGAACAAACCGGTGAATGCATAATAACTAAAACAGATTTGATATAAATTAATTTATTTCAGGAAAATTTTAAGTGCTACATACGTATAAAAAAAGAGTCTCAATTTTCATTGAGACTCTTTTTTTATACTTTAAGCAAATTGCTTATTGAGCAGATTGTTTTGTTGCTTTACTGCGCTCATTCTCATCCAATAAAGACTTACGCATACGAACCGACTTTGGTGTCACCTCGATACACTCATCAAATTGAATGTACTCCATACACTCTTCTAAAGTGTATTGTACTTTTGGAGTGATACGAACGCTATCATCACTTCCACTTGCACGGTGGTTAGTTAATTTTTTCATCTCCACCGCATTGATATTCAAATCACCTGGCTTAATATGCTCAGCCAATACTTGACCAGCATATACTTCTTCACCTGGCTCAATAAAGAAACGACCTCTGTCTTGTAATTTATCAATAGAATAAGCAGTTGTTAAACCACCTGTTTTTGCAATCAAAACACCATTGCTTCTTCCAGGAATTGGCCCTTTCCAAGGCTTGTATTCATTGAAACGGTGTGCCATTACAGCTTCACCTGCTGTTTGTGTCAGCATTTGAGAACGCAATCCAATCAAACCTCTAGAAGGAATGTCAAATTCTAAGTGTTGCATCGTGCCTTTAGATTCCATGATTAACATTTCACCTTTCTTTTGGGTCACTAAGTCAATCACTTTACCACTGAAATCAGCAGGTACATCTACCACCAATATTTCAAATGGCTCATTTTTTTTGCCATCAATTTCTTTCACCAACACTTGTGGATTACCAACAGTCAATTCATATCCTTCACGACGCATCGTCTCCACTAATACACCTAAGTGTAAGATACCACGACCATACACCAAGAAGCTATCTGCACTATCTGTTTCTTCTACACGTAATGCTAAATTCTTTTCAGTTTCTTTCATCAAACGATCACGGATATGTCGAGAAGTTACAAACTTTCCTTCCTTACCAAAGAAAGGTGAGTTGTTAATACTAAAAGTCATACTCATTGTAGGTTCATCTACACTGATCACTGGTAATGCTTCAGGATTTTCTGGATCTGCAATGGTATCACCGATATTGAATTCTTCTAAACCAACCACAGCACATAAATCACCAGAAATAACTTCTGTTACTTTACGCTTACCCATTCCTTCAAATACATATAATTCTTTTACCTTACTTTTTTTGATACTGCCATCTGCTTGCACCAAAACAATATTCTGATTTTCTTTAATGGTGCCTCTTTCGACTTTACCAATGGCAATACGACCTAAGAAAGTAGAATAATCTAATGAAGTGATTTGCATTTGTGTATGTCCTTCCTTCACATCTGGACCTGGAACATATTTTAAGATACCATCCATTAAAGGGAAAATATCTTCACATTGAGTAAGGCTATCATTAAACCAACCATTTTTTCCGCTACCATAAAAAGTAGGGAAATTCAATTGTTCTTCTGTTGCATCTAAGTTGAAAAATAATTCAAACACTGCATCATGCACTTCGTCAGGACGACAGTTTTCTTTATCTACTTTATTGATGATTACAATTGG
>CAMCHR010000085.1 GCA_945874755.1 Chitinophaga pinensis
ACCAGCCATGTTTAACGGTAGCCGCGTTGGCGTGCTTCGTGGTGAAATGTAGTTTACTCATAATTCTTTGTTTTAATGAGGCTGCGCTATCCCGTCAGCCATAAAATATCCCCTTTTATAAGGGAGGGCAAAGGTAAGGAGGGATTGGAGGTTTTTGTGTGTTTTTATGGACTATTTTTTAGCGTTGCTTTGTAACTAATTGATTATCAATAATAATTTTGTATCATAAAATATACGATATTAAATATGCACTGATTATCAACTAGTTATAAATAAAAAAGCTCCTAATGAATTAGGAGCTTTTAAGCAATGTATTGCTAAAAATAACTAGCCAGTTACTTTTTCTTATGATTGGACATAAATATGAATAGTATTTTTTTCTCCATTTTAGTCAGCGTTGGAAACTTTTTCATTTTCTCTTCTTTAGATAAGGCTAACCAATTCTTGATGAATGTTCTAATTTGTTCTTTAGTCCATTTAGCACCTTCGGCTCCCATACTTTGAGTTGCTGAAGTTGTTTGAGTCAATGTTGTTTCTGAAAGAGAGGTAGCTGATTCAGTTAATGAAATTGCATCACTAAGCGCAATTTCATCCTTAACTAGCTCATCAGACTTATTACAAGCCAAAGCCATTAAGATAAAAGAAAATAATGTGAGGTATTTTTTCATAATAGTAGATTTGTATTTTAGACTATAAATATATTTAAAAGTTTAAGCAATCAATAAATATTCTTGATTATATTTAATAAATATGTACCAAAAATTTCAAGCTGCTCTCCTTTTTACTGGAAATCAATTACTTAGAGGTGACAACCAAGTATTAACCACAAAAGAGGATGGTACAATTGAAGCCATTCTGCCAGTTTCAGAAGCCGGAGATGATATCCAACAATTTGAAGGCATATTGTGTCCAGGATTTGTGAACGCGCATTGTCATTTGGAATTGTCGCATATGAAGGGGATGATTCCTGCGCATACGGGCTTACAGGAATTTGTAAAGCAAATTGTGGCCTTGCGTCAAGTGGAACCCGAAGTCATTCAAGAAGCAATTGTTTCGGCCGAAACAGAAATGATAGCAAATGGTATTGTTGCGGTGGGAGATATTTCCAACACGTTAGATACACTAAGTCAAAAAGCAAAACACAATCTAGCCTATTACAGTTTTGTAGAATTATATGATTTAGATCCAACACGTGCAGCAGATAAAATATTGGCAGGGCTTGAAATGCAAAAACAATTTCAAGAAAATTGTGTTCGCGCATCCCTTGTGCCACATGCACCTTATTCGGTAACAAATAATTTATGGCATTTATTAAGTGCACATTTTGGTATTCATACCATTAGCATGCACAATCAAGAAACGACCGACGAGAATGATTTTTTTAAAACAAAGTCTGGGAGTTTTTTAGGGATGTATGAAAGAACAAAAGTGAACTTAGATTTTTTTAAAGCCACTGGATTAAGTTCTTTGCAATCTGTCTTACCAATTTTCAAAAATGCACATCATGGTATTTTAGTGCACAATAGTTATACATCGGCCGAAGACTTACAAGCAGTGCATGCTGCAATGGATAATGCCTTTTGGTGTTTATGTCCTAATGCGAATCAATACATTGAGCAAACCATGCCACCGATTGAACTACTGCGTTCCGAAAAAGCGAAAGTCGTGATTGGGACAGATAGCTATGCAAGTAATTGGAGTCTAAATATTTTGGATGAATTGAAAACAATTCAACAACATCAGCCGAAAATTCCTTTAGCCGAAATGCTTGGCTGGGCCACCATCAATGGCGCGCAAGCATTACAGATGGACAAGCATTTAGGTAGTTTTGAAAAAGGTAAGAAGCCTGGCGTAGTGTTGATTAAAGGAGTAGATGCATTCAATGGATTATTGAATGCATCTAGCCATAAAATTTTGTAGCTTACTGTATAAATCAACCATTATGAAATTCCCTATTTTATTTGGCATCATTGCAATCATGATTATACTTTGGCGTAGACATCGAAATAGCAAAAGGGATAATGACTGATCTACCTAATGCAACACTGCTTGTAAAATAGGCAGCGATTTAATCTCACTAAATTTTTTATAGTGCCAGCTTAAAGAGAGCTGAAATAGTTCCAATATTTTTTTTCTTTGTACTCCGTTTAAGTGGATGGTTTCCAATTCATTGTATAATTGGAGGCTTAAGAATGTAGATGCTGTTTGAGCTTCCGGTCCCTCTAAAAAATAAGGATGGAGCGGTTTATTCGGTACAAAATTACCTTCGTGCACATCCAGTATCGGTGTATCGTTTGAATACACGCCTTGCAATCCAAAACCCAATGTTTGACTTAAGTGAATTAAAAAATAAATAGGGAGATTACTTACCAGTCCTGCACCTCCTTTATCCAATTGCTTAAATGTATCCTCAATTAAATAAAATAATTCGGGGTGTGGTTCGGGTTCCAATGTTTGTTGTAAGATCTCTACAATATAAGTAGCCACTGCATTGCGCAATACATCCGAATACACATTCTGATAGACGTAGGACCAGTTCACGTCCTTCACCATCTGCATACTCTTCATTGAAGCATGATAAGCTTCCATTTGTAAAATTGCGCCAGGTTGATAAAACACACCCTTGCTTGCACCTTTTTTACTAATTGTTCGAACACCTTTTACAATGTATTGTTGCAAGCCAAAAACTTCTGTATAGATAGAAGCGATGACACTTGTATCGCCGTATTTGGTCACGCGTAAAACAATACCCTTGGTGTTGTGTAACATAGATGATTAAATCACGGTGTGCCTATACACTTTTAAATTGTTGTAAGAACCTGATATCGTTTTGTGAATATAAACGTAAGTCGTTGACTTGGTATTTTAATTGTGCGATTCTTTCTACGCCCATGCCAAACGCAAAGCCAGTATACTTTTCAGGGTCGATGCCAAAATTCTCTAGCACTTTTGGATGCACCATTCCAGATCCTAAAATTTCTACCCAACCCGTGTGCTTACAAATATTACAGCCCTTGCCTGCACAAATTTGACAACTGATATCCATCTCTGCACTTGGTTCTGTGAATGGAAAATAACTTGGGCGAAAACGCACTTTCACTTCTTTGCCAAACATCTCTTGTACGAAAAAATAAAGTGTTTGTTTTAAATCTGCAAAGCTTACGTTTTCGTCGATATACAATCCTTCTACTTGATGAAAAAAGCAATGCGCTCTTGCAGAAATTGTTTCGTTTCTATAGACACGTCCTGGACAGATTACGCGAATAGGTGGCTTCTGTGATTCCATTACGCGTGCTTGTGTACTGGATGTATGCGTTCTTAATAACCATGCAGAATGGTCTGCGGTTTTTTCTTCTACATAAAATGTGTCTTGCATATCACGCGCAGGATGATCTTCGGGCAAGTTCATTGCGCCAAAATTGTGCCAATCATCTTCGATCTCTGGTCCTTCTGCAACAGCAAATCCCAATCTCTTAAAAATTGAAACCATTTGATTGCGCACCAAGTTCAATGGATGTCTTGTGCCAACCGGTGTTGGATCTCCTGGTAAACTAAAGTCCATGCCAGTATCAATCGTTGCACTATCTCCTAATCCTGCTTGTAATGCTTCAAATTTTTCTTCGGCAACAATTTTAAAAGCATTCAAAATTTGTCCAAATTCCTTTTTTTGATCGTTGGGTACATTTTTCATCTCCCCCATGATTTGCTTTACCAAACCCTTGGTTCCCAAGTATTTAATTCTAAATTCCTCTAAAGCGGCAGCATTGGCTGCTTCTGAGGCAGTTATTTCCTTTTTAATGTCTTCTATTTGCTTTAATAGTTCCTCCATGCTACGAAGATAAGAAGAAGGCACGAAAGCACCCGATGTGCTGCCTATTTATACCGCAAAAAACCTTACATTTGTTATTCGTTGAAGTAATATATACATGGAGTACAATACAGCAAGAAGCATCATGGGGATGAGAGAGTATGGCCGTCACGTTCAGAGGATGGTGGATCAT
>CAMCHR010000086.1 GCA_945874755.1 Chitinophaga pinensis
AGTAGGTATCGTCATGGCTGGAAATATCCCCTTGGTAGGTTTTCATGATTTATTATCTACGCTCATTGCAGGACATACTGCTGTTGTGAAAAGATCTTCCAAAGATCAAGTATTGATGGACTTTATCATTGCCAGTTTAATTAAAATTAACCCTGCATTTGAAGCACAAATAATAGTACAAGAGCAGCTAAAAAATTGTGATGCCTATATCGCCACTGGAGGCAATACCGCAGGCAACTATTTTGAATATTATTTTGGTAAATTTCCCCATATCATCCGCAAGAATAAAACTTCAATTGCGGTTTTAGATGGGACTGAAACTTTGTCAGAACTAGCTGCCTTGGCAGATGATTGTATGCTGTATTATGGAATGGGTTGTAGGAATGTGACCCAGATTTGGGTGCCAGAAGGCTATGATTTTATCCCGTTTTTGACTGCCTTAAAAAAATACAACTACTTACAAGACCAACATAAATACAAGCACAATTATGATTATCAATTGGCTTTAATGATGATGGGTAAAAAAATGTATATGGATTCTGGTGGGGTATTAATGAGCGAAAACCCTTCTCCATTTGCAGCCATTAGCCAAATTCATTACCAACAGTATCAATTGGGTTCAGTCCCAACATTCAATTTGGATGAAATTCAATGTGTGGTGGGTAAAAACCAGCTTCCTTTTGGAAGTTTACAAAAACCCCTTTTAGCCCAATATGCAGACGGCGTGGACAGTTTAGCCTTTTTATCAGGCTTGAAATAAACCCTAAAATATGGAGTTATGCTATGGTGATTTTGTAAAATTGTCAGGATTAGTCAACTCTTTTCTTTAATTTTTGTTAAACTCATGAATGTAATTTGTGCCATAATTTCAGCTGCATTAAATTGCAATTAAATTGGTACAGAATTTGTAAAAATAAACTGAACTAATTCTTATACAATAAAAATATATTATGAATATGAACTTAAAAAATGTAGCAGCCATTATTGGTATTAGTGCCATCACTACCGTGGCAAGCATGTGGGCTTATGGTAAAATTTCAACATCCAATTCAAGTTTTGAAACAGATGGTAAATTGCCAGCAAATTATGCCAGTTTTTTTAATGGTAGTGCCCCGGCAACTACTGTCGACTTTACCCCTGCTGCCAATGCAGCTTCCCCTGCCGTGGTGCATATTAAAACTAAGACCAACGCAAAGCAAGTGCAACAAAATCGTCAACCTAGACAAAGAAATCCTTTTTCTGATTTGTTTGGCGATGAGGATATGTTTGGAGACTTTTTTGGTGGCCCAAGAATGCAACCAGAACAAAGAGCAAGTGGTAGCGGTGTATTGATTACAGCAGACGGTTATATTGTAACCAATAATCATGTGGTGAATGGCGCCGATGAAATTAATGTGACCTTAACGAATAAGAAAACCTATAAAGCAAAAGTGATAGGTACCGATGCGAGCAGTGATATTGCAGTCATTAAAATTGAAGCGAGTGCATTGCCTTATTTAGTATATGGCAATAGTGATGAAATTAAATTAGGACAATGGGTATTAGCCATTGGTTATCCTTTAAGCTTGGATGTAACAATAACTGCAGGGATTATCAGTGCAAAAAATAGATCCATTGATATTAATTCAAGACAAAGTGATAGACCTGTTGAATCTTTTTTACAAACAGACGCAGCAGTGAACCAAGGGAATAGTGGTGGCGCCTTAGTCAACACCAGTGGTGAATTAATAGGTATTAATTCTGCCATTGCCTCTCCTACTGGTTCCTATGCAGGATACTCTTATGCTATCCCTGTGAATATGGTAAAGAAAGTAGTGACAGATATTGTAAAATACGGAACGGTGCAACGTGCGTACTTGGGGATCTCTTACCCTCAACAGGAATTAAGTGAAGAGCAGATTAAGAAATTTGAATCCGACTATAAAGTAAAGATTGGAGATGTGCAAGGTATTGTAGTAACCGATGTATTAGAAGGAAGCGCGGCAAAAGCAGCTGGTATCAAAGTGGGTGATATTCTGACTAAAATAAATGGCACTGCAGTTACTTCTTCTCCAGAATTACAAGAGCAAATTGCCAAATACAAGCCGAATGATAAAATTACCATCACATTAAAAAGAGATAATAAAGACCTTACATTGAATGCAACTTTGAAAGCTAAGCTAGGTAATACGGATTTAGCGAGTAGCAGTAAAGCAGCCGAAAAGTTAGGCGGTAAATTAGAAACAATAGATAAAGCCACTGCAGAAAAAAATGATGTAGAAGGTGGTGTAATGGTGAAAGAATTAGGGACTGGTATTTTAGGAAAGAGCAAGGTTGAAAAAGGATTTGTAATCACCCATGTGAATGATCAGCCAGTAAAAAATACAGAAGAGTTTTATGAAGCTTTAAAGAAATTAACTGGCGGCACTGTTAAACTTTCTGGTATTTATCCAGGCTTCTTTGGGAACTATGCGTTTATGTTGAATTTGAATGAATAATCTTCTATATATTTTATAAAAAAAAGGCACTCAATTGAGTGCCTTTTTTTTATTCTGATCTTTATTTCAATTTCATGGATTGCCAAATAGTTTCTTTTTCTTCAAGACTTAGTTTGGCTAAATCCAACCCATTTTCTTTAGCATAGGTTTCCATTAATTCAAATCGATGCTTGAATTTTTTATTCGTTTTTTCTAGCGCAGTCTCGGGGTCTATTTTTAAAAATCGCGCATAATTGATGAGACTAAAAAATACATCCCCCAATTCGTCTTCCATCTTCTCCTTGTCGTTTTGGGCAATCTCATGTTGTAGTTCCCCTATCTCCTCGTTGACCTTATCCCAAACCTGCTCCTTGTTCTCCCACTCAAAACCCACTTGTTTTACTTTTTCTTGGATTCTTAACGCTTTCACCATCGCAGGCAAACTATTGGGTACACCACTTAATAATGTTTTACTGCCATCTCCCTCTTTTAACTTTAACTGTTCCCAATTTAATTTAACCTGCTCTTCAGTGTCTGCTTTTACATCCCCATAAATATGCGGATGACGATGGATTAATTTTTTTGAAATACCCTCTATTACTTCTTCTAAAATGAATTCATTTTTTTCGGATGCTATTTTGGTATAAAATAAAATATGTAATAATAAATCACCTAGTTCTTCTTTTATCCCCTGCCAATCTTCCTCGATAATAGCGTCCACTAATTCGTATAACTCTTCAATAGTATTACTTCTTAAGCTATGAATGGTTTGTTTTTTATCCCAAGGACATTCTGCTCTTAAGCGGTCCATGATTGCTACGAGTTCTAAAAAGTTTTTGGAGATATTTTCTTGGGACATGATATTATGTAATTAAGATTTGGCTGAATGAAGATAAACAAAGTTTGGGACTGCCGTTTTTCGCTTTGCTCAAAACGTCTTCCTTGAATATCGGTCTTACCCAAAGCCTTTCAAGTAATTGCTTCGGGACTGCCGTTTTTCGCTTTGCTCAAAACGTCTTCCTTGAATATCGGTCTTACCCAAAGCCTTTCAACTAAACGCTTTGCGTTCAGTTGGCTTTTTTTATACTCACTCGCTTACAAGAGCAAGCTCTTGACGCTGCTCGCATAAAAAAAGCCTCTCACTTTCGTGAGAGGCTGTGTGCCCCAGGCGGGAATCGAACCCGCACTCGCGTTGCGGCGAACAGGATTTTAAGTCCTGCGTGTCTACCAGTTCCACCACCAGGGCGTCATTGCTGACCTAAAAAAAATCCCGTCCGAAGAACGGGATTTTGAGCGAAAGACCAGGCT
>CAMCHR010000087.1 GCA_945874755.1 Chitinophaga pinensis
AGATGATCGATCCTAATTTGTCTACCAATAGCAGACAAAATAAAATAGAAATTTTTTGTCTAGAACCCACTGCTGCATTTACGCCTGTGCAATTAGCAATGCAGGCCACAAAAAAAGTACAATGGAAATGTTTAGTGGGTGGTGCTAAAAAATGGAAGACGGAATTTTTACAAAAGGGACTATTTTATGATCATGTAAGGATTCTTTTATCTGCAAAAAAAATAGCACAAGAAGAAGGACATTTTATCATTGAATTTTCTTGGGATCATCCTGATATTGTGTTTTCTGAAATCATTGCATTGGTTGGACAGATTCCATTGCCTCCTTATATACAAAGAGAAGCGAATGAAACGGATAAAGATCGCTATCAAACAACCTATGCAACTACAGAAGGCTCTGTGGCGGCGCCTACAGCAGGATTGCACTTTGATGAGCTTGTTTTTAGTGCGTTGTCTACAAAAGGGATTGAAAGTAAATTTATCACATTGCATGTTGGGGCAGGTACATTTATGCCCGTTAAAGTAGACGACTTTCATGACCATTTAATGCATGCAGAATTTATTGACGTAGACTTACAAACCATCCAATACTTAGCCACTTCAAATAACAATATCATTGCAGTTGGAACAACTTCGCTTAGAACTTTGGAATCTCTGTATTGGTTGGCAATTAAAATAAAGCAGCATCCCGAAATAGACACCAACGAAATAAACCTGCTTCAATGGGAAGCATATACTTTAGAGGCGCAGGATATAACCGTGCAGGAAACGATGCAATTTTTAAAAGAATGGATGATTCAAAAAAAATTAAATACGCTCATTGCAACAACGCAATTAATGGTCAAGCCTGGATATCAATTTAAAATTTGTAAAGGATTGATTACTAATTTTCACCAGCCAAAGTCTACACTTTTGTTAATCATTGCAGCAATTGCTGGAAACCAGTGGAAAACAGTCTATCAGCATGCATTAGCAAATCAGTATCGATTCCTTAGTTATGGTGACGGATGTTTATTTTGGTTGAACCATCGGTAGGCTAATTTCAACCTTTGTACCTTTGTCTACCTCACTTGATACTTGTATAGTTCCTTTGTGCATATCAATGACCCATTTTACATAACTCATACCCAAACCAAATCCTTTTACGTTGTGGATATTTCCAACGTGTGCACGATAGAACTTTTCAAAAATATGTTTCACTGTATCAGGACTCATTCCAATGCCTTTATCCTCCATCGTAATGACCATTTTATTGGATACAGTTTTTGTTTTAATAGTAATATCAATTTCGGACTTGGCGTATTTAATCGCATTATCCATTAAATTGGATAAGACATGTAAAAAATATTCTTCGTCGATCCATATTTCAGAAGGCATCGCTTCAAATTGGGTATGCACTGCAGAATGCTTTCCTTCTAATTGCAATTTAAAACTTTCGACAACCCCTTGAATGAGATCATCCATATTGACTAATTGTCTATTGATCACATTTTCTTTTTTCTCTAACTGAGCAGCTTGTAAAATAGTTTCTACATGCTTATTCATGCGTATATTTTCCTCTTTGATAATGGAGCTAAAATAGTCTACAGATGCCACATCCGACTGTACTTTAGTGGATTTAAGTGCGTCCACAGCAAGTGATATGGTTGCCAATGGCGTCTTGAGCTCATGGGTCATATTGTTGATAAAATCACTTTTAATTTCACTTAGTTTTCTTTGTTTTATCAATGACCTAATTGTGATGATAAATGCAGTTAATACAATGAGAATAAATAAGCCAGCTCCAAAGACAACCCACTGTAGCGTTTTAAATAAATAGGCATTTACATTAGGAACAATAATAATCAATGTTTCAAAAGGACCTGTCGTTTCTAATATCTCTTGAGGAATAATGGATATCCTTGTTTGCACTGTGTTCAATTCGTCCAAAAATACATCTTCGAACTTTTTACTTTTAAATTCAATAATGCCATTTTTGTCTTGTAAAGCAAACTCATAAGACAAGTCTTGCAATCCATATTTGATCAATGCGGCTTTTAATCTTTTATCTAGATCCTGAAAACTATACAGATCTGATAGAGTGGCTTCTTCAAAACTATGCGAATGCCCTGCTCCAGATAAACTCAAGGATTTTTTAGGGAAATGAAACGCCAAACCACCATTTAATTTTTTTCCTAAATCAGCAGAAACGACGACACCTGCCTGATTTACTTTTTCAATCAATTGATTTTTTTGCAATAAAAATAAACCTTGTAGCCAAGTGATTTGAATAAACAAAATCCCTAGAATGGATAATCCAATTAATGTAAATAAAAAAGGGAATGTTTTTTTCATAATCTATCCAATACAATCTTGCAAAATTTGCCTACGTGAATATATAAAAAAATCCCTCTCGATAGTTCGAGAGGGATTCGGATAGTGATAATTTTTTGTTATTGTGAGCCTATTTATAAAACGCCTTCTACCAATACGGTGGCTTTATTATCAATGACTTCTACAAATCCACCTTGTATGGCATAGGTTTCAGCTGCAGCGCCTTTTTGTAAGACTTTTATATTGCCAATTCCTAATGCACTCACTATTGGTGCATGCTTGTCTAAGATCTCAAATAAACCATCTACACCAGGTAATTGCACTCCTTGTACATTTCCACTAAATAATTTCTTCTCTGGTGTTAATATTTCTAATAACATGAATGGAATTTTAATTGATTATGCTTGAGCCATCATTTTCTTACCTTTCTCAATCGCATCTTCTAAGGTACCCACTAAGTTGAATGCTGCTTCTGGATACTCGTCTACTTGACCATCCATAATTGCATTGAAACCTCTGATGGTATCGTCGATAGAAACGTATACACCTTTCAAACCTGTGAACTGCTCAGCTACGTGGAAAGGTTGAGATAAGAAACGTTGAACACGACGTGCGCGTGATACCACTAATTTATCTTCATCACTTAATTCATCCATACCTAAGATGGCAATGATATCTTGTAATTCCTTATAACGTTGTAAAATCATTTTAACTTTCTGTGCTGTATCATAATGCGCATCACCAACAATGGCTTTCGTTAAAATTCTTGAAGTAGAATCCAATGGATCCACCGCAGGATAGATACCTAAATCGGCAATCTTACGAGACAATACTGTTGTGGCATCTAAGTGCGCGAAAGTAGTTGCTGGAGCCGGATCTGTTAAGTCATCCGCAGGTACATAGACCGCTTGAACTGAAGTAATAGAACCATTCTTAGTTGAAGTAATACGCTCTTGCATCAATCCCATCTCTGTAGCCAAAGTTGGTTGGTATCCTACCGCAGATGGCATACGACCTAATAAAGCCGACACCTCTGAACCTGCTTGCGTAAAACGGAAGATATTATCTACGAAGAATAAGATATCCTTTCCTTTTCCTGTTCCATCTCCATCACGGAAATATTC
>CAMCHR010000088.1 GCA_945874755.1 Chitinophaga pinensis
TGAAAACCAATAGGAAGACCAAATAACTCAAAATAGTTCATGCTGAAATTTCTTATATTGTGCAAAATAACCAATATGCCTGTATTAGGACTTATTAAAGAGGGAAAAGTTCCCAGTGATAATAGGGTGGCTTTAACGCCTAAGCAATGCAAATGGCTTAAAGAACAGCATCCAGATTGGGATATTATTGTAGAAGCATCACCCAACAGGTGTTATAAAGATGAGGAATACAGTAGAGAAGGGTTAGCATTGGTGATCGATATTAGTCAAGCAGATATTTTATTGGGTATTAAAGAGGTGCCGAAGGCCCAGTTGATTGCAGGAAAAACTTATTTATTCTTTTCACATACCAAAAAGGCACAGCCCTATAATCAAGCTTTGTTTCATACCATGATGGATAAAGGCATTACATTAATTGATTATGAATGTTTAGAACATGAAGATGGACAGAGATTGATCGGCTTTGGTTTTTTTGCAGGCATTGTTGGTGCGCATAATGGCATCATGGCTTATGGCAATCGCACTAAAGCATTTCATTTAGGTAGGGTGAAAGAAGTAAAAGATTATAGAGAATTAATCCATACTTATTTTGGTTTAAAATTGCCTCCAGTAAAAATTGTTGTCACAGGATCGGGTAGAGTAGCGCATGGTATTTTAGAGATCATGAATTTAATGGATGTGCAACAAGTAGAGCCAGATGAATTTGATCGTCATTATGCATACCCTGTTTATGTGCATTTAAAAAGTAGAGATTTATACAGACACAAAATAACGAAGGGGTATGAGCGGAATGATTTTCATGCACATCCCGAAAATTATGATTGTTTATTTAAACAATACTTACCGCATGCACAGATTTTAATGAATGGTATTTATTGGGAGCCAGGTATTCCTCCATTGTTTACACACCAAGATTTATTAGAAGAAGAATTTGAATTGACAACTATTGCAGATATCACAGATGATGCACATGGCAGTGTACCCTGTAATTTAGGAGATGCGCCATCAGAAGATCCTGTGTATGGTGTGAATGTCAATAGCTTTGAAAAGACAGCGCCCTACTTGCCTGAAGGAATAGATGTTATGGCGGTGGGTAATTTACCCAATGAATTGCCGCGTGATGCAAGCAGGTTCTTTGGAGAGCAATTAATTAAATATGTTTTATCGGATTTAGTAGCTGGAGGAAACGAAATTATCCAACGTGCAACAATGTTGGAGAAAGGGGTGTTAAATCCTCGCTATGAAAATTTAGTGGACTATGCAAAGCATTAGTGCTTCTTATTAATTTCTTGTAAAAATCCTTAATAATACTTAATAATACTTAAACTGACATACTTATAAATGTAAGTAGTACTCCTTCAAAAGTGTTGTAAAATCAGTCGTGTAGGATTGATCTTCATTTTTGATGATGATTTTCTTTCTCTGTATTACCGCTTCCTTTTGTTTTACAAATTTCAACATGGCCCTAATGGGTAGATGCTTTGCATCATTGTACATCAAACATTCCTCTGATAATTGTAGTCCATCATTCAATGCCAATTTTTGCATCGTATAAGCCCTTAAGGTGGGTACCAAAACATACCAAGCACCATTTTCTTGTAATAAACTAGCAACTGATTTTACTAATTCATCCCATGACAAAGCTGTACTATGTGATGCTAAATTTTTTGTACTATCAGGTGAGGTTAAATCGCTTTCGTAAAAAGGTGGATTGGTAATGATGCAATCAAATAATGTTTGATTGTTGTTGGATGCATAATCTTGAATAGAATTATGAATTGCATTCAATCTTTCTTTCCAAGGGCTTAATTCAAAATTAGCTTTAGTTTGTTCAAATGCACCGGCCTCCATTTCTATGGCCGTGATATGTGCAGATGTTTGTTGTGCTAACATCAAACTTAATAAACCTGTACCGGAACCAATATCCAATATTTTTTTAGCAGTTTGTATTTGCACATCAGCAGCAGCCCATGCACCAAATAAACATGCATCAGTACATACTTTCATTGCAGTATGTTCCTGATGCACGATAAATTGTTTACACTGAAAATAGGGATTTGCCACTATTATTCAGAAGTTAAACCAGCTACGATATACTCTTTGTTTAAACGAGCAATATTCGCTATTGAAATTTCTTTAGGACAAGCTGCTTCACAAGCACCCGTATTGGTACATGCGCCAAAGCCTTCCTTATCTAATTGTGCCACCATATTGGTTACACGTGTTTTTCTTTCTGGACCTCCTTGTGGTAATAAGGCTAAGTGCGATACTTTAGCACTTAAGAATAACATGGCAGAGCTATTTTTACAAGCTGCTACACAAGCACCACAACCAATACACATGGCTGCTGCAAATGCTTCATCTGCTTTTGCTTTTTCGATTGGTAATGAATTACCATCTACTGCATTACCTGTATTCACACTTACATATCCACCTGCTTGAATAATTCTATCAAATGCAGATCTGTCTACTGTTAAATCTTTAATAACCGGAAATGCATTTGCTCTCCAAGGTTCAATTACAATCGTGTCATTGTCTTTGAAAGCACGCATATGCAACTGACAAGTGGTATTGGCTTGCCAAGGACCGTGTGGTTTACCATTGATATACATAGAACACATTCCACAGATACCTTCTCTACAATCGTGGTCAAATGCAACAGGTTCGCCACCTGTCGTAATCAATTGTTCGTTCAAAATATCCATCATTTCTAAGAAAGACATTTCATCTGAAATATTTTCAACTCTGTACATTTGAAATGCACCAGCAGTTTTCGTATTTTTTTGACGCCAAACTTTCAAATTTAAATTCATAGTAGTATGTGACATGGCAATATTATTTATAGTTTCTTTGAGATGTTTGAATCACTTCATATTTTAGATCCTCTTTGTGTAAAGCCCACTCATGTTCTTTTTTCAATTCCCATGCGGCAACATACATAAAGTTTTCATCATCTCTTAATGCTTCTCCTTCTGGTGTTTGGTATTCTTCTCTAAAGTGACCTCCACAACTTTCTTCTCTAGCTAATGCATCTACACACATTAATTCACCTAGTTCAATAAAGTCTGCCACACGGTTGGCTTTGTCTAATTCAGGATTGTATTCGTTGATTTCACCAGGGATTCTAACATCCGACCAAAATTCTTTTTTCAATGCTTGTACATCTGCAATCGCTTGCTTTAAACCAACAGTTGTTCTTGACATACCACATTCGTTCCAGATAATTTTACCTAAACGCTTGTGGAAGCTTTCGACAGTTTGCTTTCCATTGATATTTTTTAAGGTAGCAATTCTTTCAGCAACTATTTTTTCTGCATCCTCAAATGCTTGATGTGAA
>CAMCHR010000089.1 GCA_945874755.1 Chitinophaga pinensis
CCTAAAGCTTGAGACAATTGACCTTGACTTGCTTGGAACTGTTGTAATTTTTCTGGTGTCAAATCCTTTGCATCCACTTTCATTTGTGTAGCGCTTGCACGTGCAGCAATTACATTCTGTAAAGTTGTTTGCTCAAAATTTGCTTCTCCCTTAACTGTGTTCACCAAGTTCGGGATCAAATCCGCACGTCTTTGGTAGTCACTTTGCACGTTATTCCATGCTTGATTTACATTCTCGTCTTGATTTACTAAGCCATTATAGCCGTTGCAACCATAGCCTATTAAAATTACGAGAACTCCTAAAAAAATGAATAGTCCTAAATTTTTACGTAACATAGTTTTGTATTTGTTTATAAAGATAGAGCAAAGCTAGTACCAAACTTGTTTTATGACGGAAAGTCCTGACAAAAAGAACCCTCCCCAAAGCTGGGAAGGGTTATAATTAACAAGTTCTTATAGATAATTTACTCAAGTACGACCATTTATCCCTTGATAGCAGCAATACCTGGTAAAATTTTGCCTTCAAAATATTCCAATAAAGCCCCGCCGCCTGTACTTACATAGCTTACTTTTTCATTGAACCCAAACTGATTCACGGCTGACACACTGTCGCCACCACCTACTAAACTAAAAGCGCCTTTTTCAGTCGCTTCGGCTACCGCCTCGGCGATTGCTTTGGTTCCCCCTTGGAAGTTAGACATTTCAAACACCCCCATTGGACCATTCCATAAAACGGTTTTACTAGCCAAAATCACTTCCTTAAACTTCGCTCTTGAAGCTTCTCCAATATCCAAGCCCATCCATCCGTCTGGAATCGACATGCTCTCGCAATTTTTTCTTTCTGTATCATTTGAAAATGCAGTGGTGATGATATTGTCCATTGGCAAATGAATCTGCACGCCTTTTGCTTTCGCCTTAGCTAAAATTTCTAAAGCAAGCGGCATACGATCGTCTTCGCAGATGGATGTTCCAATGGAACCGCCCTGTGCTTTGAAGAAAGTATACGCCATCCCACCACCAATAATAATATCTGTAGCGCGCTCCAATAAATTTTCAATGATTAAAATTTTATCTGACACTTTCGCACCACCAATGATGGCAGTAAAAGGCTTTTGTGCTTCGTGCAATACTTTCTCTGCACTCACCACTTCTGCTTCCATCAAGAATCCAAAAGTTCTATTTTCTTTTGAAAAATATTGTGCAATGATGGCAGTAGATGCGTGTGCTCTATGTGCTGTGCCAAAAGCATCGTTCACATAGACATCTCCTAGCTTCGATAATTTTTCGGCAAATGCAGGATCCCCTTTTTCTTCTTCTTTATAAAATCTTAAGTTCTCTAGTAACAATACCTCGCCTGCTTGTAAAGCTGCTGCTTTATTTACGGCGTCTGCGCCAATACAATCATCTGCAAACTGCACTTCCTTGCCATCTAATAATTCAGATAGATGCGCTACCACATATTTTAAAGAATACTTTTCGGTAGGACCCTCTTTTGGTCTACCCAAGTGACTCATTAAAATAACACTACCTCCGTCTTGTAAAATTTTATGAATTGTTTTTACAGTTGCACGCATACGTGTGTCATCTGTAATTTGAAATTGCTCATTTAAGGGTACATTAAAATCCACACGTACAAGGGCTTTTTTACCTGCGAAAGAAAAATCTTTAAAGGAACTCATAGTTTTTATTTGTAATCGTTTATAATTTTTTACTACTTCTTAGCAACTGAATAAAAATGCCCCCGAATTTCGGAGGCATTGTATACGTTTAATTGACTTATTTTATTTTGCTCGCGAAATATTTCACTGTACGCACCAATTGGCTAACATAGCTCATTTCGTTATCGTACCAAGCCACCGTCTTCACTAACTGTACATCGCCTTGTGTCATTACTTTTGTTTGTGTTGCATCAAACAAAGAACCATAAGAGATTCCAATGATATCAGAACTTACAATTTCATCTTCGGTATAACCAAAAGATTCATTTGCTGCTGCTTTCATTGCTGCGTTCACTTCTTCGGCAGTTACTTTCTTAGATAAGATAGTCGTTAACTCCGTTAAAGAACCAGTGATGGTTGGAACGCGTTGTGCAGATCCATCTAATTTACCTTTTAAGCTTGGCAATACTAAACCAATTGCTTTTGCAGCACCTGTTGTGTTAGGTACAATGTTCGCAGCAGCTGCTCTTGCTCTTCTTAAATCATTTTTTGGATGCGGACCATCTAATGTATTTTGATCATTCGTATAGGCATGTACGGTTAACATTAAGCCGGTAACGATACCAAATTTTTCTTCTAACACTTTTGCCATAGGCGCTAAACAGTTGGTGGTACAAGATGCGCCAGAGATCACTGTTTCAGTACCATCAATGATTTCATGGTTGGTATTGAAAACCACTGTTTTCATTTCGCCAGTTGCTGGAGCAGAAATCACCACTCTCTTAGCACCTGCTTTAATATGTAATTCTGCTTTTTCTTTATCTGTAAAAAATCCAGTAGATTCAATTACCACATCTACATCATGCGCTCCCCAAGGAATTTGAGACGGATCTCTTTGAGCGTATATTTTTACAGCATGTCCGTTTACGACTACTGCATCTTCAGTTGATTTTACTTCGGCGTCAAAACGACCTTGAGCACTATCATACTTTAATAAGTGCGCTAAAGCAGCCGGTGAAGTAAGGTCGTTGATGGCCACTACTTCGATTCCTGGTGTATTATAAATTTGACGGAAAACTAAACGTCCGATTCGTCCAAAACCATTGATTGCCACTTTTACTGAACTCATTGTAATCGATTTATTTATGAATAGAGATGCGAAGATACAATCCTTTTAAAAAAAGGACTAAAAAAATATCCTAAATAAGCACTGATGCGTCTGTATTAATAAGGATTACGAGAAACCTTATAAGATTGATATGGACACAAACCTTTGCGGAAGCCAAGCAGCTTGAAGGTCTAATTTGATAAATCATCAAAAAAATGACAAAATTGTTTGGCAGTAAAGGCTTTGAGACCTATTTTTGCGACCCTAATAACCTAGATGACCATGGAGCGTTCGACTAAGGGTTAGGTCACCTCCCTTTCACGGAGGTAATACGGGTTCGAATCCCGTACGCTCTACAAAGCCTATCAC
>CAMCHR010000090.1 GCA_945874755.1 Chitinophaga pinensis
GAAGTGAGCAGTTTCATTATACAAATATAAAATAATTTAGTTATGTAAAATTTATAATAACAAAAACCTCACGCAAAACCTCACGCAAACCTCACGCAGAAACAACAAAGGACCCACGATTTAACGTAAGTCCTTGATTTTCATGTAGCGAGAACGAGATTGCCAGCTTCACTTCGTTCGCTGTCATCCTCGAAGGTCGCCTGATTAAAATGATATTAAAAAGCTCTAACAGCCCGAACATTCATTGAATAATATTTATAAAAACTACCTTGTGACCCATCGTAAAAAGTTATATACCAAGCATAAAAATCGTCATACTCTGAAGAACTCCAGTAGGCCCCTGTTCCAAATCCGCCAATATCATTTTTATAAAAATATAACTTACTCAGTTCATTAATACTTGGTAAATACCAATCTGTGAATCCACCACCTGTATATGCTCTTGCTATGCCGGCAGCATAGTTTGTAGCTGTTGGTCCCTGTTTTGTAACAATAAGATTTGAATTTATAAATCCGTTACCACTTTTAGCGCCTGTGTTTATGTACTCTAAATTAAACCAATAAATTCCTTTACTCTGATCAGCGGTAGCTGCAATCAACCCATGCTGTACATTTACATCATACCCAACATCACTTCGTGTCAATATATATGCAACTATTCCACCACCAAATTTGTCACCAATCTCTACTCTATTTTTAGTTAGATCTGTTTTTTTTGAACAACTCGTTAAAACGAAAATAAAAGTTATGTAAATTATTTTTTTCATTGAAAATATTCAAATATAATATTACAAATAAAAACTGATTCCCCTGTAAAGTTCCCAAGTTTTAGAAAAGTATTACCTCGACCCAAAGGTGTTAACCGCTGTAGAAATATCAGCATTAAAGGTTCGTGTTTTCGGTAAAAAGTGAAATGACTCTCTCAGCAAAGGGGCTGCGAATGTGCTTTCTAATAAATTAACACTTAAACTAAATTATAGCTCAAACTCATCCCACTTCACTGGGGAATAATTACAGCAACATAAAAAGACTAATATGCCCTTCCAAGGGTATCACATACAGCTTTTAACAAAGACAACCCATCGGTACGATCCTGTCCTTTCTCCCACATCATAATCCCATTGGCCATCGATTGTGCCAATTTTGCTTTGCGTTTTACAGTAGGCATTCCATTATAATAAATGGTATAATTGCTGAAGCCACCTGCACTTACTACTGCTGAATCTGAAAATGCACTACCCGATCCGTTGGTAATGGTACTATATGTTAACACTGTACCAGTTTGTGTTATACCGCTTGGTCTACCATAGGCTGGTATTCCTAATACTGCTTTAGAAGCGGGCATACCTCTTGAAGTAATCCAATAATTTAATGAAGTTTGAGCCAAGGCTAAATCGCTATGGTGTTTAAAAGGAGTAGTTGTACTGAAATCGTCGTATGCCATGATATTAAAAAAATCAACTGTGTTATTGGTCCATAAACTACTATTAATTGCATCGCGAACTGCTCCGGCATATTTTCCGGCAGTTATAGCGGCAGATAAATAATATTTAGCCCCTGTATGGCATGAATCGCTTAACTCTCTCATAAATGCAGTATAGGTAATATCAGTTCCATCATCGGTTCTAGGAAATTCCCAATCTACATCCACTCCATCTAATCCATAAGTTCGAACTACTTGCATAATTGATTTTACAAAGCCATTGCGTCCATTCGGTGTAGTAGCCATGTTTTTAAAATCGGCTGCCAGGCCAGCAATACTAATGAATATTTTTGCATTATTCGATTTTGCTTTTGAAATAATAGTAGAAAATACAGAAGGATTAGCAACTGTTAATCCACCTGTTGAAGTTACATTGGCAAATGCATAGTTTACTACATTACACATCCGAAATTTCTCATCTGTTACAAGAGAAGGATCTCGATAGCTAGGAAAATATCCAACCACGTAAAAGCCAAAGGGGGTTGGAGGACTAATGCTATTGCCACCGGGTGGTGTTACTACAGGTGGAACTGTAGGAGTGGTAATTTGATCTTTTTTACTACAGGCAACAAGAAATAGCATCATAGAGGCTATAAGAAAGAATCTTACGTTAAATAGTTTCATTTTCATGACTACAAAATAACCATTATTTTTAATGGAAATGATGGGTTTGATGAAATTTTTTATGGAACAAAAAAAAGTAAATTGGCATTATTTACTTATCACCCAATAATAAATTATAGTTGATATAAACCCTGATGCTAAAACAATAACGGCCCCACGATTTAGCGTAAGTACTTGACTTTCTAAAACGAGTATCAAACTTGATTGTTTATAATACTCTGGGCTAGTCTATCAAAATGAATTTCTTCTGAGTAGCTAGTCTTTCTTATCGCTTGTACAATGGTAAACCAATTAACCGGGATAGCTTTTCTGCGAGCTTTTGGCCCTCTTTACTAAAAGACCAGAAAAATAGCGCCTTAATTGGATGATCTATCCTGATATTTTCTATTGCTGTAACGGCTAAGCGTTGGGCAATTCCTTTCCCCCGAAATTCTTCCAATAATAAAGCCGAACATAGATAAATGGCTTCATATTTAGTATTCAGTGGCGTTAATTCATATAGTTCCCGTTCTGATATTGTTTGATCAATAAATTTAGTCATTAAATCGAGCGTGGTGGGAATGCATAATAACCAACAAACAGGACCATTTCCATCATCGTATTCAGACAGTGTATCTGGGTGAATGAGCTGTAAATGCTCCATCACATTTTCATTCACGCTAAGTTGGTCAGGATCTGTACGGCTTGAGAATACATCATCCGACAATTGTATCATTCTTTCATAGTTACTGATGACCATGATTCAAAATTAGTAATTAAGCTTTGTAATAGGGTTTGTATTTAGTATTGGAAAATTTTGATAATCCCATCTAACTATCCTCCAAAGGTTTTAACAGTAGTAGAATTATCTGTATTAAAGGTTCGTGTTTTCGGTAAGAAATGACAAAAACCTCACGCAAAACCTCACGCAAACCTCACGCAGAAACAACAAAGGACCCACGATTTAACGTAAGTCCTTGATTTTCATGTAGCGAGACCGGGATTTGAACCCGGGACCTCAG
>CAMCHR010000091.1 GCA_945874755.1 Chitinophaga pinensis
TCCTTTTTTACTTTAGCCATGCTGCAAGTTACCAAGAAGGGGAATGGCCTCAAAAAAAGAAATTGCTAAATAAATTTGGAAAAACTAAAATAATTAGTAAATTGCACTAAAATTATTAGTTATGTCATACGCAGGTAAGAATTTAAAATTCATCAGAAAGCAACGTGATTGGACTCAAGAAGAGTTAGCAAACCAACTTCAAATTAAGCGTTCCCTAGTAGGTGCCTATGAGGAAGAGAGGGCAGAACCAAGGTTAGAAGTACAGGAAGCCATTTGTGCCTTGTTTAATATTAGTTTAGAGGTATTCTTATTTCAAGATCTATCTCAGATGGAGGAATTTGACTTGAACCAGGGCTATAATATGGGAGGCTCTTATTTAGAGCGTCGTCGTTCAATTAAGACAGATCCTTCAAGTAGTGCAGCAATTGTGTCATTTGTTCCAGTTAAAGCTGCTGCAGGCTATTTGGCTGGCTATGCTGACCCAGAATTCATTGATGAGTTAAATACCTTCACCTTACCTATGTTGGCGCCAGGAGAATACCGCGCATTTGAGATTGTTGGAGACAGTATGTTACCAACCCCTAGTGGAAGTGTGATTGTAGGTGAGCGTGTGGCAAGTCTAAAAGATGTGAAAAGCAGCAATACCTATATCGTTATTTCAAATACAGACGGAGTGGTGTATAAGCGTATTATTACCAACGATGATCGTTCAGTAGGTTCCATTGGTGAGAAGCTTACATTGTTGAGTGATAATCCTTTATATGAGCCATATCAAGTAAATACGAAAGATATAGTGGAGGTTTGGAAGGCCGTTTACATCATCCATAAAGCTGGTGCTCAGCCAATGTGGAATGTAGATCAATTAGCTGGTGTTGTGAATACATTACAAGATCAAATCACCTCTATTCAAAAGAAATTGAACTAGCATCAGCATGAATAAGGCCCGATTGATTGTAGTGGCTTTAGGATTTGATGTTCGAATAGTCTTATAAATTAAAATGGGTTAATTCATTGAAATAGAATGAATTAACCCATTTTGTTTGATATTAAATAAGAAGCTATTTAACACATATTTTTCTATTCCCACTCGATGGTTGCAGGTGGTTTACTGCTTATATCATATACAACTCTGTTGATGCCTCTTACTTGGTTAATGATAGAGTTGCTCATATGTGCTAAGAATTCATAAGGTAAATGTGCCCAGTCTGCAGTCATTCCATCCACAGAAGTCACGGCTCTTAAAGCCACAGTAAATTCATAGGTTCTTTCGTCACCCATTACCCCAACGCTTTTAACTGGTAATAGGATGGTGCCAGCTTGCCAAACCTTGTCATATAATCCAAACTCTTTCAGTCCATCGATATAAATTGCATCTGCTCTTTGTAGCAGGTCCACTTTTTCAGGGGTTATCTCGCCCAAGATACGAATGGCCAATCCTGGTCCTGGGAAAGGATGTCTTTGAATCATATCTGAAGGGATGCCTAATTCAAGGCCCACTTTTCGTACCTCATCCTTGAATAAACTACGAAGGGGCTCTACTAATTTAAGGTGCAGGGTGTCAGGTAATCCGCCTACATTATGGTGCGATTTTATGGTTTGAGATGGCCCGTGAACGCTTACACTTTCAATCACATCTGGGTAAATAGTTCCTTGACCTAAAAACTTGACTTCCATCATATTAGATGCCTCTATTTGAAATACATCTATAAATAGTTTTCCAATGATTTTACGCTTTTCTTCGGGGTCAGACTTACCTGCAAGGCCATCATAGAACATATTTTTGGCATCAATCCCTTTTACATTCAATCCAATTTTACCGTACATGTCTAGCACCTGCTGGAACTCGTCTTTTCTTAAAACCCCATTGTCAACAAAAATACCATGCAGGCGATTCCCAATGGCTTTATGAATTAAAGTGGCAGCAACGGTACTGTCCACACCGCCACTTAATGCCATAATCACATGACCATCTCCAATCTGTTCTTTTAATTGGGCCACAGTCTCATTGACAAAAGAGGCAGGGGTCCAATTTTGTTTACAGCCACATATTTCTACCAAGAAATTACGAATCATTGTCTTACCCTCCGATGAATGATAGACTTCTGGGTGGAATTGAAATCCGTGTAAGCTATGTCCTTGATCTGCTATTTTTCTAAAACCGGCTACAGGGATACTCTCTGTATCGGCCAATAGTTCAAAATTTTCGGGTAAAACAGTAATGGAGTCACTGTGGCTCATCCATACCTGGCTATTGTCTGGGATATTCTTAAAAATGATATCATCTTTTTTGATACGCAATTGGGCACGACCATATTCGCGTTTATTGGACTTTTCTACTTTCCCGCCAAAGTTCTTAGCACTCAATTGAGCGCCATAACAAATGGTTAAAAGGGGTAGTTTGGCTAAAATAGCTTGAATATCTAGATTGGGCGCCTCGTCTTCGTTCACGCTGGCAGGAGAGCCACTTAAAATCACCCCTTTTAAATATTCATCAAAGACAATTGCATTATGAAAGGGTTGAATTTCACAATATACATTGGCCTCTCTAACTGCTCTTGCAATTAACTGAGTGTATTGGCTACCAAAATCTAGGATTAAAATTTTTTCAGTCATAAGGCGAAGATACAATGAAAATAGATGTCTATGAAAGGGAGTATTTCACATAGGGTGGGGACAAAAAATCCCGCCTTTTCAGGCAGGATTTCAATATCAATTCTAGACGCTATTATAGCGCGTTAATTACTTTTTCTTAACCACTTGCTTTACAGCAACGTGTTTAGCTAACTTGCTCTTTAAATTAGCAGCTTTGTTTTTGTGGATAATGCCACGCTTAGCTAATTTATCAATTTGAGAGACGATTGTAGGTAATTTATCGTCGTAAGCTTTTTGTTCTTCTATTGTCTTTAAATCACGAATAGCGTTACGAGTAGTTTTACCATAATAACGGTTTCTATCGCGACGTTTAGTTGCTTGTCTTACATCTTTTTTTGTTGCCGAATGATTTGCCATGTACTAATTAATTTTCAGGAGGGCAAAGGTAAGGGACTTGTGCAAATATTAAAAATTAAAATTAAAAAAAATAAAAATTGAGT